>JAFUUX010000291.1 GCA_017471325.1 Lachnospiraceae bacterium | reverse complement strand
TCATGAGCATTGGCTCCTTTCTGGGGTGTCTTCTTGGTCGTTGACATTATACCAAAAAGGGAGGTCAATGCTCATTTTATTTGAACCTCCCGAAAATAAAGGATTTAGAAACAAAAAAGTAGTGTCAGACTTGACACTACCTGACAGCAGAGAGGAGCAAACGTTATGAAACGGGCAGTCTATCCGGGCAGTTTTGATCCCGTGACCTTTGGACATCTGGATGTGATCGAGCGCGCATCGCAGATGTTTGATGAACTTACGGTGTCTGTTTTGGATAATAAAGCGAAAACACCATTGTTTTCTGTAACGGAGCGTGTTAAAATACTGAAGGAGGCTACGAAGCATCTGCAGAATGTTACGGTAGATTCCTTTAACGGTCTGACGATCGATTACTGCAAGCAAAAGGGCGTTCATATCGTATTGCGCGGCCTGCGTGCCATTACGGATTTTGAATATGAACTGCAGATCGCGCAGACCAACAGCAAGCTTTCCGGCGGCGAGGTCGATACCGTATTCCTGACGACCAGCCTGGAATACGCATACTTAAGTTCGTCTGCGGTGAAAGAGATCGCCAGTTTCGGCGGGGATATATCCCAGTGTGTTCCGGCGTTTCTGATCCCGCTGATCGCGGAAAAGTATAAAAATAAGTTTTAGCACAGCATAATGATCCGCCAGTGCGGAAAGGATACCGGGGGGTAGATATGGCCAGAGTAAACAGCAAGATCGAAAACTGTATCGAGGAGATCGAGGATGAGATCCGCAACAGCAAGTTTGCGTTGTTCAGTTCAACACACCTTGCCGTGAACAAAGAGAACATAGAGATATTACTGCGGAATCTGCGTGCCAGCGTTCCTGAGGAGATCGAGCATTACCGCAAGATCATCAGCAACAAGGAGGCGATCGAGCGGCAGGCGAGAGAGGATGCCGAGAAGATCCGTGATGATATGCGCATTCAGGCGGAGGAGATCCTAAGCGATTCGGAGATCATGGCACAGGCACAGGCAAGGGCGGATGACCTGATCGCCATGGCCGTGGAGGAAGCAAAGAGCATCCGCGAGGAGGCACTGTATGACCGTCAGGTTTATTTATCTTCCGCGCAGGATTATTTAAACGATATGCTGCAGAACCTGAATAATATGATCTGCGAGTGCATTGACGCGACAACAAGAAATACACAGAAATTTATGGGTTCCCTGAATGATATCGGTCAGACGGTACAGGAGGATCTGTATTCCTTAAACCACCCGGAGGAGGAGATGCCGCCGCAGGATATGATGCCGCAGGAGAGCGCGGTTCCGTCAGCGGAAGCGGAGCCGAAGAGTATTTTTGAAAATGCGGACAGCGGGGAAGATGCATAAGGGATAACCGAAAAAGAACACTCTGACCGCCTGCGGGTTTGTCGCAATGGCGTAAAGGTATCGACTTCACTCCAGCCCGTCGGGCCTTGAACTCATACGTTCAGAGAGCACGTGGCTCACATGCCCTTCAAGCAGAACAGTTACAAGTAATTTAGCAGTGAATAATGGGCATCTTTCTGGGTGCCCTTTTTAGTGCAAAAATAAAAAATAACCCAAAACGGGTTAACAGATAACTCAAAATGGGTTATTATACAAGAACTTTTGATAAATTAAGCGAAAAATGCCGGAAATGGTGCAGGTATTTCGTGTGGAATTCGTGTGGAACTGACATCAAAATAGAGCTTTTTTTTCAGTTAAGTTGCATGAAAGGTGAACAGACGGATACGGATATGGAGCATAAAAAGAGCAGGAAAGGACAATACGGATATCTGCCGGCGCAGATGCGAAGGGAGTTTTTTAAAACAGTGCTTTTATTTGGGATCGCGTTTGGGATCCTGATCCTCGGAATGGTGATCACGAAGCACAGGCAGCCGGAACTGAGCTGGGGACAGAGCAGGAACAACCTTCTGACCGTCGCGGCAATGCTTGGGCTGCTGCCGGCCTGCCGGTCTTTGATCTCTGCCATCATGTTTGTGAAAGCCCAAAAGCATACCTGCCCGGAAAGCATCTATCGGCAGGCCAGAGAGATCCTGCCGGAGGAGAAAGCATATCCGCTGCTGGCGGCCGATCTGTATTTTACCGCTTATGAGCACTCTTATCCGGTGTATCTGCTGGCGGCTGCGGAAAACGAGGTTTTTGGTCTGCTGGCCGGGGCGGAAGCCAAAGGGATCGCCGGTGCCGAAGCGCATTTAAAGGAAGCGCTGCAGAAAGACGGAAAGAAGAATGTAACGGTAAAACTGTATGGAGAGGAAAAGAAGTTTTTGGAACGCTTAAAGGGTGCAGCGCAGGCGGCAGACGCGCAGGAGAAGAAAGAGGCAAAAGCTGCAAAACTGCTGGAAGTGATGTATCAGATCGCGTTATAGGAAAACTACGGGGGATATCAAGGGTATTGGATGAAAGAGATAAACATCACGGCAAAAGATGCCGGACAGCGTCTGGATAAGTATCTGAAAAAATATATGCCGGCAGCGGGCAGTGCCTTTCTGTATAAAATGCTGCGCAAAAAGAACATTACGCTCAACGGCAGGAAAGCGGAAGGAAAAGAAATATTAGCGGAAAAAGACTGCATCCGGATCTTCTTTTCGGAAGAGACGTTTGCAAAGATGCGGGGACAGAACCGGGAAGGCGCTGCGGCGGAGGCAAAGTCCGGGCGCGGCAGGGAGGCGTATCGTTCTTTAAAAGAGATCATTGTGGTTTATGAGGATGAGGACCTGTTATTTGCCAATAAACCGGCGGGGATCTTAAGCCAGTCGGATGAGAGCGGGGCACTGTCTTTGAATGACTGGCTTTTGGGATATTGCAGGCAACAGAAAAAAGAAGACGCCTTCCGGCCGACGGTATGCAACCGGCTGGACCGCAATACATCAGGCCTGGTGCTCTGCGCAAAAACATATGCGGGGAGCCGTTTTTTATCCGATATGATACATGAACACAAACTTCGGAAAACGTATCTGGCAGTGGCAGAGGGTGTCATATCCGGTGCGGGGGTGCTAAAAGGCAGGCTGGTAAAAGACCGGGATAAAAATATGGTACAGATCATCCGGCAGGAGGATACGGCAGAGGGCAGCCTTGTGGAAACGAGGTATCAGGCGCTCGAAACAAAGGCGGGGTATACGCTTTTGGAAGTGGAACTGATCACCGGGAAGTCGCATCAGATCCGGGCGCATCTTGCGCAGACGGGGCATCCGCTGGCGGGGGATCTGAAATACGGCGGGCACCGCTGGCATGGATACCAAAGCCAGTGTCTGCATGCGTATCGTGTGGTCTTTCCTAAAATAGAGAATGCGTTTGGGAGAATATCGGGGCGCTGTTTTGAATGCGGCGCGCCGTGGATGGGGGAGTGGAACGGACATGGATCGTGATCTGGAATTTTTGACAGAGGAGATCAGGTCAGATCGGAAAGCGAAAAAAAGGCCGAGACATAAAAAACGGAAACGGCGCAGCCTGCTGCCGCTGTTTCTTTTGCTGCTTTTGCTGGCCGCGGCAGCGGGCGGCGCTGCGTTCTGGTGGCAGCACCGGCCGGCGGCGCTGCTGGCCGGTAAGTGGCATAAGGCACTGGATCTGACGCCGGAAGCATACGATCATGCGCTGTTATGGCTGATGAGGGCAGAAGAGAGTGAAAAGATAGATCTATCGGCTTATCTGGACAGCCTGGAAGCGGATGTATGGCTGACGCTGGCAGAAGACGGCAGTTACAGCGTGTCGCTGGATCGGGCATCTTATGACATGGCAGAGGAAAACGCATATCTGGGGCTGGAGTACGCGCTGGAGGATCTGCTGCTGCTGCGCATGCAGGCGGAGGGACAGGATGTGGCGAGCCGGGAGGAAGCGGCGCAGTGTATCGGGGAAACGCTGGGGATCAGCTGCAGCGAATACCTGAAGGAATACGGCCCGGAATTACTGCCGCCCTATGAAGAACTGCAGGGTGCGATAGAAGAAAACGGAAGGTGGCATGAGGAGAAGGGCGTGCTTTTCAGGAATGAAAAAGGCGCGGCTTACGTGGCAGGGAAGGATCTGCTGGTGCTTTCGGGCGTGGAGGGAACGGAGGTGTATTACCGTTATGAAGATTAAAGTGCTGTTGCTGCTGCTGGCAGTGCTGCTGACATGGCTCGCGCCGCAGTCGGCAGGGAGCGGCATGGCGGCAGATGTGAAGCACGCGATCCTTGAAGATCTGCTGTTGGAGGTGGATGGGCACAGCGGGCATCTGGTCAAAACCGTGCATTACCAGTACAGGAACAACCGCTACCTGTCCCTGCGGGATCTGGCGCTGGCGCTTTCCGGGACGGAGAAGACTTTCGGGCTTTCCGTTACGGACAATGCGGTCACGATCAGCATGGGAGAGGAATATCTTCCGGCTGGCGGTGAGGGGCAGCCTTTTTCGGCCGGAGGAGAAGATGCGGCCGGAACCTACACGACAAGGGCGCTGGCTCTTAACAGCATGACCGTTGATGGAAGGAATGTGCGTCTGCATACCCTGATCGGAAAAAATACCGAGGATAAGAATGACTGCTATATGAGTTTAACGGATCTGGTGATGCTTTTTGATCTGGACATGACTCTGGACAATGACGGTCTGCATGTGGACACCGGGGAGCATTTTACGCAGGATATGGGTGTTTTGCGGGCACAGGGCTTTTTCTATGAAGTCCACAGCGCGCTGGTCGGCGATGCCACTACGGGTGAGATCTTTGCCGCCTACGAAGAGGATCTTCCGGTGCCGATCGCCAGCACATCCAAACTGATGACTTATCTCTGTGTGATGGATGCCGTTCAGGCGGGGCAGATCCATTTGGAGGATATGGTGGTGATCCCGAAGGAATCGGAGCGGATATCGAAAACTTCGGACGGTACGATCGCCATGCAGGCCGGACAGGAGGTCAGCCTGCGGGAGTTGCTGCTGGGGCTTTTGCTGCCATCGAGCAATGAATGTGCGGTGGCGCTGGCAGAGCATGTATCCGGCAGTGAGGCGGCCTTTACGGAGCGTATGAATGCCAGGGCGGTGCAGCTGGGGATGTCGGCGGATGCTGTATTCTATAACAGCAGCGGCCTGCCGGTCTTTACGGATACGATCGCGGCCACTAAAGTGCAGAACCGGATGACGGCAAAGGATATGTTTCTGCTGGCAGGGCACATATTACGGACCTATCCGGAGATCATGGAGATCACGTCGATGCAGTCCGCAGAACTTCCGGGCTTTCAGACCGTGGTAAAAAATACCAATCCGACGCTGTATAACTTAAATGGCGTAGTGGGACTCAAAACCGGCACGACAGCAATGGCCGGAGCGAGCCTTGTTTCTGCACTGAAGGCGGAGGCGGCAGACGGCAGCACACATCTTCTGGTGGCAGTGGAATTTGGCGCAGAGGACAGCGTGACCAGGGCAACGCTGTCGGAGGAACTGCTGCTGTATGGCAGGCAGTACCTGACGGAGCACGGCGGCGGCGAGCCGGTCCGGGAGGAGCCGCCCGGCATGCCGCAGAACGCGGAAGAACTGATCCGCAGGGTGATCCTGAACAATTATTGAATCATTGAATTATCGAAAAGTTTTTTGGGGAGTGACATACTAATATTTCGCTGAAGTGAAAAAGTAAAATCCACTTTGCTTTGAGCAAAAACAGAGTGGAATTTAGTCTTGCAAGCACATTGGAAAATTCATAGAGATATAATTTTAACTGTAGAATTTCAAGATCGTCCGCCATCCTTGACAGAACCTGACGGAAACGCTTGTCGTATTGTGCCGACGGTGAGGATGATGGGAACAGCCTAAACACCTCACCGTCGAAGCACGCAGTATAGCGTTTCCGTCAGAACCCGTCAAGGACAAGCCCCGCTTGCGGGGTGGCTGGTTTTTGCCTCTGGTTCAGAATCCGGGAACAACCATTTGAGGTATTTCATCCTTAGGATTGGTTGGGTGTGAACAAATATTTTCATTTTTTCTTTGACAGAGTGGAAATTACCATTACAATTAGTACAGAGTATGGTGTTTCGGCATTTATCTGCCCGAAAAAGAGCGCAAGTCAAAAACAGTCGAATTTAGCGGATCTAACGGATAAGAAGGACTAAATTCCACTTGGTTAGGGGCT
The DNA here is from genome assembly GCA_017471325.1 of Lachnospiraceae bacterium. Taxonomy (GTDB): domain Bacteria; phylum Bacillota; class Clostridia; order Lachnospirales; family Lachnospiraceae; genus NK4A136. Next base: position 1,743 of record JAFUUX010000291.1, on the reverse strand, counting down.
ATGAACTTGTTTTTCCGGCAACCGTCCGTCATACTCTTTTTCTGTAAAAGTTATTTCCGCTTCTTCAACAGGTACGGTTTTAATGTTACCTCATCTTTATCGATGAGTTCGATCCCAAAGGCTTTCAACTTTTTGAAAAGGTCTTTGTAAAGAAATCTTGTCAGCTCGAGAGCGCTCTTGCCTTCAAGAGATTCCTCTGCTTTTGAGTTTACATGGCTTACTGCAAGGTTGAGCGCGTTCTGGTCTGTAAGACCTAATGCTTTCAGATCACACTCTTTAGGCAGGATATAACGCAATTCGATATGTTTGTTTTCAAGTGTTCCCTTTTGACCAGATCTCATTGGATCACAGTAGAAGACACGGGTACGCCTTGAACCGTCTTTGTCGGTCTCCATAGCGTCCGCAGCAGAGAATTCAGATCCTCTGTCAGTTAAAAGGACTTCGACATATTTGCGAAAGATATCCTGTCCGAGAACCTTTTCGAGCAGGTCAATACCTGCACACATTGATTTGGAGGTCTTTTCTTCATGATAAACAGCGAAAAGGATGCCCGCCTTAACAAACTTGAAGGTTTGAATAAATGGACCATTGGTAACATCGTTGTATACCGTATCCATCTGTGTAACATAAGCATTAGGATTCTCAGCGATATACGCCTGGTAGTCCGTGTATTCGCGCCCCTTGAGGTACTTACGATCAGCGCGTTTTTTATACTGAGCGGCAGCTTTTTTTGAAATCTTACGTGAAGGCTGCCTGCGAAGATCGAGAGCGATGATCTGGTTGCTGCCGGTAAATTCAAAGAGCCCGCCTTCGATGTAGTTGTATAACGTTTTTTCGCAGATACCGAGCTCCGGGTGATTATTGATGATTGTATAGGGAGATTGTCCTTTCTTTATCAACGGAGCGATGACAGAAGCCATATCTTTGGCCTCTTTCTCCGTCAAGTTGACACCCTGACGGGAATCGACAAGAGTTTCCTCATACTCTGCCTGGGCTGTAGAGGCGAGATACTTATACTTGTCAAACCTGCAGTGATTGAAGTTGGGGCAGCCATTGCAGGCTCCGGGGCTCCTGTCCCTTCTGGAACAGCGGAAGGGATCATAATCCGGGCAGGAGGATTTGCAGTTCCTGCCGTGCTGGCAATGCCTGTATTTGTTACACTCCAGAGGCATATGGCACTTGTAAGTCAAAATACGATGAAGCTTGATTTCCTTTCCGATAGTTGATTTGTCCTTTCCTAGAGTTTCGGCAATAGATGCCTTGGGCTCACAATTACTGATACCCTGCTCGATGATCTTTCTATCTTCGAGAGTTAAATGTGAATTTGGATTGTTACCCATGATTATCACCAGTCCTTTCAAGGACGGTTGCCAGAATCACTATTGTAAGACTAAATTCAACTACATATAAGTGGAACTTAGGGGGAGATCCTGTAAGAGTAAGATCTACTTAGAGGTATTAGAAGTGGAATTTAACTTTTCACTTCACATAGGAGCCGCCGGCTCCTATTTTAATTTGTCGAAACCGTTAAAATATGGTATGATAAGCATCGGGGGTTATCGTTATGGAGATCACACCGATCGCGTATATTCATACCGGTTTTTCTGAGAAATTCGGCATACCCAGGCAAAGCGGCCTGGTGCCGGATGCGGTTGGTGTGATCGAGTTTGTGCCGGAGTACCGGCATCCCGATGCGCTGCGGGGAATCGAGGAATACTCGCATCTGTGGCTGATCTGGGATTT
>JAFUUX010000290.1 GCA_017471325.1 Lachnospiraceae bacterium | reverse complement strand
GATGCGCACGGATTTTGTAAGGAAATATGCCGCTTTCAGCGGCCAAAATCCGGCGCAGTAAACGACAAAACGAAAATAGTTTTGTCGTTTACTATAAAGCCGGGTTTATGTCCTATTCCAAAAAGTGCTCCACGCTGATCCGCTCCCCGTTCACCCGTATGGTGACAGCCCCCTGCGTATCCGTGCGGAAGATATCGCAGCCCATGGCCTCTACCCGCTCCATCACATCCGCATGGGGATGACCGTAGGAATTGTGATAACCGCAGGATACGACGGCCACCTGCGGTGCTGCAAAATCCAGAAACGCCTGCGAAGAAGAGGTATGCGAGCCGTGGTGCCCCAGTTTTAAGCAGAAATACCCCGCATAAGGACGGGAAAGTTCCTTTTGCAGGCCGGTTTCCGAAAGCCCCCTAAGCAGCGCCTCCTCGCTCTCCACCGTGGCATCCCCGGTAAACAGTCCGGAAAAGCCCCCGCCGCTCACCTCCACTACCTGGGAATAACTGTTCACATCCTCCGTCACATACCCTTTGGACGGATGCAGGCATAAGAAACGCAGCGTCCCGCCCCGGATCACTTCCCCTGCGGCATTCCACTGCACGGGGATGCCCCGCGCCTGCGCCAGCATGATCATCTCCGCGCAGTCCTCCGCCGCCCCGGCCGCATCCGGCAGCACCAGCGCCCCCACACGGATCCCGCCCATATCGCCGGACAGCATCTCGATCAGGCCGGAACAGTGATCCCTGTCCGGATGCGTGATCAGCCAGTAATCGATCCGGGATATCCCTTCATATTTTAAGAATGGTTCCAGCTGATACCGGTACAGATCATCCTTCGTGGTGCTGCCGCCGTCGATCATCACGGTCAGATCCGCGCTTTCAAAGCAGATCCCGTCCCCCTGCCCCACATCCAGCACCGTGATCCGTATCTGCGGATGGAAACGCAGCAGCAAAAACAATACCGCAAGGATGCTGAAGGCGATGCGCCATGCCAGCAGTCTCCCCATCGCAGTTTCCTGTTTCTCCCCGAAAATCCCGGCACCGCAGAGTACGCGCAGCATCTGTCCCGCCGCCCCGCTCTCCCGTCCCTTTTTCCGAAGACTGCGTGCCAGACGGCATAACTGCCTGCTGCGCAGGAGGAGCACACTGCAAAACAGCAGATAGGAAACCGCCACATTCCACGCGCCGGGGCAGCCGGCAATACAGGTATGCATCGGCAGCCGCTGCAGCAGACTGCACAACGTACTGTAAAGTGTCAGAATATAGTGGCACGGCAGCGCCGCAAAAATACCAAGCGGCAGAGACAGGCTCCCCAACAGCAGCGTCAAAAGCCCAAAGACCATCAGCACGCTCATCAGCGGGATCACCAGCAGATTTAACAGCACCGAATAAACCGGTGTTTCATAATAGACCAGCAGGATCACCGGCAGGGTAAATGCCGTGACCGCGATACTCCCGCCCACCGTCCTGATGACTTTCTCCCTGTGTTTGCCACAAAAACGGATTCCCTCCAGCAATGCCGGGAAATAAACCGCGATCCCAAAGACTGCCAGATACGACATCCAGAAGGCAGAAAGCATCAGTTCATACGGCGCAAAGAATACGGTACTGGCAGCCGACAGCGCAAGCGCCGTGGGCAGGTCATAACTGCGGCGCTCCACATCCGCCCCTGCCATCAGGCCAAACATCACCACGGCACGCACCGTGGACGTGCTTGCACCGCTCAGCACCGCGTAATTCACCATGGCAAACAGCGCGGCACCTGCCGCCGGAAATACCGGCAGTGTCAGTCTCCGCAAGCCCTTATACAGCCCCATGCCCAGGATGCTGATGTGCAGCCCGCTGATCGCCAGGATGTGCGCGATCCCGTTTACCCGGTACAGTTCCCTGATATCCGAAGACAGATCTCCTTTATCCCCCAGGACCATGGCCTTCATCACGCCGGCATCCTCCGGGGGCAGGCACGCCTCATAGATCTGCCCCAGAAAATGCCGCAGCTGCCACAGTCCCTCTTTCCATGCATTATAGCGATCCTCCCGCAGGCTCCATTCCTGCACCGTGATGCGGGCGCCATATCCCTTATACAGATAATACGCATAAGTATCAAACTCACCTGGATTGCCCGCCTTACGGTACAGTGAAAGCCTGCCGCTCACAATGATCCGCGCACCCAGCGGCGGCAGCACGCCCTCGTCAGGATAGCAGACCACCCCGATCCGTCCCATACTGTTTTCCTGCATCTTCTGGTAATTCCTGTCAGAGAAACTGACATTTTTCAGGTAGAATACCTGATTTCCGTTCTTTTCTTCCTTCCAGTCCACTTCACCGCTCACCTGCACGGTTTCCCCCGCATGGTCTTCGCATGGATTGTCCGGCGGACCCAGCCAGCGGAGTCCGAGCCACACCAGCACCAAAAAGAAAAGACAGCCTGTACAAAGTGGTCTTTTCATCTGCCACAAACCTCCTGTTTATCAGGGCATGCCGTACCACGCGGGGCTCCCTCGCGGCACTTTCTAAATGATCGACATATTTATAGTAAACGACAAAACTATTTTCGTTTTGTCGTTTACTGCGCCGGATTTTGGCCGCTGAAAGCGGCATATTTCCTTACAAAATCCGTGCGCATCCTCGCGGAGCGTTATAGTAAGCGCAATTATTTATTGGCTTACTATAAAATCATTTCACCAGATCCAGATTTCTTGAAAAACTGTTCTCCAGATTGATGACCTCCCGGTACATCATTTTAGATTCCCCGTTCACCATAAACTGTACACGGTGCACGCTGCTGAGCTCCACCAGGGAATTCACGATGGAATACAGCGTCACATCCGGTGTGACATTTCCCACCGCTTCCGTAAAATCACTGCTCAGATTTACATAGCATACGCCATCCGTATTGGTCACGGAAATGATCCTGGTATCCGGATCGATGGTCGCAAACATCCCCGTGCCCTCCGGTCCCGCGATCAGGCTCTCCACCACCAGACGCTCCATGGACAGGTTTGTATTATAGATCACATTCTGCGTCGTTTCCACCAGTCCCGTCCCGCTCTCATCCGCAAAATACAGATGCAGCGCCGCCTGGTCATAAGCATTGATCTCGACGCCCTCATTATCCACAAAAGTATCTTTCTGCATGACACCGACCGGATTTCCGGAACGGTTGAGCAGCGGCTCCTCTCCGATCCGCATGCTCACGCCCTCGATCCCCGGCGCCTGTACGATGGTGCGCACCAGTGCCGCCCGTACCAGGATCTCCCTCGTGGGCGAGAGTTCCCGATAAGTCTCACTTAACTCCAATACCGCCTGATTGCCGTCCACAACCACCTGCCGCAGCGCAAAATCAAACTGCAGCGGCGCGTGCCAGTCTTCCTTCTCCGGCACCGCTGCCTCCTGCTCCAGCAGTTCCTCCAGCAGCTGCTCCGTATCCGCCGGATCACTCTGCGGCACATACAGAGAAGAAACCAGCGCTGTTTCCGTTTTGTTCAGATAATAAATGCGCAGGCCCGCGCTTTCCTGTGCCTCCCCCTTCCCGCTTCCGCAGGACGCCAGAAAAACAGCCGGAAGGAATGTCAAAAACAACAGCCGTAAGAACCCGATCATGCGATTATCCTGCTTTGCCCTGTTCATTTTTTATCCTTCTGCTCCCTGATAAAACTCAGCGGGATCTTGACGATAAAATCCGTCCCTTCCCCCACGGTACTTGTCACATCGATCGAGCCGCGGTGCAGCAGGATCGCTTTCCTGGTCAGCGAGAGCCCCAGCCCCGTGCCGCTGATCTCTTTGGAATGGGATTTATCCCCACGGTAAAAACGCTCATAGATGTGTCCCAGTTCTGCCTCCGGAATGCCCACGCCGGAATCCGAGATATCCAGCGTCATATACTGATGATCCGCATCCAGCACGATCTTTACCCATCCCGGATGCTTATTGTACTTGATGCCGTTCTCGATGAGATTGGTCACAGCCTGTGTAAACTTGACCTCATCAATATCCGCATTCACCGGCCTGCGGCTTTCCAGGATCAGATCCACCTCATTCTTTCTTGCCAGAGGCCCCAGACGCTTTACGATCTGCTCCATCAGTTCATTGATGCTGCGGTTTTCCACCCGCAGATCCGCAGCGCCTTTTTCCATGCGCACCAGATTTAAAAGGTCCGTGATGATCTCATTCTCACGGTCGATCTCCGCGGAAATATCCTGCATGAAATCCTTATACACCTCTGTCGGCACCTCTTCCTGCACATTCAGTGAATCCGCCAGTACCTTGATCGATGCGATCGGCGTCTTCAGTTCGTGCGAGACATTGCTCACAAATTCCTGCCGCGAATCATCCAGCACCTTCAGCCGCTGCCGCAGCTTGTTGAATGCATCCACGATCTCCTGCGTTTCCTTGTAATCCGACACCACCGGGGTTTCATCATCAAAACTGACCACACTGCCGATAGCTTTGGACACGCGGTCAAACGGACGCACGATCACGCTCGCGATGACCGCTGCAATGCCGATGAGCAAAACCAGATAAACCAGCTCCAGTATGATGGCACGCCGCCCGATCCCGTCCGCTCCCCGGAAAATATCATCCGTAGAGGCACTGATCAGCAGCACGCCCTCCACTTCATGACCGACCATCGCCTGGATCGGTACGGCCACTTCCACATAACGGCTGCTCTCATCATAATTGCTGATGGTATTTCCCTGATAGCAGCGGATCACTTCCTCGCCGATCATGATCCTGCCCAGACTGATATTGTAAGTATCTTCTATCACGCGGAAATTCTCATCGATGACAATGATGCGCCCTTCGTATAGCATGGATAACTGTTCCAGCTGCGAGTCGATCACTTCCGAAGACGGATTTTGCAGATAGTTATAATTGACCAGCCGGTTGGCGATAATGCGTGCCTGTTCCAAGACCTCCATCGTCTTTTCCGAAACAAGCTGCGTCCTGTAGTTGCCTAATTGCGCAAAACGCATGACTTCCGCCGTCAGCACGCCCACCAGCATAATGATCAAAAACAGACGGAGCCTGAAGCTCCTTAAGAAGCCGATCCTTTTCATCCCTTATAGTAATACCCTACGCCCCACTTGGTCTGTACATATTTCGGCGCTCCCGGTGTCTCCTCAATCTTTTCCCGCAGACGCCGCACGTGCACATCCACGGTTCTGGCATCCCCGGAATACTCCTTCCCCCAGACCAGTTCCTTCAGATTATCCCTGCTGTACACCTTGCCCGGGTGCGTGACCAGCAGTTCCAGAATATCAAATTCCTTTGCCGTCAGATTGATCTCTTTTCCCTGCACGAACAGACGGCGGTTATCAATGTCAAAACGGAATTCACCGTTTTCCACGATGCCCGGCCGTTCCGGCTTCGGTGCCTCCTTCTTCCTGCCGCGCCGCATGAATACCTTGATCCGTGCCTTTACTTCCAGAATATTAAACGGTTTCACTATGTAATCATCCGCGCCGGATTCAAAGCCCATGATCTTATCCATGTCCGTGCCCTTGGCCGTCAGGAAGATGATCGGTACATCCGAAAATGCCCGCACCTGCCGGCAGACCTCCATGCCATCGATCTTTGGCAGCATCAGATCCAGAAGGATCAGATCATACTGGTTTGACTTTGCCAGTTCCAGTGCTTCCTCACCGTCATACGCCGCATCCGTTTCCATGCCGTCCTGTTCGATACTGTATTTCAATCCCTTTACGATCGCTTTTTCGTCATCCACGATCAATACTTTTCCTGCCATAGCCTGCTCCTGTCTCTATCCGAAATAACACCCTGATATCCGTTTCGGGATCTTTTGTCTCACCGGCTGACGGTAACCGCCTCCTGCAGTTTCGCATAGATCCCGTCCCCTATGCCGGAAACCTTTTTTAATTCCTCCACGCTCTGAAAACCGCCGCGCTCATCACGGTATGCCAGGATCGCCTCCGCCTTGCTCTCCCCGATCCCGTTT
>JAFUUX010000289.1 GCA_017471325.1 Lachnospiraceae bacterium | reverse complement strand
TAAACGACAAAACTATTTTCGTTTTGTCGTTTACTGCGCCGGATTTTGGCCGCTGAAAGCGGCATATTTCCTTACAAAATCCGTGCGCATCCTCGCGGAGCGTTATAGTAAGCGCAATTATTTATTGCGCTTACTATAAGATCAACTGCTGTTTTATCCTTTTATGGCTCTGCCATCGGCACCCAATTCTCCTCATCAAAAATATCATCCTTTATCAAATACCATCTGGCCGGTGCGTCCGGATCCCCGTAAAAATCCCATTCCAGAGGCTGCCATTTAAAATGTACCCCCGCTTTCTTTGCGTCCGAGGAAAGCACTGCGCCGGTAAACGGATTGACCGGTGTCCCGATCAGCCCCTCCGCTGCCAGCAGCGGCGTATCGGCATTGGTCATGAACCCCTCATCTACGGCAAACGGCGCGTTGCATCCAAAATCCTTGACCAGCAAAAGCGGATTGACCGCCTCCACATCCACACCGTTGGAAAGCAGCATATCCTCCCGCTGGGCCAGCTCATAACCATGGTCTGATACAATGATGATCCTGCAGTTATCGTACACTCCGCACTCCCGCAGATAGTCAAACCATTCGCCCAGTTTCAGAAAGGCCGCCATATTGGAATGATAATGCCCTACGCTGAGTCCCACGTTTTCCCGGTCAAAACGCAGTGTCTTTCCCTCCGCATATTTGTCCGCCGCGATATCGATCCCCGTATAATCCGGCTCCCGCTCATCACTGTATTCCGGCAGCGCCAGAAGTGCCTCCGCATGCGTGGTATTATTGCAGATGGAAAGAAACAGATCCTCGCTGCCCTCCCGGATCTGCGTGAGCGTTTCCATATTTTTCAGGACCGTATATCCACGGCGGAATTCTCCCTCTCCCAGAAAAGAAGTATGATCCGCTGCCAGATACCCGCCCTTATCATACACCTCATCCTGCAGCATGGCCGGTGCCATACGGTAGAGGCTGTAAAAGAAAAAGTTCCGCTCCCTTGCCTCCTTCATATGCTCCAGATCATACCCCACCGGCACATTGCGTTCCAGACTATATGCTGTAATATACGGATACGGATCGTATATAGAATAATCCGTTGCCGAAGCTGCCCAAAAGGCCGGATCCGTCACCGTCACCTTCCAGCCATTTTCACCAAACAACACCGGCATCACCAACAGCGCCTCTTCATGCAGTTCCTCACTGCTGCGCCCCGCATGCTCCTTTTCCTCCAATGCCTCCGTTGCATACTCGTATCCGCCATACAGCGCAGGCGCTCCGGTACCGGTGCCGCGGCCGTAAGAAAGCGTATTCGGATAATAGGTAAATCCGGCAAACTGTTCCTGCAGCTGCGGCTTCTCCTCAAACAGAAAAGGAACAAAAGCGGAAATCCCCCGGTCCAGCATCAGCACGATCACATTCCTGCCCTCTTTGCTGATCGGCACCACATACTCCACATCCGTATTTCCTTCATCCACTTCATGGATGCCCTGTTTGGTCTGTACTGCCTGATATACGGACATTGCCAGAAAGCTGAAACAAAGCACCGCCGCAAACCCGTCCCGCAGCCGGCCACCCTTCTCCCAGAAAAAACTGCCTGCCGCCAAAAGCGCGGCGATCAGCAGCAGGTTACAGGCTTTGGCTTTCAGTTCAAAATGCGGCAGCTGTTCAAACTCCAGCATGGTGGACACATTACCGACAACCGCACGGAAAAACAGCATATCCAGCAGGCCGACCAGCTGCAGCAAGAACAATATCTTCCCATAATTCCAGCGCCCTTTTTCATCAGCCATGCCATAGATCAGGCTTCCCCAGAGCAGGAACACACCGCAGGATACCGTAAAGGAAAACCGTGCATAATGCAGTGGATCGGTCGCCTTATCCATTACCAGGAAATCCATCGGGGATACGACCAGCACCAGCAAAGGAATTACCAGTCCCACAAAGAGAGCAAGTGCCAGTTCCTCAAACAGCACTGCCCGCCCGGTTTTCGGATATGTTCTCTCTGCGCCCTGCTTCAACATCCCAAAACGCACTCCGAGGCTTCGCAACAATGGCCAAACCAACGCCAGCATGATCATTCCATACAGAAACAGGCTCTCCCTGTCCTTCCAGGCAATCTTCTCCTGCAGCCTGCCACTGCCCAGCAGAAAGCCAAAGAACAGGACTGCTGCCGCTGCCGGCACATAGAGCCCCGTTTTTCAGGGTTGCTCTAC
>JAFUUX010000288.1 GCA_017471325.1 Lachnospiraceae bacterium | reverse complement strand
GACGGCCGGCCGGTACAGAACGCCGGTCGACCGTTCGCCTACCGCACTACGACCGCTGGACACCGCACCAACGACCGCCAGAGACCGCAAAACGCACCTGATATCGCTTTTCAATATAAACTCAAATTTCAGAAATGTAGATACCCTTCCTGTAAATGGCTTGTATGTAAAGGTATTCCACATTGCGACAATGATAAATGAAAACAAACTCCCTTCATATAGAACTACTTTTTTCCGGTCTATCATGGCACCGATCACATTCCCCCAGAAAAGAAAGAAACCGATCATTACCATCAAAACCGAAAACATAATGGAAAGCGGCGAGTGAATACGATCCACTTCTACAAAATCTCCCGGTGAAGATGAAATTACTGTTAACGGTATATACACCCCGAGAAGCAGGATGCAGATCATGGTCTCCATCGGCAATATCCATCTGTTTTTCTCTTCTGCCTGTGTTTGCATCTTTTTCGTTTTCATCAGCCCCATCCACAAAGGGCACGTAAAACCAAGTAAAACCAAAAGAAACTGAAAGATATCTTCATATTTCCGTCCATCGACCATCCTTGCAACCGTTCCGTTTTGATACAAAATGACCAGCAATAACATTGATACTGTTACTGATGCAATCCGGTCGATCCTGTACCTTCTCCAATTTACTTTCATGATCATATTCTTCACCAGAGAATACAGATTATTCATAGTCCAATAAAGCACCAGACCGGAGGGACTATGATATAGCAATACCAGGAAAACGGCTGCCAACAGATAGGGCTGCAGTTTTTCCTTGATCGAGAACCCTCTGGTATAGATCGTACTGGATACAAAATTGATCAATGTCATCAATACCGGAAGCAGATTAACATGATTCTCTCCGATCGTGATCAGTCCATCTTCCACTCCCAGATCCCGGATCACTCCAAAAGCGCATCCCTGCAACAACTTCAAATGTGAGAGGAACTGATAGGCCGCCAAAAAAAAAGGGATCTGTAATAATAAAGACAAAGTTCCTTTTAATGCATAAAACGGCTTGTAACCCTGTTCCTTATAGTATGCATTCTGGATCATGTACCGTTCATCACCGGAAAAAGTCTTTTGGATATGCGTGAGCCAGCTTTTCATTTTTTCCTGGTTTTTGCGTTCCTTTTCCTGGATCCGTTCCGCCTGCGCATAGAGCGGCAGCACCAACGTGCTAACCGCGATACTCAGTCCGATCAATGCATACCCCTGATTCCCAAAAAGCCGATAAAGCAAAACATATATCATTTCAATCAGATACTGTATCGGTTGTATTACAATAGTATATAATACCACTTAGCTCACTCTTCCTATCTTATGTTTGTCAAGAAAATCCTGCATGCATATCCAAACTACCATTTCTTCATCTTGATATATATGGACGGCCAATAATATCCCAGCAGATAAAAGACCCTGCGTTTCCATCCCCAGCATTTCCGGTCAAACCTACGCCAGGATTTACGGTATTCTTTGATCAACTCCCTTTGCTTTGCCTTTTCCTCCGGTAAAAATTTCTTCAGTTTAGCATGATAATTCAGGATCGCGGACATATAACAGTACTCTTCCCGTATAGCGTATTTGTCCTCCCCGTGCTCTATAAAGAATTTCCGTCTCTCAAGATATGCCCCCAGTCCATCCAGTCGCTTTAGCGAAAATGCTCTCTGCATGATGCTTCCCTGCCTTATTGTATAACAGTACAGTTCCGCATTTGTTTGTGCAATCCTCTTTGCTTTCAGGATAAACTTAGCAGTAGTATACTCATCCTCATGATCTATCCCTTCCACATATCGCAAATCTCCGATAATGCTTCTCCGGTACAGTTTATTCCACGCTACTGTGATCCTGATGTGATCATCTGTATAAAACCGATTCAGCACCCCTGTATAATCCAAAATCTCCACCTTGCTTTTTTCAACTGCGTTTTTATCCCATTCAGCATCCGGACGATAGGAACAGATTGCCATACCGCAATCATTCTTCTCGCAGAGTCGCAGCATTTCTTCCACAAACTTCGGGTGTATCTGATCATCCGAATCTATAAAGGCCACATATTCCCCTGTGGATATCTCCAGACCGGAATTCCTTGCCGCAGCCAATCCCCCATTCTTTTTATGTATTACCTGTATATTATCGTATCGTTCGGCAAACCTGTCACAGATTTCACCACATCCATCTGTCGAACCATCATCTACCAAAATAATCTCAATACCTTGATATGTCTGACAACATATACTATTAACACATGCCTCCAGATAATCTTTTACATTATATATCGGAACAATAACTGAAACTCTTACATTATTCATTTTTACTCCCCAACAGATCTGACAGATTTTTCACGTTTTTCAAATTCCAGTACCAAAAATTCATCCTATATTTTTTTATGTGTATACGATGCATTTTTGTATGTTATCCTTTCAAATCCATGATTTCTCATATATGCACTCATCCTTCTTTCAAAACAATTTGCGCTATAATATGGATATGCCTTTTCCGTAAAACTGTTTTTTTCTGCAAATATATCAGTCATGCTATGTATCTTTTCTACATCCAACAGGCAACATTGATCCGAAAACCCGTATGAATACCAGAAATTGTCATCTTCTCTGAAGGATTCATTTTTTGCTTCCTTCACAGCGTTATTCCATATAGGATTTGCAACCAGCACCTTTGGGTTGTTGTTCATTACAGAAATCGACTCTTTAATAAAACCTTCTAATGTTTTATTATCCATAATGACATCTTCCGTAACATATAATATATATTTAGTTTTACACTTAAGAATTGCACATATTTGTGAAATTGAATACAGTAAACCATCGTATTTCAGTTTTAAGATTTCACCTCTTTTCAAACCATCCAAAAACTCTTTTATTGATGTCCGTCTGTAAAATGATTCTCTACTACAATTTCGGAATCGCCTTTCAATTTCATCAAAATAATCATAACTAAAGAAATAATCATTGATTACCCCCCCTAGCCTCAAACAAGTAAGCCTGTCTATAACGGGTTTCCTGTCATCAATATTACTCACAAAAAGTGTTCTATGTGCAATACAGTCATTATCGTACAGCAACAGTCTCTTGATCCACTCTTCACTTGTTACTAATTCATAGTTCTTATAATAGCAATTGCTCGCCATTGTAATATCTATCATGATTCTGCACCTCCATTATTATTCCCTGCAATATTTTTTCTTATCTGCCCGTTCCACAATACAGTTTCAAAACACAGCAGCATAAAAATGCTATCACCTAAATATGTATCCGGGATATTTTTCCCCTATATAATTCAATATCTTTTCTGATAATCCGGTATTCTCTTTTTCTATCAAACGAAAACTTTTCCCTTGCCCCAGTCTGTCCCCCCCCGTTAAAACGCTATTCTCAATTGCTTCTTCTATAAATGCCTGATCATTGCATTCCTGTCCCTCCACAATACTATTCAGTTTATACATTACACGTTCTCTACCGCCAAGATATGTAAAATGCCATCCTCCATTTTGACAAATCGGGAAATAGGACCTCATATTTCTTAACTGCTGCGGTAAATACATTTTTTTCCATTTATACATCACGGTACCACTCCAGAGTTTTCTTTCCTCCAGATTCATATAGTATTGAAACATTCTCTGCTGTAATGTTACAGGCGTAAAATCCAGCAAGTCATTAATATTCCTGTGGGAAATGTGCAATGATGTAGATAGAAATCTTTTCCATCCCATAAGCGAATACAAATGACACAACTGTCTTCCCATACTCCATCCTGTTTTTCTCTGTGTCATTTTAAAATCAGCACTCTTTACCTTTGATATGATCTCCGGATCTGGGATCTCGTCCAGATCAGAGATCATAACAATATCTTCGCTGTCACACCTCCCGTTCAGTCCATAGAAAATACAATTTCTCTGATAATTTTCTATCGTCCAATCCCCGTGTTCCGTCTTCACATCTGGCACTTTATCCGGAGAAATATAGATTATCCTGTCAAGAAACTCAGAATACTTATCTTTGTTTTTTTTAAATATTAATTCCTTTTTCTTGCCGGAATGTGTCCTGGGTATCTCCACTAACACAAAATAATCAACCACATCCTTCAAGATATGCAGCCTGATATCAAGCAACTCCAATTCATTAAAAAAACAAAAACAATCATATACCTTCATACGCTATCCCCAAACCAATGATTTTTATCCATCATATTTTTTCCATTTAAAATCCGTCATACTGTTTACAGATTCCGCGACTTCCTTTCCCCTTTCTTCTTTATACTTTATGATATGCTTTTTTGCAATCTGATACACTTCTTTGGATCTCCTGAAATCCCTGCAGCGCCTTTCATTTCCTTTTTTCTTTTCCGTGGCTTTTGTTGAACGGCTTTCCAAATGCTTTATATGAATATCCGGTAAATATACCATTCGTTTTCCACTACCGATCATATTCAGATATAAGAGCAGTTCTTCCCCACCCAAAAAAGTCGATTCATCCAGCAAACCATACTCCTCCATAAATTTTCCCGAAAAAACAAGACAGCATCCACTCAAAGCCACGTCATAGATTCTTTGCTCATAAGGCTTTTTATTATTATCTATAACAGCGTACGGCACCTGCGGAGGTTCAAAGATATGAAGAATCTTATATAGTTTTCCTCTTAAAAACGGACAGACTTTTTCATATAGCCCCATACGGCTCCAAAAAATCTCTTCCTTTCTTTTTTGTATCATATAATCCAGCCACTTTATGGTAGGAATAAATAATTTAAATGGATTGCTTGTCATGACACCGTCCGGCAGTTCCACTCTCGGCCCGGCAATATAAAAAGCACTTTCAGAATACTCCTTACGCAGTTTTTTGAGCAATCCCTTATCCAGCAACTCTACATCATTATTCAGCATTACAACAAATTCAGGATGTAACTGATCCTTAATAATCTTTAAACCTTCATTATTTCCTTTTGCAAAACCAAGATTTTTCTCATTCTTTATCAGCAGCACGTGTGAATCATCTTTATATAATCTTGTTAATTCACGAAAAGATTCATTAGGGGATGCGTTATCCACTATTACAATCCTATAATCTTCTGTGTCACAATTTCTCTCGATATGCTCTACAGCATCACAAGTTAATTCCGTCACCACATAATGGAGTATCAAAAACGCAATGTCCATTCCTTTCATCCCTTCCCTGCACAGTTCATTCTTTGCCGCCACAGTTTTTCATGATTCATTCCGTCATTTTCAAATACTTACGGGCTAAAGCATCATAGTCTGTAAAGGCGTATATATATACCCCCCCATTCTGATATACAGTAGGTTCATCTATCATCGCTTTCAATGGACATTTTTCTGTATCATCATGTTGAAACAGCACAAAAATTTTTTCATCCGGTTTTTCAGTCAAATGGCTGTACTTTTGCTGCCATTGCTCCATACGGTCATAAGGCGCTTCATACTCTCCACGTTCCAATGCCCAAACATCAATCTGACCATCTGACAATTCTGTCATCTGCGGTGCATTCAGTTCTGTACTGTATCCCTGGTGATAACCATTTTCCATCAGATAAGAAACCGCACCACGCAGATATTCCGTCTTATCCTGATAACGAAATGCGACATAGATACCATAACTATCAAAAAAAAGCAGGAGAATATAGGCAGACACCATCAACCAATATACTTTTTGTTTTTCAATACATTTTTCAAGAAAGAGAAATAACAGAAAAAAAACAGTAACTGCTCCCATTATGAAATAACGTGGTGTAATCTTCTGATCTGTAAAAATGCAGAGCAGGATTACCAACAGATTTGTTGTCACTGCAAAAAATGCAAAAAATATCATCTTTGTATTATTATTACTCTCTTTTTGATCATATCCATTTTTCGCAAATAAAGTCCTTAGAAATAAAAACGCCCCTAACAGCGTACATGCGCAAAAAAGATTTCTGGATAATACCCAAATATCTGCTTTTCCATCAGAATATCCCAGGCAGTTCAATATGCCATTCACTACCGCTGAAATCCTGTCAATATCAAACTCCTGAAAATGCTGCTCCTGACGTTCAAAAATATAATACTGATGCAGTTTTTCATTAATCAATCCCCCTATGAACGCTGCTGCCATCATCCCCGTTCCAGCCATACAACCTCTCCTGCACTGTTCCCGATCCCGGAAAAATCCCTTTTTCCACATAAACAGTACTGTAAGAAAAATCGGAATGTATAGAATCAATAGCATCCTAAATCCCGTCATACCGTCCACAAAAGAAAGGATAAACAAGAGCACCGCATAGATCGGGTATCTGCCCATATCTACCATATCAAAAATATAAAGCATCATAGCTACCGTAATCAATAAAAAACAGATATACGGAATATAATACAATCCGGATATTACATAATCCATATAGGTTCCGGAAAACGGAAGCACAAATACCAGAACCAACAATGGCAACAGCTTTCGCAGCCCTAACTGATAACCTGCCACACAGGCACATCCCATCAAAAGAAGCAACAGCAACGCAGACGACAAAATCCTGACCATATGCCAGTCATCTAAAAAATGAAAAAAAAGCGAAAATATTAAAGGGAGATTCACAACACGCAGTTCCGTGGTATAAATCCAATTTTGCGGTATAATCCGTCTCTCTTCGTAGATCATTCTCCCACATATCATTTCCCCGGAATAATCCATGTCGATCATACGATCCACATATTGATTCAAAAAGAAAACATGATGCAGAAACGCTGCTATCGGAAGTATCCAAAGACAACTGTATATTATTATTTTCCTTATTTTACTGCTTCCTTTCATTATTTTCCATATCCTGTATTTTTATATAACGTATATGTGACTTCTCCAAAAGAGATATTTTTTTCAAACTGCAGATATGAAATCCCCATATTGGAACCGGACAGTAAAACCCACTGCTGATCCCTGATCTTATTCTCCAGATCCATCGTTCCACTCCCCCATCCAAGACCGTCATTTTCCATCGGCCTGCCTAAGGTCATATAGATCATTCTGGCTCCATAAGCCTCTGCATATGTGTTTTCAGGCAGGTTATCCGCAAAAACCTGCATGAATCCTTTTACCGCTTCATAGTCCCATATTCTTTCCTCTACAATCTTTTTATATGTAATCCTAAACTTTTCGACCGTGTGCCCGGCATACCCTGCGATCCCAAATGATAACACCACAGTCAGTATTACATACAGAGCCTTTCGAAAATCTGTATTCCACTCATTTCTTTTCCCGGTCACTCTGTCAAAAGCAATGAGTAGCAATGCGCCTAAAAACGGAGCGATGATATCATATTCCTCCGGTCGCCCCATCCAATAAATAAAGATCCCCGCTGAAAAAACTGTCAAAAATAACAATGGCATGTCTTTTGTATCGGCTTTTTCTTTGTTGACCAGAATCTTTTTTACCCAGATCGATGTACTGCACATCAGCACCAGTTCAATACCGATCCATGGAGCATTACTCCAAAACAGCCGACCGTTTGAAGTATCACCTGCTTCTTCCCTGGCCAGTGTCGGCATTTC
>JAFUUX010000287.1 GCA_017471325.1 Lachnospiraceae bacterium | reverse complement strand
TGACTCTGGCCCAGTTTTTTCCGGTCTCCGCAACAATTCCCACCAGACCGGAGCCGGCGATCACGTTCATATTGACTGAAATACCGTCATCACGCCCCTTATCGATCAAAAAAGAATTAAAGCGGTTCCCGTTATTTGCCGCGATGATGCGCGCGCCGACTTTATCATATTCCGCATAACTGCTGTCCAGTTCGTAGAGTTTACGCAGACTGGTCAGTTCATAATGATCCTGCATCAACTGGGCATTTTCGCGGTTCAGTTCTTCAATTTCTCTGCGCAATTCCCCGTTTTCCGCACGCAGTTCCTCTATGGTGTGCTTTTCGGCCGAGATTTCCAAAAGCCCTTTGCTGACAGAGGACACACCTTTTTGAAAGGGCACAAAAAGAAAACCGGCCACATTCTGAAACAGCCCGCCTTCCCCGTTTCCGGTAAATGTCAGCACCATCAGCAGCATACAGAGCACTGTAAAGATCAGCAGCAGATATTTACCGGGTATTTTTTTCTTTTCTTCTTTCCGTTTGACAACGGGACTCATTTCTTATTCAGCTCCACATAACTGGCCAGGGATGAAAAACGCTCCTCGCGGATGATCGTCGAAAGACCCTTGATGACGGAGGCGATGGGCTCCGTGTTGATATTGACCTTTAAGCCTGTGTCTTTACTGATCTTTGCGGCCAGTTTTCCGGTCTGGCACGCTCCGCCCGACAGATAGATACCATGCCGGTAGATGTCCGCGCCCAATTCCGGCGGCGTATGCTCCAGGACCTGGCGGATATTTGCCATGATCACCGCAAAGTCCTCCTCCAGGCTGTCATTGATCAGTTCGGTGGCGATCTCCTTTTCCACCGGCAGACCGGAAACGATATGCCTGCCGTAAACCACTGCATTGCGCTTCTGGCTTTCCACCTCGCGCACGGCGATCTTTAATTTTTCGGAAGTCTTGGAACCGATGAGCAGACCGTATTCCTTTCGCACCGCGGCTTTGATGGCTTCATCAAACTTCTGGCCTCCGGTCTTGATGAGCCTGGAATACACGATCCCGCCCAGGGAAAGCAGGGAAATCTCCGTGGTGTCATAACCGACATCCACGACCAGTACGCCCTGCGAAGTCTTGACATCGATATCCATGCCCAGACCGTCGGCGATCGCTTTTTCCACGGTATACACCCGTCTGGCCTTTACATTGCTGTCCCGGATCAGGTTGCGGAAAGCGCGCCGGTCCACAGGCGTTACATCGGTCGGCACCGCAATATAGTAATCCGCCGCATGCAGATTTCCTTTACACTGGTCGCTGATAAAATAATGGATCAGTGTGTTCATATTGCGCGGATCAAGGATCACGCCCATATTCACCGGAAAAGAAACCTGAATATTATCCGGCGCTTTCTCATACATATCAAAAGCGGAATCCCCATAGGCATACAGCGTATCCTGCCCCTCGATGGCGATCATGTTCTTTTCCATAAAATAAGTATCTTCAAAGCCGTTATATATCTTGATATTGCTGGAACCCAAATCTATTCCGAATGCGCCTATGCCCACGTCAAGTTCTCCTTATCCCCTTCCTGAATACCCTGCCAATCCTGCTAATGTAAATATTGTACGAAATTAAAAGGTATTTTACCACATTTTGCCGAAAAAGTATATACTCAGCGCTAAAATTACGGCTGTTTTTGCTGTTATACCAGTGAGACAAGCCCGCGTTCCTTTAGATACTGCACAGTCTTTAACATGCCATAAGCGCCGTGCGGCCAGGTGAGCCCGCCCTGGAAATACACGTTATAGGGCGGCTTTAACGGTCCATCCGCCGATAATTCGATGGACGAGCCGGAAACAAATGCTCCCGCAGCCATGATCACCTGATCGTCATATCCCGGCATATCCCACGGCTCCGGTGTCACATGGCTGTCCACAGGCGCTGCAGCCTGGACGGCTTCACAGAAGGCGCAGAGCCTTTCCGGGGAAGCAAGCGTGATCGCCTGGATGATGTCGTATCTCGGCTCCATGCCGTTTGGCAGCACGGCAAAGCCCAGCCGTTCATACAGATTTGCCGCGTAGATCGCGGTCTTCAGCGCAGAGGCAGTCACTGTCGGTGCCAGAAACAGCCCCTGATAAAACGCCGGCAGTATCCCAAGGGATGCACCCACTTCTTTTCCAAGGCCTGGGGAAGTCAGACGGTAAGCCGCATTTTCCACGCACTCCTTTTTCCCGGCCAGGTACCCGCCGATCGGGCACAGTCCGCCGCCGGGATTCTTGATCAGTGAGCCTGCCACCAGATCCGCACCGGCTTCGATCGGCTCCCGCTCCTGCACAAACTCACCATAGCAGTTGTCCACCAGGATCACCATCTCCGGTTTGATGCTTCGCAGAAAGGCGATCAGTTCACCGATCCGCTCTACGGACAGCGTTGGCCTGGTCTGGTAGCCTTTCGAGCGCTGTATAGTCACCATACGGGTTTTTTCATTGACGGCAGCACGGATCCCCTCATAGTCAAAACCGCCATCCGCCAGCAGATCTACCTGCCGGTAAGAGATGCCGTATTCCTTCAGGGAACCGCTGCTATGCCCGTTTCCCTTATCCCGTATGCCGATCACTTCCTCCAGCGTATCGTAGGGTTTTCCCACAGGGCTGAGCAGTTCATCACCCGGCCGCAGGTTGCTCATGAGCGCCAGTGCCAGCGCATGGGTCCCGCAGGTGATCTGCGGCCGCACCAGGGCATCCTCCGCCCGGAATATCTCGGCGTATACCGCCTCCAGGGTATCACGTCCCAGGTCATTATAGCCGTACCCTGTTGTCCCCAGCAGGCAGGCCTCGCTCACCTGATGTGCCTGCATGGCCCGCAGCACCTTTAACTGGTTATACTCCGCCATGTCATCGATCTGCGCAAAGCGCTCCGTTAAGCCTTTCCGGATCTCCATGCCAAAACGGTATGTTTCCTCATCGATCCCCATTTTTTTATACTGTTCCATGATCTTATCCATTGTTTTCTCCTGTCGTTCTAAAGACTGTGTTCCTCGATTCCAATATATGGCCTTTCAAATTCTGCCATACCTCTGGTATGAAGCCAGCATCCGTCAGTAAAAATACTTTTGTCGTTTGCTATAACTGCAATAAACGCTCTCTGACCATGCGGTACATCAGTTCCGGTATTTCGGCTGCCGGATCGGCATATTCCGAGCGGTTCAGCCAGATCACTCCCGCCTCGCGTTTAAACCAGGTGAGCTGTCGTTTGGCAAAATGCCTGGTGTCCCGCTTGATTGTGTAGATTGCTTCCTCCAAAGTGCACGTCCCGTCCAGATGATCGTAGATCTCCTTATACCCCAGTCCCTGCATGGATACGGCACTGCGCGGGATGCCACGGTCCCGCAGGGCAGCCACTTCCGCCACCAGACCATCCGCGACCATCTGCTCCACCCGTGCGTCAATACGCGCATACAGTTTTTCGCGTTCGTCTGTCAGTACGAAATACAGAAAATCATAGGCGGCCTGCCGGCTGCGCTGCGCTGCATTGTGCTCCGAGATCGGCCGGCCGGTTTCATGATAAAAGTCCAGTGCGCGGATCACACGTTTCACATTATTTTCATGGATGCTCTCGCAGGAAGCCGGATCCACCCTGCGCAGCATGTCATATAATACACCGGTTCCCTGCTCTGAAACCAGTTTTTCCAGCGACTGCCGATAGGCATAGTCAGTATCTTCCTCCGTAAACACGATATCATACAGTACGGACTGGATATAAAAGCCTGTCCCGCCACAGAGGATGGGAATATGCCCGCGTTCATAGATACTGCGCATCGCTTCCTTTGCCATCCGCTGAAATATGGTGATGTTAACTGCATCCTCCGGCTCCAGTACATCGATCAGATGATGCGGCACGCCGCGCATTTCTTCCGGTGTGATCTTTGCGGAGCCGATATCCATGCCGCGGTAGACCTGCATGGAATCCGCAGAGATCACTTCTCCGTTAAGTTTTTGTGCCAGTGCCACGGCCGCTGCGGATTTTCCTGTCGCAGTGGGGCCTGCTATGATGATGAGTGGTTGTTTCTCCATAAAAAATACCTGCCCTAACCCACGATACGTTTAAACTTCCGCTCCAGTTCCGTCCTGCTCATGGAGAAAATCGTCGGGCGGCCGTGGGGACAATGGTACGGATTTTTCAGTGTCAGCAGTTCATCAAGCACGGCATCCATTTCCTGATGGCTGATCACATCCCCGCCTTTGACCGATGCTTTGCAGGCCATGGTGGCCAATACACGGTCGATGATCTGCGGCGTGCTGCGCAGTCCTTTTATCGACAGTTCATTCAATATCTCCATAAAAAGCGCTTTCGGATCCTTCCGATAGAGATCCAGCGGGATGGCAGAGATACTGTATTCCGTGCCGCCAAAAGGCTCGATCGTAAAACCCAATTGGGCAAAATACGGTAAAAAGTCCTCCAGCGTTTCCGTCTCCGTCGGGGATAAGGATACGATGATGGGCGGGTTTAACTGCTGCGAGTATACCTCATGCGCCTCATACTGGCGTACCAGCCGCTCGTAATTGACCTTCTCATGTGCCGCATGCTGATCCACAAAATATAATTTTTCCTGATACGCAAACATCCAATAAGTATTAAATATCTGGCCGATCAGCCGGTATTGTTTGCGGGCATTTGCAGAGATCACCCGCTCTTTGGGAAGCATCTCCATCTGTTTCGCATTCCGGTAGGGATCTTCCGGGATAAAAGCCGCCGGCGCATTTTTTTGTGCTTCTTTCTCCGTAAGGAGATCAGCGCTTTCAGATACGGCAGGCACATCCGCTGCCGCGCCGGCATGTTCCATGCCAGCCGGGGGCTTTGCCGTTTCTGTCAGGGTATATGTTTTGCCTGCTCTGTAATCCAGCACTTTCGGCTGATCCGTGGCATCATCAAAATCCACTTCAAAGATATCCCTGTTTTCCCTGTTGACGGGAAGGTCCTCGTCTTTGGGAATGTTTTCCACTGTCATAATCTTTCCGGATATTTCGGTGCCATCATCGGCAGCCTTGAGCTTTCCGGATGCTTCGGTGCCATCATCGGCAGGCGTGAACTTTCCGGCTGCTTTGGTGCCATCATCGGCAGCCGTGAGTTTTCCGGATACTGCGGTGCCATCTTCAGCAGCTGTATCTTCTTCGGCTGCTATGTTTTCGACAGCCGCATGTCCATTCCCGGCATTTTCTCTTTCTTCCTGCCTGCGCATGGTTTCAAATGGCTCCGGCGCATGGATCTTCTCCTTATGCTCCACCGGCTTTTCCAGTATGCTCTCCGGGATCATCTCCTGCCGGTGCAGGGTATCCGCTACTGCCTGCGACATATGGTCAAAAAACTGCTGGCGGTCATGAAAGCGCACGTCCATCTTGGAGGGGTGTACATTGACATCGATCTCAGCGCTGTCCATAGTGATATGCAGCACGCAGAACGGAAACTTATGCTGCATCAGATAGCCTTTATAGCCCTCTTCAATGCCGCCGGCCACGATCGTGCTGCGGATATAGCGACGGTTTAAGAAATAGTTTTCAAAATTCCTGTTCGGCCGGTTTAGCGTGGGATCGCCCAGATAGCCGTCGATACGGATACCCTCCACATCATACGAGACCGGCACCATGGCTTTGGCCGTATCCCTGCCGTAGATGCGGTAAATCACCTCTTTCAGATCACCGTTGCCTGTCGTCATAAAACGGGTATTGCCGTTTAAGATAAATTTGTACGAGATATCCGGCCGGCTAAGAGCCAGATGCTCCATCAGTTCGGTGATCACATTTCCTTCCGCCGTAGCGGATTTTAAAAACTTCCGCCGCACCGGAGTATTGTAAAACAGGTGCGCAGCGATCACCGTAGTGCCGTTGGGTGCCCCCACCTCCTCCAGTGTGCCTGCCACGCCGCCGTTTACGCTGTACTGGTGTCCCATCAGTTCGTCTGCGCATTTGGTGATCATGCGCACCTTGCAGACCGAAGCGATGCTGGCCAGCGCCTCCCCGCGAAAGCCCATGGAATGCAGTGTCTCCAGATCGTGGATGTCCCGGATCTTGGAGGTGGCGTGCCGCAAAAAAGCCGTCGAAATATCCTCAGTTCCGATACCGCAGCCGTTGTCGGTGACACGGATCAACTCTATGCCGCCGCCGCGGATCTCCACGGTCACGGCATCCGCGCCGGAATCCATGGCATTTTCCACCAGTTCTTTTACAATGCTGGCCGGCCGTTCCACCACTTCCCCGGCAGCGATCTGATCGATTGTCTGATTATCCAAAACCTGAATATTTTTCATGAGTCCGCTTAAATCTCCTTAAGCACTTCCAGAAACGTTTCCAGCGTATAAGCGCTGTCCAGTCCCATATCCTTATCCTGGAATACCATAAAATACCGGTAGCGTGCGCCGGCCTGTGCCTGCCACCTGCGCCCCAGTGCCAGTTTTTCCCGGCTGTCATCGCCATCCAAATGGTCCCCTTTGGCTTCTACCAGCAGAAGTTTTCCGGATACGGTACAGATGATAAAGTCCGGGTAATGGTTGAAATACCCGTTGATGCAAAAACCCTTCCGTTCCGGGTTGCGGTGCCACCAGCGCACCCGCTCCGAACCGATCATGGCATCCAGCAATTGCCGCTCAAAGCGGGTCATATCATCTTTTTCCGCTTCGTAGAGGGAATCCGGGATGACCTCCGTGCTTTCCGCAAAACTGACCTCTGCCGGCAGCGCATAGTCTTCACGGCAGACGATCTTTCCGGCATCCAGCCAGCGCAGAAACTGTTTCATCCGATATTCCTGCTCCAGCGCATCGATCTTCTTTTGGATCTTTCCGGCATAGACCGGCAGTGCGCTTTCCATTGCCAGCAGTTCATCTTCCGTCATATTTGCCACGACGCGGTGCACATACTCCGCGATCTCCTCCATGATGTAGCGGTCATTGCGGCTTAATTGTTCCACCAGGCCGTCCGCGCACCTGCGGATGCGCTCCTCCTGCGGAAAATGTTCCAGATAATGCTGCAGACGCTCACTGTCTGATTTTGAAACACGCTTGTATTTCGGGATTGCTTCCCCTTCTGCCTGCAGATCTACGCGGTACATCTCCCCGGCAGCCATCTCAAAATGGATCTGCGCATCCAGCCCGCGCAGTGAAAAGCCTTCCGAAAGATGCTCCGGTGCCAGCAGGTCGAAACCATCGCTGAACAGGTCTTTTTCCCCCACGCGGAAAAACTGCGGCAGTCTGATTTTTTCTGCTTCTTCCCTAAACTGTGCCTGCATGGGAAAACGGCACGCTGCTTTCGGACCATTGCTGCTCCCGGCAGGCAAAGCCTCCTTATCCCCTTCTGACTGGTAGCGTTCATTCTGCTCCCGGGCAGCTGTCAGCATATCCGACAGTGCCGTATCGTCAGCGGCTGCCGCTTTCTGTTTCACAAACATATCCCGCAGCGCTTCGGCATCCACGGTCTCAAACAGTTCTTCCCCGGCAGAAGCAGCTTCCGAACCGGCCGCCGCTAAACCTGCTGTCTCCGGATCGGCTGTTTTTGTATCTATGCCTGTTGTTCCTATGCCTGTTGTATCTATGCCTGTTGTTTCTATGCCTGTTGTATCTATGCCCGCTGTTTCTGTGCCCGCTGTTTCTGTGCCTGTTCCATTTTGGATGTTTTCGGATAAAACCGTCTGCGAAACCACCGCAGGTGCCATGGCCGGCTGCGCCTGCAGATCTTCCATGGAAGCTGCTGCGGTCATATCATCCAGTGCCACGCGGTATTCGCGGCGGCTGTAGCCGGACCGGTTCAGGGCATTGACGATGCCATCCAGCGTGGCCTGGAAATCGGCGGAACAGGTCAGCACATAGGAGGTGTTCAGCAAGGGATCCGCCTGCTGTTTGGCATACGGCTGTCGCAGGATACGTCCTAAGATCTGCTCCACATCCACTTTGGAGGTCTTATTGGCCAGGGATGCAAGAATATAGGCAAAGGGGCAGTCCCAGCCTTCCTTCAGCGCATTGACCGTGATGATATAGCGGATCTCACAAGCCTGTGACAGCAGATCCACGCCGCCCAGTTCATCCATACCGGCGGTCTTGATCGCGATCTGTTCTGCGGGGATGCCGCCGTTCACCAGCATTTCTTTGATCTTTGCAAAGGTTTTGCTGTCTTCTTTGATGCCGGGCTGTGCCTGAAACAGTACGATGGGGCGGATGTACTCCCCACCCTGTTCCTGCTGCATGGCTGCGGCACGCTCCAGGTTTGCGCGCAGATGGATCGCGTCCTGTAAAACGCTCTGGTGATCCTTGCGGTTATAGACCATGACCGGCAGTTTCACCATGTTTTCCTTCTTCAGTTCCCGGGCATTGACATAGGAAATGATATTGCTGCTGTTTCTCGGCGTTGCTGTCAGTTCCAGCACAAATGCCGGATTTAAGTTATCCAGCATTTCGATGCTTAAGGCGGAACCGGCATTGTGGCTCTCATCCACGATCACCACCGGCAGCAGAAAACGCAGCACCTGGATCAGCGCCGTATCGGGCGTATCGGCCAGCAGCGCATCCGTATCATCAAAATACTGCGCAAAACGCATCAGGTTCCCATTCTCCTGAAAGACCTTGCGCACATCCTTTTTCCTGCTGTCGATGCGCAGGGACGCATAACTGAACACGCAGACCACGGTGGATTCCCGCACGGTGTCCGGTGAGAAATGCTGTCCGTTTAACAGCATCTCCTTGGTGCAGACTTCTATGCGTCCGCCAAAATCCCTCTCCAGCCGCTGGCGGTAGGGATGCTCAGGATCGGACAGATTGCGCACGGTCTGGCTTAAGATGGCCTCTGATGGCACCAGCCATACCACGATGCGGGATTTATACATGGGCAGATGCATAAAGATACGCTTTAAGGCACAGCAGCCTAAATAGGTCTTGCCGCCGCCGGTAGGCACTTTCATACATACATGCGGGGTACCGGGCAGTTTGTTCTGATAATCCGGCACGCCGTTTTCACCGATGGGCATATCTTTTCTTTCCCAATAGGCATGCCATGCACGGATCAGATTGGAACGCTCATCCAGCGCTGCCAGATAGGCTTCCAGATCCCCCATCACGACTTTTTGGTATGTTTTTAATTCCATGGTTCAGACTCCCTGTATGTCTCTTGGTATCTTTTTGTAGGTGATGTTCCATTTTTCCAGTTCCAGCGGGCTTAAGGCGCATTGATCCGCGTAGATCACATAAGCATCGGCTTCCGTCCGGATCTTATGCAGAAAATCCCTGTTTAAGACCGTGGGATCGCCGCCATGATAATAAAAATAATAGGCGCAGGCACGGTGTGCCCCCATAAAATACGGCTCCTCTGCATCCGGCGCTTTGGCCTGCTGCTGCGTATCCGTATAATAAACATAATCGCGTATCTCTTTTTCCGAAATGGTAGGATTTAAACTGTTTTCCACCATCAAAGGCTCGCCCAGTTCGTAAAAGCTGAAGTCGCCGCCGGTGCCTTCCACCTTCTTTTTTTCTTCGCCGTAACCATCGATCACTCTGCGGACACGCTCTGCCGTGATGGAGTCCGCATAGTCCTCCATCTCGATCAGGATAAACTTACGGCTGCCGCCGTCTGCCTTGTTCATGTTCAGTACTGCGTGCGCCGTGGTACCGGAACCGGCAAAAGAGTCCAGGATGATATCCCCGGGCGCGGTGGCCTGCTCCAGCAGTTCCTGCAATAAGCCGGTGTTTTTGGGAAAGTCAAATACCGTTTTGCCCCAGAGTTCTGTCTGCTCACGGTTTCCGTCCCTGGTATAAAACGCCTCCCCGATGACCGAGGAATAACCGGTATATTCTTTCCCGATTTCGGCCAGGAACTGTTTTTTCCGCGGCCGCCCGCTGGCGTTGTCAGGCCATAGGATACGGTTTTCGCTGATCAGTTTCGCCATGGTATGTTTATCATAGCGCCAGCCTTTTGCCGGTCTTCCGTAGTTAATGCCGGTTGCCGGATCGATCAGGTCATAATGCAGGTTTGGCCTTGCCTCCGCTGTGGCCAGCCCTGCCATGTTCGCGCTTACCCAGGGTCCTCTGGGATCATTGTCCGGGTTTTTATACTGCTCTGTTTTGCGCAGGCATCCCCGTAAGCGGCTGCCATAACAAAGCACATATTCATGGTCGATCGAAACATTGGTGATATTGCGGTTGTCTTTGTTCTGCCGGCTTTTCCAGACCAGCTGCGCGATAAAGCGGTCCCTGCCAAAAATCTCATCCATGATCTGCCGCAGGTAAACGACCTCCACATCATCAATGCTGACAAAGATCACCCCGTCCTCCGCCAGCAGTTTCTGCAAGAGCCGAAGCCTCGGATACATCATGCAGAGCCATTTGTCATGCCGGGATAAGTCCTCACCTTCCTTGCCGACCACTTCTCCCAGCCATTTCCTGATCCGGGGATCGTTCACATTATCGTTATACACCCAGTTTTCATTTCCCGTATTGTAAGGCGGATCGATATAGATACAGCGTACCCGGCCTTCATATCTGGGCAGCAGGGATTTTAAGGCAGTCAGATTATCCCCGTGGATGATCATGTTTTCGCTGCCGTTATCCGCTTCCTGTTTTCCTTCCGCACCATAACTGTACTGCCGCTTCAGTACGCAATACGGCACCTCCAGATGATGATTGACTACTTTCTCTTTTCCGATCCATTCCAATGTGGGCATATTTTTCCTCTTTTCCATGCTCGTTCAGCGCACAATGCCGCTGTCTTATCCTTTATACCGGTTCTTTAACTTGCTCTGCAGATGGTACAGCGTGTTCAGCGCATCCAGCGGTGTAAGCGTGGTGATCTCCAGATCGGCCAGTTCCTTTAAGATATCCTCATCCGAAGTGGTGTCAAAAAAGGACATCTGTCCCAGATCCGCCTCATCATAACTGACCGGCTCCCGCTTTTTGGTTTCCCCGGCCACGGCGATCTGCTGTATCTTCTCCGTGATATCATTGTCCAAAAGCTGCATCACGATCTGCGCCGCGCGGTCCGTGACCTCCGCAGGCACCCCGGCCAGTTTTGCCACCTGGATGCCGTAACTCTTATCCGCCCCGCCTTTGATGATCTTACGCAGAAAGACGATATCATCCCCCTTTTCCTTTACGGCGATGCAGTAATTGTTCACGTTATCCATCTTGCCTTCCAGTTCCGTCAATTCATGGTAATGCGTGGCAAAGAGAGTTTTGGCGCCCAGCAGTTTTTTATTGCTGATATGCTCGATCACCGCCCAGGCAATGGATAAGCCGTCAAAGGTAGAGGTGCCGCGGCCGATCTCATCAAGGATCAGCAGCGACCTGGAAGTCGCATTCTTCAGGATATTGGCTACCTCATTCATCTCCAGCATAAAAGTAGACTGCCCGCTGGCCAGATCGTCCGATGCGCCCACGCGCGTAAAGATGCGGTCCACCACACACAAAGATGCCTCTTTTGCCGGTACGAAACTGCCCATCTGAAACATCAGGGAAATAAGAGCCACCTGACGCATATATGTGGACTTCCCGGCCATATTGGGCCCCGTGATCACGCTGATGCAGTTTTTTTTGTTATCCAGATAGGTGTCATTATCGATGAACATATCATTGGGGATCATTTTTTCCACCACCGGATGCCGCCCGCCTTTGATATCTATGATCCCTTTTTTGTTCAGTTTGGGGCGCACATAATGGTTCTGCTCGGCCACGATCGACAAGGAGGCAAAGGTATCGAGTCTGGCAACGGCACGCGCGGTGGCCTGTACGCGGCTTAGATTCTGCTCCACCAGATCCCGCAGTTCGCAGAATAAGTCATATTCCAGCGTGCCCAGTTTATCCTCGGCATTTAAGATCATGTCCTCCAGCTCTTTTAAGCGGGGCGTGATATAACGCTCTGCATTGGCCAGCGTCTGCTTGCGCACATAATCTGCCGGCACCATGTCCTTATAGGAATTGGTGACTTCCAGATAATAGCCGAACACTTTGTTATAGCGGATGCGCAGGTTTTTGATCCCTGTGCGTTCCTTTTCCTGCGCTTCCAGTTCTGCCAGCCAGGTCTTGCCCTCGGTCTTGGCCTTGCGCAGCAGATCGATATCACTGTCAAAGCCGTCCCGGATGATACCGCCTTCCCGTATCGTTAAGGGCGGTTCCTCGATGATCGCCGCGCGGATGCGCTCCGTAATGTCCTCCAGGCCGTCCATTTCCCCGTGCAGTTCTTTTAATGCCGCCGCGTC
>JAFUUX010000286.1 GCA_017471325.1 Lachnospiraceae bacterium | reverse complement strand
CTGTGGATTCTCTCTGCATCTAAGCCTTATCTGACTCCATAAATGCCTGTCCTAAAATCGGGTCTGCTCAACTTTCAACTGTCCACTCTTTGGGGTACAGTTTACTATCTCAGCTCGAAGTTCCTCCTCTGAAGGAAGATATAATTTATACTTTGAAGCAAAAAGTTGCTCATTTTCACGCAACATCGAATATTTTGCAATATCTTCATCTGTATCAGCACAAAGTACAATTCCAAGGGTTGGATTGTCATCATTTGACTTTTTTAACTCATCATACATTCTGATATACATATCCATCTGACCTACATCCTGATGCGTGATTTTTTGTGTCTTTAAATCAATAAGAACAAAGCATTTTAGTATATAATTATAGAATACAAGATCAATATAATAATCTTCCTTCTCAGTATGAATGTGCTGCTGTCTAGCTACAAAAGCATAACCTTTTCCTAATTCCATAATAAACTTTTGAAGATTATTGATAATACACTGTTCAAGTTCCGACTCATGATATGATACATCTTCCTGCATTCCCAAAAACTCCGCTATTACAGGATTCTTAATAAACTCAAGCTTATTTTGGTATTGTGAAGTCATATCCTTCATTTCATCTTCAACACCTATTTTATCCTGTGATTTTAAAAGGCGATAATAATACTGTGATGAAACATTCCTTTGTAAAGTTTGCGAAGCCCATGTTTGTTCATACGCTTCTTTAGCATACCAATCTCTGGCTACCGGATCTTCCACCTGTGTAAGGATTCTATAATGAGTCCATGAAAGCAATCCAAATTGTGCACTAGCCTCGTGCACTTTTTTCCTTATGCCTAATTGTGCACTAGCCTCGTGCACAATCTGCGGAAATATACGATATACTTTAAGACATTGATATAATGTCCTTTTCGAATAGCCTTTTCCGTATATATTTGTCAAATCTTTTGAGAGATTTTTAATAACCTCGGCTCCATACTCTGCACGTTCTGCACCTTGCAACACTTCTTCATCAATTCTTTTACCAATGTACCAATTACGAAGCACCAGAGTAGCATCCACAGCCGAATAGGCAAATTTTTGAGCCTCGTTTATTATTTGACATATATCATTAAGAAGATTATCTGATTTTACATATTCTATAATTTCGTTCATTATTTATCTCTTTCCTGACTCATACCTCTTATTTTCTGAGTCATTTATTGTTATAAACGATAAGATTATATTTCATACCCGATCGCCCCCAGTTTTCTCCTGATTTCCTCTTCCAGTTCATGCGACCTTGCAAACATTCCCGACAGTTCCGATGTCAGCCTCGCCATCTTTTCCTCAAACGGCTCTCCGTCATCTTTCTGCTCCTCAATACCCACATATCGCCCCGGCGTCAGAATATAATCCTGCTTTTCTATATCCTGTATAGTAGCCACAGAGCAGAAGCCCTTCACATCCTCAAGCGTACCCTTCTGGAATGCCTCAAAGGTATCAGCCAGTTTCTGTATGTCCTCTTCAGTGAAGTCTCTATGCTTTCGGTCTACCATATGCCCCATCTTTCGGGCATCAATAAAGAGTGTCTTGCCTTTCTGCTTCTTTCCTTTCGTAATAAACCACAGAGTTACCGGAATGGTCACACTGTAAAAAAGTTGCGTCGGCATAGCGATAATCCCTTCGATCAGGTCATCCTCTATGATCTTCTTACGGATCTCCCCCTCACCACTGGACTGGGTAGATAACGCGCCATTTGCCAGCACCAGACCTATCTTTCCGTTCGGTGCCAGATGGTGAATCATATGCTGGATCCATGCATAGTTGGCATTTCCTGCCGGCGGGATCCCATACTTCCATCGCACATCATCCAAAAGTTTCTCCTGGTTCCATGGATGGTAATTGAAGGGAGGATTCGCCAAGATAAAATCAGCCTTCAATGTCGGATGCAGATCGTTAGTAAAGGTATCTGCCTGATAAGGTCCGAAGTCCGCATCAATACCACGAATGGCCATATTCATTTTAGCCATCTTCCACGTATCCGCATTTGCCTCCTGGCCATATACCGCGATGGCTCCCCTTTTTCCGGAATGTGCCTGTATAAATTTTGCACTCTGCACAAACATTCCGCCTGACCCACAGCAGCAATCATATACACGGCAATTATCAAACGGACGCAGGATCTCAACCAGCGTTTTTACTACACTGGACGGTGTATAGAACTCTCCACCGCCGACACCCTCTTTTTCTGCAAACAGCGCGATACAGTATTCGTAGGTACGTCCCAGTAAATCCTCGCTTTCCGTGGTATCGCTCATATCTATATTATTGGTAAAGATATCAACCACATCACCTAATATCCGCTTATCCAGATCCGGGCTGCCATAATTTTTGGGAAGGACATTTTTCAATGTCTTATTCTCTGCTTCGATCGCCCTCATCGCATTATCTATAACCGTACCGATTTCCGGCGTATGCGCCGCAGAAGCGATCGTGCTCCAACGCGCTTCCTCCGGAACAAAGAATACATTTTCTTCCGTATAGGCATCCCTGTCATCCTCGAAGCCATCACCTTCTGCTACAAGTTCCTGATATCTTTTGTCAAAGGCCGCAGAAATATATCGAAGGAAAATGAGTCCTATGATCACTTTCCTGTATTCCGCCGCCGGGATATGTCCCCATAGGACGCATGCCGCATCCCATAATTGTTTTTCAAAACCGATATTGGCATTGGTTTTATCAGCCATTCCTTTGTTCCTCCGCATATTTACAATTTACTACTGTTGGCTTTTCTGCTGTCTGTCTTTTCTCGACTTTTCATCCTCTCTATCTCTTTCAATCTCATTGTTGATCTCTGTTGCAACGGATGATAAAAGGATCTCTAAATACTTTTCCGGCTCTGCGTATGTATTTTCCCTGCTGCGATATTCATTCAATGAATTTATAAGCCTTCTAATCGACATTGGATGCTTTACAATATCCAGAAAAAAGCCATTTCGCTCTTCTTCACCGGGATATCCCATGGGCATACCTATAGACATGAAATGTTCATAGTATTTAATCACACCCAAATCCCATAGAACATACACACAATTTACTATTTTTCTTCCCACGTCAGGAACTGACTTAATAAACGATATATTCTCATCGCCATAATACAATCGTTCTATACTGACATTCAGGGCTTTAGCTATCTTTGCAATGGTTATGAGATTGGGAATCTTCTTGGAATTCTCGTATGCACTAAGCGTAGAATTAGATATTTCGCACATATTCGCCAGTTTTTCCTGTGAATAGCCTAATCCCAGTCTGACTTCCTTTATATTTCCACCTATTCCTGCTTCATAATTTTCCATATTCAACCATTTAACCTTTTCTATAAAACCTATATTCAACGCTCGATTATTTTATGTAACGAAAATATAACATTGCTTAAACCATCGTTACATTTCATTTATACCATATTCCATCACGCAAATCAACAAAAAACTTAGATAAAGTGGGAAGTTTTTCCCCCTCATGCAAAGGGCGAAAATATGATCAAAAGGCAACAGTGACGCACTTCACAAGGAGGATTTCAATTATGGAAAAAATGAAGAATTACTAATCCAAGGTAACCTACCCAGACCGCATCGTCCCGGTTGCAAGGATCTGTGGAATGCTTTCATGGCAGGCTCCAAACCATGAGCAAAGCAACCAGCGGTCTCTTTCAAGGGACTATCGGCCATAAAAACAGAAACACCGCAAAAATAGAAAAAAACAATGCTACACAAAATCGGCGTCATGTTGTATTATGGGCACAAGAAAAAGTCAAAGAACTGGCCAATATCTCCAATCGGCAGCGCGAAAAATTCAATACCGCAAGAAAAAAGCCGCCTGCAAGAATTGTACCTATTCATTCAAGGGCAGAGTTAAGAGAAACTATACTGGATGGTACGAAGAGGATTGACTATGAAAATATCAGATTTTAATAATATTTCTATGAATGGCAGAATGGCCTATGCTATACTCTGCGTCGAAAAATACTTAAAAGAAAAGTATCCTGATGATAATTGGGACGATCTCTCGAAACTTATGTGGACAGTCACATCCATATATTGGGACGAATGGGACAACAAGTTTATCGAAATCATTCCCGAATACCTCTTCGAATTCAACTCATACGCCGAATCAGATTTCGAAGAGATTTCCGAAGATGAATATAACTCATTTGTCGCGCTATTAAGGGATAAGTCCGATACCATCAACCAATTACTGATGAAACTGCACAAGATACAGGAAGTATACAGTTATTCCTCCATTCCCGATAATGGCAAAGAAGCCTCTCAATTAGTTCTGGATATATACCATATTCTGGAGCAGGGCGATATCGCACTTCCCGATCTTGACATCGTCAGTTTTTCCAACTTCTCCGAAAGAGATGGCTGGGGGAACAAATTTGACGGAACCAAGCTATCACTTATCTTAAACAAGTAACAGATTCCGGGCATCTCGTATATCGAATGCCCGGTATTATTTTATATACTCTCCATCACCTGCTTCACTGCATCGTCCAGTACTGCGTCTATCTCATTGCACGCTTCCATATTATCCGCAGGCTCATGATCCGTTCTCCGGTACTCTATGCCCAGTTTATCAAGGAAATCATAAGTCCTTACTTCCCTCGGCAGTCTGCCCTCTGTGTTTTCCGGTCTTCCGTCAAAAAGTTCCATTTTCTCCCCATCCTTTGCATAGATTCTTCCGGTCGATCGCCTGCGAGTTGCCATTCAAGGTAGCCAGATGCTTATTGCTGATCATTATTATAATACAATCTCACTTCATTTTCATAAACAGATGTTAAAATCTCCATATAATCATCACTCTTTGCATCACAACACAACTCATCATTCTCATCATAATACAGAATCGTTTTTGCGGTTACCCTCCATATTTGATGGTCATTATCACTTATAAAATGATAAACACATATCATTGCTTTTCCATCTAAATAGAAAGTATCCACTATAAAATACTGCCACGGTTTATCGAAGAGATTGATGTCGATTATCCAGAACCCGTTCTTTGTCCGTCCCCGCAATGCCAGGCAGATATCATCCGGACTCTCATCTCCCTTTCTTACTGTCAGTTCCTGTATCGATCCGCCATAAGTTTCATCATTAAAATCATATGAAACATGGATTACGGTTAGACTGTTATATATATATACGCCGATCAGCAAAGCAAAGAGCAATATACCTATTCGTATTTCAAGATTTCTTTTTTCCATCATCGTCATGCAAAACTTACCGAAAATTTCTCCGGGTATGTGCCAGATCATCCTCTCTTTATTACAGTTCAAACTCTGACATCCTTAAAATAGAATAAACGGTCAGACATTTTTGTTCTCTTCTTTCTTAACAGTTTCTTCCATCGCTTCCTTCGCTTCCGCATCCCAGACCATTCTCTCCGGTCCGAGCGTTCCGTACATGGTGTTCTCAAAGGAATAGTTCATCTTTGCCGTCTTGATCAGATGTTCATTTTCGATATCATCGCGGAATGTTCCAAGCCTGTCGTATATTTCCTTTGTGATCTCATAATCATATTCTTCGCGGCCTTCCCTGCTGGTGTACATGATCTCCGCAAAATACCTGTTTGTGTCAGGATCATAATAAGCGGTCCAGTTGTTCCCCTTCTTTTTCGTCTTCATCTTCTTCCCTCCTCATTCATTTTTTATTGCCATAGTAAAAAACACATATTACCCTTTATCTTTTTGAGTATTGTACTGCAGTCCATACGCCTTTCTGGGGATTTAGTGATACCTGTGAAATGCCTCCGCATCACCGCAAAAAACATTCATATCAATATATCTTTCCGTTCCTGAATACCCCGGCAGCACATGCCGGTTGGAATACTGCCAGAATGTCCATCGGATCGAAGGATCCGGTTTTCCGTAGACAGATCTGATCCATACATCATACGCCTTAAACTCTTCCTGTAAGACCGGCAGCCATTCCTCCGTTGTATAGATAAGCGGTTTTAAAGAGTAGCAGGCTTCCACGCTTTGCAGATAATCTCCCAGTTCCTTCAGTAATCTATCCTTATCCAGCGTATCCGGATCCCTGTAATTTCCATAGGGTTCAACGTCTACCACCGGCGGAAGCATATCTTCCGCAAACGTAACAGTACCGCAAAAATTCTCCGCCTGTGCTGCGCCTGGGGAATCCAGGCTGAAAAAATGGTATGCCCCTATTCTGAGATCCGTCTTCTGTGCCTCACTCCAGTTTCTCTCAAACTGCTCATCCCTGTATCGTGAGCCCTCCGTAGCCTTTATGTAAGCAAAACAAATATCCTCTTTTGACAATTGCTCCCAGTCAACCTCCCCCTGATAATGTGACAGATCGACACCGCGGACCGGGTATTCCGTCCGGGAAGGATTATTGATATGGATCACCCCCATATACAAAAGAAGGCCTGATATTCCCCCTGCCAAAAGCAATAACAAAATGGATATTGCCGGTATCAATACTTTTCTGTTCATACAGTTCCCAGCGTTTTTTACTGCTCCTTCCCTCTTCCTGCTATTCCTGCCGGTGGGCGCTTCCATTCAGGATAAGTACTTTGCTCATTTGTTCGTCCTCCATTAAACTCACGATCCCTTAAGTGCTGCCACTCATTTGATCCCCGCACCATTCTTTTTACTGCTGTACACTCATCGCTCTCGCGGCCTCTTTCCTGCATATCCCCAGTTCCAGAAAGACCGGGTATAGATAACTTGCTCCAAATACACCGAGTTTTTTCGGCCCGGATACACAGCCCGCTGTTTCCATCAGTTCCAGTGCCTTTCCATACGCCAGTAATACCGTATTGCGCGTGATCGTCTTCTCTTTGCGGTCGATCACCAGCTCGCCCAGGGGCTGGCCGTCGCGGCCGCGTTTCTGATGATAAACAAACGACAGCCCCCTTGCCGTATGAAAAGTCTCTCCGGCATGCGCAAGCAATAAGTTCCATATATATTCATCTTTTTCGGAAGATATCGTATGATAGTTCATCTATAATTTTGCTGCCAGACGCTTCCCGCCGGCCATAAGATACTCTTTCAGATTGCCCGCTGCTCCCCGTTTCTGCGGCGTGAGCTGCAGCAGTTCCCGGTAATCGATGATCCGCTCCCTCTCCGTCCGGAAGAGATCTTCGTACCAGCGGAATTCACCTTCGGACATATCCCAGGTATGGACGACATAAGTGGTGTATCCGTCTTTTTTCTTTCTCTCACGGCTGCGCAGAAATGAAATGGGCAGAAAGACCAGCCCCTCCCGCAGATACGGCCGGCTTCCATAGCCGTCTGTCACATAGCGGAAACCGTTTTCTTTTAAAGCCGCCAGCGTATTTTGGTCAAAACTATGCCCCGGTGCCATAAAGATGTCGCTCT
Organism: Lachnospiraceae bacterium; assembly: GCA_017471325.1. Lineage (GTDB taxonomy): Bacteria > Bacillota > Clostridia > Lachnospirales > Lachnospiraceae > NK4A136. Next base: position 7,246 of record JAFUUX010000286.1, on the reverse strand, counting down.
CCACCCCCAGTGCCTTCAACCGCTCCCTTCCATGGCGCAGCAGCCTTAGTTGTTCCCTGTACGGCTGCCCCGCAAATTCCGAAAAATGATTTAATGGAAACAAGCCGCCCTGCTTTGTCTGATATACATGAAAACAACCGTGCAGAGCGATACTCCAGCCCGCCGATTTTTTTTTCAAAAGCCAGTCCGTATATCCCTGCTGCTCCGCAAAAGCCGGGTTTTTCTCCTGGCCGGCCAGTGTGGGATCCCCGTTTTCGGGCACCACTCCGATCAACGGACAGACCTGATACTTATCCAGCATTTTCTCAAAGCGGTGAAACTTTACCCAATCCATTTCCGGGGTAACATCATCGATACGGATCGCTATTTTCCTCATACATACTCCTTTGCCAGCAGACGGTGTCTTATTTTAAGTCTTCCTTATACCACTCGATCGCCAGTTTGATCCCTTTGGCAAAGTCATAATCCGGATCGTAGCCCAACAGTTTCTTTGCCTTGCTGATATCCGCATTGGAATGTTTGATATCCCCGGGACGGTCCGGTCCGAAATGCGGCTCCACATCCGTACCCAGCGCCTCACACAGCGCATGGTAGATATCGATCAGATATTCCCTGCCGCCATAGGCAATATTGAATGCCTGTCCTGCTGCTTCCGTGGGGGCCAGGCAGGCCTTCAAGTTTGCCTCGATCACATTGTCCACATAGGTAAAGTCACGGGACTGTTTTCCGTCCCCGTTGATCGTAGGCACCTCACCATGCAGCAGCTGCCGGATGAAACGCGGGATCACCGCCGCATAGGCGCCGTCCGGATCCTGCCGCCGGCCAAATACATTGAAATAGCGCAGCCCGTAGGTGTCCAGATGGTAGAGCCGGTAATACAGTTTGCCATACTCCTCACAGGCGCGTTTGGTCAGGGCATAAGGGGAAAGCAGATTGCCTTCCTGCCCCTCCACCTTTGGCAGCACCGGGTGGTCACCATACACGGAAGACGATGACGCATATACAAATTTCTTCACCCCGTTCTGCCTGGCAGCCTCCATCATGTTCAGCGTGCCGCGGATATTGTTCTCTTCATAAAACAGCGGCATCTCGATGCTGCGGGGCACGCTCCCCCAGGCTGCTTCGTTCAGCACATAGTCAACGCCTTCGCAGGCCTTCATGCAGGTATCCAGATCCTTGATATCGCCTTTGATAAAGCTATATCCGTCCCGTGCTTTTAAAAAATCCACATTTCTCTGCTTTCCGGTGGACAGATCATCCAGGCAGCGCACCCGGTATCCCAGATCCAGAATAGCCTCGCACAGGTTCGAGCCGATAAAACCGGCACCGCCGGTCACAAGAAATAAACTGTTCTCCGGAAATCTTAAATCTTTATATCCCATGATATCCTCCTTTGCTCACAGCCGCCAGTACAGCCAGTCCCTCTCCTCGCTGTAAGATGCGCGGTCCAGGATCCCTTTCAGATCCAGCAGCACTTTGGTCTTATGTCCTGCGGCATAAAACGCCGCGATCTGCTCCTGCGTAAGCGATAAAAACTCCTGATGGGACACTGCGATGATCACCGCATCCATGCCCTGCACATCCTCCATACGCCCGAAAGTGATGCCATACAGCCGCTTTGCCTCTGCCGCATCCGCCGCAGGATCCACCACCAGCGGGGTGATGCCATACTCCTTCAGTTCCCGGTAAATGTCGATCACCCTGGTATTGCGGGTATCCGGGCAGTTTTCCTTAAAGGTAAAGCCCAGGATCGCCACCCTGGCATCCTTTACTGCAATATCCGCCCTGATCAGGCTCTTGACCAGGCTCTCTGCTACATAGTGCCCCATATCGTCATTGATGCGCCGGCCGGAAAGGATGATCTGGGAATGATAGCCCAGCTGTTCGGCTTTGTAGGTCAGATAATAGGGATCCACGCCGATGCAGTGCCCGCCCACCAGACCGGGATAAAATTTCAAAAAGTTCCACTTGGTCCCCGCCGCTTTCAGAACCGCCTGCGTATCGATCCCCATGCGGTGGAAGATCATGGACAGTTCATTCATAAAGGCGATATTGATATCCCGCTGGCTGTTTTCGATCACTTTAGCCGCTTCTGCCACCTTGATGGATTCCGCGCGGTACACACCGGCCTCCACGACCAGTTCATAGATCTTTGCCACGGTATCCAGCGTCTCCGCATCCATGCCCGATACGATCTTGGTGATGGTCTCTAAGCGGTGCACCTTATCCCCCGGATTGATGCGCTCCGGTGAATAACCGATCTTAAAGTCCACACCGCATTTTAAGCCGGATTCCTTTTCCAGGATCGGCACGCAGATCTCTTCGGTCACCCCCGGATAAACCGTGGATTCAAAAACAACGATGCTGCCTTTCGTCAGGTTGCGCCCCAGGATCCGGCTGGCCCCCTCCACCGGCGTCAGATCCGGCGTATGGTCATCATTGACCGGCGTAGGTACCGCAACGATGTGGAATTTCGCTTCTTTTAAACGGCTTTCCTCTGCCGTAAACTCCACTTTCGTATTGCGTATCACTTCATCTCCCACTTCCTTTGTAGGATCCACGCCGGATCTGTACAGCGCGATCTTTTCCGCATTTAAGTCAAAACCGATCACCTGCACCTTTCTTGCAAAAGCCACCGCGATCGGCATGCCCACATACCCCAGCCCTACCAGTGACAATTTCTCCTCACCGTTTACGATCTTTTCATACAATCCCATCTCATTTTTCCTCCTCTGTTGATCACGCTTTTTAATATCTGACTATGTCCAACTGCCGTTTCCGGTTTCCGTTGGAAACTTGCTTCTTACTCCTGATAATCCGAGATCCGCTTTCCGTATTCATCCACCTCTTCCTCCGAGAGCAGGATCACCATCGTCCCGTCAATGATACGCACACATGACTCTGCCGGCCAGGGCTGCATCTGCGCAAATTCCGCTGTCCGCACCAGTGCCTTCCTGCGCTCGATACCTGCCCAGTCATGATGGGAAGAGGCAAACCAGTCAATGGCAGAAGAATAATCCTTCTGATTGGTCAGATACAGTCTGGAAACCACGCCCGGCATCATAGGCGCGCTGGGTACATACTCCGGCTCCTGATACAGGTTTCCGTACAGCGCCACTTCCATATCCTCCGTATAGCCCTCCTGCATCTCCATCCGGTACTGGATACGGTTGACCAGATTCCGGATCTGCTCATTTGCCAGATGCATGCGCTCATAAGCCTGGTCGGCGATCACTACAAAATGTAGCGAAATGAGCAGCAGCAGAAAAGACTGCAATACCTGAAAAACATGCTTTTTCAGATAATCCGGCCTGCACCAGCCGGCAAAATCCCCCGTATCCTTAAGGACATCCTGCCACAGGATCAGAGGCATCAGATAGATCAGCACCATGCTGTAACACATGATGATCGAAATATAGGATACGCCCTCCGAGATGAAACTGTATATATGTGTCACCGGCGGCAAAAGCAGTGCCCATACGATCAGCAGCACGATACGCCAGGGCTGCGCAAACAGTTTCCGCCTGATGCAGATCCATAAGATCAGAATAACGATCGAAAGCAGCAGGATCACATTGGACACATTATAAAAATTTGCTTCCCAGCGCACCAGGAAAAAACGCGCAAATTCAATATAACTTGATTTCACCGCCGTAAGCAGGCGCGCCGCGGAATACCCGCCGGCATCGTCCATACCCATGTAATCCGCCATACCGGTATCATGCAGCTTCCATGCCACATTCATACCGATCAGGTAGGCCGCCATTGCCGCCACGCCCATGCCCAGGAAACGCCCCGCCGCAGCCAGCAGTTCCTTTGGCTTTTTTTCCGGATCACAGAGCATGAGCAGCAACAGGATCAGCAGCAGCAGGATCGTGACCGAGATATAGGCCTGGTACAAAGCCATGGCGGTAAATAAGGCAAGCGCCCCGCCGGCAATGCCTTTCCAGCCTTTCAGCCGCATCACCAGATACGCCGAGAGCACAGAACACAGCATCCCGAAGAAATAGCCGTCTGCCGTATACATATAGGCAAAGGTCCCCGTGATCACGGGATTGACCACCAGGATAGCCGCGCTCAGCGCCTGCCCTACACTGCCCCGGATATCAAACAGCTCCACCACCAGTACTGCTGCCAGGGAAATACAGAAAATGGACCATACCCCGATCAGCCAGGTGGTCTCATAATTTCCGCGAAAGGTTTCCACAAGCGGCAGGAAAAACCGGCCGATAGCTACCGTCCAGCCCTCAGAGATCGTCTCCATATAGTTCCAGGAATCATTGCAGTAAAATTTATTCGTCAGCCGGAACCCATGCGTCAGGAACCCAAACAGCATGGTCATCGCAAACACGGCTTTTCTTCTGTCTTTTAAGAATTCCTTCAACGGCTTTTCGACCCCTTTCGTAAGATATTCGGATTTTCCTCTTTTTCACCGCGCAGCTGCATCAGTATTCCGCAGTTACACATAAAACTGAAACAGATCACATACGCCGGATGGCAGAGCCACTCGGTCATCATCGCCAGCATATATACGGCGCTCATGAGCAGCGGAAACACCAGACGTCTGCGCATGCCGCTTTTCTTCAGATACAGGACCACGCTGCACACATAGGCTCCGAGCACCAGCAGCGCAAAGGCGATCCCCGTCAGAAGCCCGTACTGATAACTCATTTGGAAATAACTGTTGTGCGCATGGTAGATCAGGCTGCCGTCTTCCGTCTCGATATGCCCCGGATGATGCCCTTTGACGGACATCCGGGAAAGGTACGCCGCCCAGATCTCTTTGCGCCCGTTGGTCACATCCCGCTCAGGATCAATCATCACGGTCTGGTCCTGCTCTTCGATGCCGCCTTCGCCATGTCCGAAATCCACCATGATGCCCCATTTCCCCAGCGCCAGCCGCAGAAACTCCGTGATCGTGGTGTATTTGGGGGAATCCACCGGATCTCCTTTGATGATCCGCCGCTCCGGCTGGTATTCCGCATACAGCGCGACGGGATCGTCCGCATACGCCGGCAGATAGCGGATCGCCAGATAGCCGGGATACACAGCGAGCAGCAGCAGCAGCGCCGCAAATGCATAACGCAGTACCACGGCGATTTTTTTCTTTTCCGTGAGCAGGCGCAACACAAACAAAGTAAAATAGGCAAACAGCAGTCCCAGGATCGTCGTGCGCGTATCATTAAAGACGATCAGCACCCCTGTCCAGATAAAACAGATGTAGTTCAGGATCAGCGCCGCGATCCGCTGCCGCCGGTCTGCGTATCCCCGGGCACGCTGGAGTCTGGCTGCCATCACCACCGATACGCAGGCCAGATAACCGCCCGCCATATTGGAATTGGAAAAATAGGTCAGATAGCGCTCCGTATCATACGGCCGGTGCCATAAGCACTGCCAGGTCACATAGAGCAGGGATAAGAGCACCGCGTCATAAAACGCATACAGAAACTGCTTTGCACGCCCCTCCTTATATCCCACGGCCAGCACATAATACAGCGAGCCATATCCGACGGCAAAGAAACCGCCATAAAAATACCCGGGATTCGTGACCGTGATCAGGACGGCAAATGCCAGATAAAACAGCAGCAGCACCTTCCCCGGGCGGCGCCATTCCGCTTTCACCAGCCGCTTTACCCGGCTGCCATGCTTTATCATATCCCGCAGGATCGCGATCAGGATCCAGCCCCAGATCAGGATCACCATCTTGCCCAACCGGATCACATCCACAAACTGGTAATTGCATACGTCCGGGATCCAGTGCTTTTCATATGCGAAATGGCAGAACACATAGCAGGCCGGCACATACAATCCCGACCAGACCGTCAGCCACATCTTCACCGGCATCGCCGCAAGCACCATCAATCCAAAAGCCACGCAGAAACGCCTGAACGCCACCGCCTGTCCGTAATTATCCCCCGCATTCATAAAGGAAATGCCGGCGCAGACAGCAAAATAAAGGCAGAGCGTGAGTACCAGTTTCCGCCAGCCTTCTTTATCACATGCTTTCTTTTTACACAGTTCCAAAAAATCTCTCATCTGTATTTTCCAAACAAAACCTGCCGTATCTGTACCGAAAGTTCTGAATATCCGTACTTTGGATATTTATAGCAAACGACAAAAGTATTTTTACTATTCGTCCGCGCGGGTATTCTCTTCTTTCTTTACGATCTCACGGATCACATACTGCGGCGAATTGTTCATGCTGATATAGATACGCCCCACGTATTCTCCAATGAGCCCCAGCATGATCATGATCATCCCGCCAAAAAACACCAGGATCGCCGCCAGGGACGCAAAGCCCAATACACGCCCCGGCAGAACAAATCTCTGGATGACGATCACGATCCCGTAGATAAATCCTGCCAGAGCCGCGATCACGCCCAGAACCGTGGCGATCCGCAGCGGTTTGACCGAAAACGAAGTAAAGCCGTTCATCCACAGTCCCAGCAGTTTCTTCAGGCTGTAGCCGGACTGCCCCACTTCCCGGTTTCTATGGTTGATATCCACATTGACGATATTTCTCGTTGTGCGCAGCACCAGCCCGATCACATAGGGATAGGAATTTTCATAGCGGATCATATCATTGACAATGAAACGCTTTGCCGCAAAATAACTGGATACATAGAGCGTTTTGGGCTTATCCAGCATAAACTCCGCCATCTTTTCATTGACGTAACTGCCAAAATTCCGAAACAGGGAATGCTTTTTATGGGAATACCTGGCATAGGCCACATCCGCCCCCTGTTCCAGAGCCTCCAGCAGGCGGTCCGCCTCGGAAGCCGGTGTCTGCCCGTCATCATCCAGGCAGATCACGATATCCCCTTTGGATTGACGCAGTCCCGCCATCAACGCGGAATGCTGCCCGAAATTGCGCGCGAAATCGATCGCCGTGATCCGCGCATCCCCGGATGCCATCTCCCGTATCACCGCGTAGGTATCATCCGGGGAACAGTCATTCACCAGGATGATCTCATGATCATACTCCTCCAGTGTATTCATTTTTTCCCGGATCTCCGCGACCACGCCGCCGATCGTCTGCGCGGAACGGTAACAGGGAATGATAAAACTAATTAACTGCATCGATTCTTCTTCCTGATCTCTTATTATTCTATAGTAAACGACAAAACTATTTTCGTTTTGTCGTTTACTGCGCCGGATTTTGGCCGCTGAAAGCGGCATATTTCCTTACAAAATCCGTGCGCATCCTCGCGGAGCGTTATAGTAAGCGCAATTATTTATTGCGCTT
>JAFUUX010000285.1 GCA_017471325.1 Lachnospiraceae bacterium | reverse complement strand
TCATTCCTGCCTGCTTTCGTATTACGATATTTTAGATTTCAGATTTTTGCTCTGTCATGATCCGGATCCGCGCAACCTGTTATACGCTCCCGTAGAAGCGGATATCATCGATCTGGTTCCGGCGGGCGTACTCCACATACGCTTCCCTGCTGATCCCCGGATCGCGTATGATGCCGGATACCCGTCTGCCCTCTGCACGCAGTTCTTTGATCCGCGCCAGTGCTTCCCTGCGTCCGTTTTCATCATAAACGATCCATGTGATCGCTTCTGCCTCCGGACGTTCCACCCCCTGCGCTGCAAGGGCGCTCTGAATATCATCCAGCAAAAAGACGCAGCCGACCGCAGGCGCGTCCTTGCCAAAGCGGGACAGCAGCGCATCATAGCGCCCGCCCTTGACGATCGCATCCCCCACACCATAGGTGTATGCTTTAAAAATAATGCCTGTATAATAATGGAATTTGCTGAGCATCCCCAGGTCAAAGGACAGATACTCTGCCAGACCATACATCTCCACCAGACGGTAGAGTTCTACCAGGCGTTTTAGTGCTTTCATGGATCGTTCATTGGTCACATGCCGCATAGCCTCTTCTAATTCATCAAAGGTACAGATATCACCGGCGTGCCGCAGCAGTTCCAGATAATGCCCTGCCACACCGGCTTCCTTAAGCACTTCCTCAGCACCATAATAATTCTTTACGGAAATATACTCCCGCAGTTCCATGACCACTTCCCCGTCCAGCGCTGTCTCCTCACAGATGCCTTTAAAGAAGTCGATCTCGCCCACGCTCACCGTAAATTTTTCAAAGCCGCAGGATCTCAGCGCCTCGATCACCAGGCAGATCATTTCCGCATCTGCTTCCACGGACGCTTCCCCGATCAGTTCTGCCCCCATCTGCGTGGTCTCGTTCAGTTTGCCCTGCAACTGCGTTGTATTGGTAAACGCATTGCCTTCATAGCAGAGACGGATCGGCATCGCGTCCTCCATGAAGTATTTTGCCGCGCAGCGTGCAATGGAAGGCGTAAAGTCCGGCCGCAGTGCCAGCGTATTCCCTTCCTTATCAAAGAACTTGTACAGATCCTTAGACGGCGTTGTGCCCACTTCCTTCGAGAAGACATCAAAAAATTCAAAGGCCGGTGTCTGGATCTCCCGATAACCATAGGCATCAAAAGTTCCCTGCAGCCTTCGTCCCGTCTGGCGTTTCCATGCCAGTTCTGTCCCATAAATGTCGCGCACACCTTCCGGTGTATGTATCAATAATCTTTCCATAATGTCCTAGTATATAATATTTTGCCGTGCTATGTCAACTAATGCCGAAAAACAGAAAAAAGAGAAACCTTTCAGTTTCCCTTTAATTTCTTCCGCACTTTTCTTTCCTCTTCATCCAGCGTCTTTACACCGCTGCCCATCATCTTCTGAATATCCAGGCAGCGCCGGTAAAGCATATACATGGCATTGATCTCCAAGCTGGCTTTCTGGTCCGTTCCCCATAATTCATGGGAAAGCGTTACATGCCTCTCGATCACCTTTGCGCCTAAAGTCGCAGCCACCACGCTGGGCTCCAGATTCTGCTCATGCCCGCTGTATCCTACGATGCAGTGATAGCGTTCCCGCAGGGTATCCATATACTTCAGGTTCAGACTGTCTACCGGTGCCGGATAGGTCGAATTGGTATGCAGCAGGATATAATCCCCATTGCTATGGTCTTCCAGTATGGATACGGCATGGTCCAGTTCCTCCTGCGTGCTCATGCCGTCCGACATGATCAGCGGGATCCCTGCTCTGCACGCACGCTTTAAGAGTTCCTCATTCCCGTTGCCTGCCGAAGCGATCTTGATGAACGGCAGATCATAACGAAGCAGAAATTCCAGACTTTCGATATCCCACGGGGATGCCGTCCACGCCAGCGGTTTTTCTTTGCAGTAAGCATCGATCACATCATATTCCGGTTTTTCAAATTCAATCTTTTTTTTATATTCCAGATAGGTCATGCGCCCCCACGGGGTATCCCGCATAACGTTTTTCTGTTCCTCCGGCACCGCGATATCCGGCGTGCGCTTCTGAAACTTTACGCAGTTCCACCCGCAGGCAAACGCGGCGTCCATCAGTTTTTTCGCGATCTGCAGGTCTCCGTTGTGGTTGATCCCGATCTCCGCGATAAAATAGGGTACTTCATTGTTCCCTACTTCAAAATCTCCCAGTTTAACGATCTGATTCGCCATAATTCGACTCCTTCATGATATACAGCGGCCGCTGTTTTGTCTCTGCCAGGATGCGTGCCAGATACTCTCCCACCAGCCCCAGCAGCAGTACCGTCAGACCGCCGAAAAGCAAAAGCAGCAGCACCGCCACCTGCACGGCCTCCGGCAGCATCCCGTACCTGCAGCCCTGCACCACCAGCAGTATAAAATCCACAAATGCAAATAACAAAGCAAAGAAACCGATCCAAATGGCAAACCGCAGCGGCGCTTTGGCAAAGGAAAGCAGTCCGCTGGCCGCATAATGGATCAGCCCCCGGATACTCCATTTCGACCTGCCCGCAGCGCGCTCCACGTTATGATACGGAATCCATTTTGTCTTAAATCCCACCCAGGAAAAGATGCCCTTTGTAAAGCGCTCCCGTTCTGTCAGTTTCAGCACTTCATTCACCATCTGGCGGCTCATCAGCCTGAAATCCGTGCTGCCCGGTGTCAGTTCCACCGTTGTCATCTGATTGACGATATGGTAATATGCTGCGGAAAAAATACGCTTGACCGCGCCTTCCCCTTTCCGGTCCTCCCTGCGCGCGCCGCAGCTGTCATACCCTTCTTCCTCTATCGCATGCAGCATGTCAATGAGCAGTGCGGGCGGATGCTGCAGATCCGCATCCATGACCGCGACAAAATCCCCGGCAGAATGTTCCAGTCCGGCATAGATGGCCGCCTCCTTTCCGAGGTTTCTCGAAAAGGAAATATAGTGCACCTGTCCTTCCGGCGCCGCAGCCGCGATATGCTTCACCTTCTGAAGCGTCCCGTCGCTGCTGCCGTCATCCACATAGATCAGCCGGAAATCGTAAGCCTTCAGCTGCTCCGAAAACAATGAACGTACAGCTTCGTAAAACAGTTCTACGCAGGCCTCCTCATTATAACTTGGAACGATCAGTTCTACCGTTTTTCTTTCCACGCATTACTCCTCTTTTCCAAATGTAAGCTTACTGTAATATTTCAGGATGCACCTGCGCATCTGATCCAGCGCTGCTGCCACCGTATGGCTGCGGATCTTTGCGCGGTTACCGCTGAAATGATATTCCCTGACAGTAACTACGCCGCAGACGCTCACTGCGATATAGACCAGGCCGACGGGCTTTTCCTCGGTTCCGCCGTCCGGTCCGGCGATCCCGGTCACGGAAACCCCCACATCCGCACGGTTAAACAATGTAGCACCGTTTACCATCTCACGGGCTGTCTGCTCGCTCACCGCGCCGTATTTATCCAGCGTTTTCTTCTTCACGCCTGCCAGTTTCCGCTTTGCCTTGTTGGAATAGGTCACAAAACCGGATTTGTATACTTCGGATACCCCCTGCACATTGATCAGCCGCCCTGCGATCAAGCCGCCGGTGCAGGATTCCACCGTGGTCACCGTCAGACCGTTTGCCAGCAGCAGATCCACCACTGCCTTCTCCAGCGTGGTCTCCTCATGCGTGGTGTAAACACTGTCCCCCAGACGTGTCTTGATCTCCTTCACGACAGGCTTTACCAGTTTCTTCGCGCTCTTTTCATCCTCGGCCCTTGCCGTCACACGCATATGCACTTCACCGGTCTTTGCGTATGGCGCCACCGTCACATCCCCGCTCTGCCGGATCAGGTCATCGAGGATTTCCGCCACTTCGCTTTCGCTGCGGCCGCATACCTTGACCATCGCGGAATAGATCACATCCCCGGTACGCTGCTGCAGATACGGGACCACTTTCTGTTCCCACATCTCGGTCAGTTCCTCCGGCGGCCCCGGCAGCAATACTACAGCCTGCAGCCCCCGTTTTTCCTTCTGAAAGCGCGCGCTTTCCTCCGGCGTCAGTTCGATCAGGATCCCGGGGGCCGTGCCGTTATCGTTATCCAGCACACGTGCCCCCAGCGGGATCATCGCCTGTCGCAGATTGTTCTCCGTCATCTTCCGGCCGCGTTTATCAAAAAAGGCTTCGATCCGCTTCCTGCTCACTTCATCCAGGCGCATCTCCCGTCCCAGCAGTCTGGCAACGGTCTCTTTGGTGATATCATCCTGCGTGGGTCCCAGGCCACCGCTGATGACCACCAGATCCGATCGTGTGAGCGCTGTGCGCACCGTCTCCATGATGCGTTCCTCATTATCCCCCACCACCGTCTGCGCATAGGAGAGCAGTCCCAGTTTTGCATACTCCCCTGCCAGATAAGCGGCATTGGTGTTTACGATATTTCCTAACAAAATCTCCGTTCCGACGCAGACCGTCTCTGCGATCATGTCTCTCATATCACTTCTGCTCCTTCAGCACCGTTTTATTCTTCACCACATAATCGATCATCGAGATCAGGGTAAGCGCCAGCGCGATATACATCAAAACCATGGTAACGATCTGAAGCGGCGCCAGATCCATGATCATAAAGATCACCATGAACATCTGAAATGCCGTCTTAAACTTGCCCCACCAGCCGGCCGCGATCACGATCCCCTGCTCTGCAGCCACCAGACGGAAACCGCTGATAAAAAACTCCCTTGCGATGATGACTACCACGATCCAGGCCGGCATCCTGCCCAGTTCCACAAAACAGATCATCGCTGCGCTGACCAGCAGTTTATCCGCCAGCGGATCCATGAATTTCCCGAAATTTGTGATCAGATTCTGTTTTCTGGCGATATAACCATCGAAAAAATCAGTCAGTGACGCAATGATAAAAATGCCCAGCGCGATCCATTTGGATGCCGTTCCCGCCACGTCAGTCATCAGGAAAAATATAAAAAACGGGATCAGGACCACGCGGAAGGTTGTCAGTTTATTAGGTAGGTTCATCCATTATCTCTCCGATCAGATCATATTCTTCACTTCCGGTCACCCGGATCTTTACTATCGTACCGCTCATATATTCCCGGTCCGTGTCCGCAAATACATACCCGTCCACATCCGGTGCGTCCATATAACTGCGGCATACCAGCACATGTTCCTCCGGGATCCGTCCCTCCACGATGCAGGAAAGCACCCTTCCCTCCATGGCCTGCGCCTTTTCAAAGGCGATCTCCTGCTGCAGTGCCATAATACCGTCACAGCGCTGCCGTTTGGTCTCCTCCGGCACCTGCTTATCCATACGCTCCGCCACCGTACCTTCCTCTGCGGAATAGGGAAATACCCCCAGACGTTCAAAGCGCATCCTGCGCACAAAATCCTTCAGCCGCTGATGGTCTTCCTCCGTTTCTCCGGGAAAACCGCTGATCAGCGTTGTACGCAGACAGATATCCGGGATCCGCTCACGCAGCCGCGCGATGATCCCTTCCAGTTCCACACGCCTGGTCTTCCGCCCCATATTTTTCAGGACCTCATCCTCACTATGCTGGATCGGCAGATCCAGATAATGACAGATCTTTGGTTCCTCTGAGATCACCCCGATCAGTGCCTCGTCGATCTCCTCCGGATAACAGTACTGGATACGGATCCACTGCAGTTCATCGATCTTTGCCAGTTCTTTCAGCAGGCGCGGCAGACTCTTTTCCCCGTACAGATCCACTCCATACAGTGTCGTTTCCTGCGCGACCAGGATCAGTTCTCGTACACCGCCTGCCACCAGTTTTTCAGCCTCTTCGAGCAATACCTCTATCGGCACGGAACGGTATCTGCCGCGGATATACGGGATGATGCAATAGGTACAGCGTTTGTCGCAGCCCTCCGCGATCTTTAAATAAGCATAATGCCCGCCCGTCGAAACGATACGCGGCTTGCCCGCCACGATACGCCCCAGATCCTCCATGGAATCCTTTTTCTCCCCCCGCAGAACCCCGGCGATCACTTC
>JAFUUX010000284.1 GCA_017471325.1 Lachnospiraceae bacterium | reverse complement strand
TCAACGACAAATTATTTTTGTCGTTGACTATAAATAAAATGCTGTATCCGATAAAACCGATATCTTTTATAAACCCATATCTGCCAGTCGCGGCCTGCCGTCCCGACGGCAGATACGCTTTTTTCGCACAAGTGCCTTCCTTGCAGAAAGGAAGGCGCCCGGCACATATCACACACAGCAGGAAACTGGTCTGCTTTATTTTACCGCATCAAATGCGCTCTGCAGGTCCTCAATGATATCATCGATATTTTCCGTGCCGATGGAAAGCCGCACCGTGTTGGGATAAATGCCCGTATCTGCCAGTTCCGCTTCCGTCAGCTGCGAGTGTGTCGTCGACGCAGGGTGGATCACCAGGGACTTTACATCTGCCACATTTGCCAGCAGAGAGAACAGTTTCAGGTTGTCGATGAAATCCTTTGCCTTTCTGTCGTCACCCTTGATCTCAAAGGTAAAGATAGAGCCGCCGCCATTCGGGAAATATTTCCTATACAACTCCTGCTGTTTCGGATCCTCCGATACCGAAGGATGGTGCACCGCTTCCACCTGCGGATGGTTCTTTAAGAAATCCACCACCTTCAGCGCGTTTTCCACATGGCGTTCCACACGCAGCGACAGTGTTTCGAGTCCCTGCAGGAAGAGGAATGCGTGGAAGGGTGATACTGTAGCGCCGGTGTCCCGCAGCAGGATGGTACGGATCTTGGTCACAAATGCCGCCGCACCCACTGCCTTGGTAAAACTCAGCCCGTGATAACTGGGGTTCGGCTCCGTCAGGGACGCAAACTTGCCGGATGCCTCCCAGTCAAACTTACCGGAATCTACGATCACACCACCGATGGTCGTGCCGTGACCGCCGATAAATTTTGTCGCGGAATGTACCACGATATCCGCGCCGTATTCGATGGGGCGCACCAGATACGGTGTCGCAAACGTATTGTCCACTACCAGCGGCACTTTATTTTCATGTGCGATCTTAGCCAGCCCCTCAATGTCTACCACATCCGATTTCGGATTTCCCAGCGTCTCGATAAAAAGCCCCTTGGTATTCTCCCGAAATGCCGCCCTTACTTCTTCCTCATTGCCCGGATCCACAAAGGTGGTCTGTATGCCGTACTGCGGAAGGGTATGCTCCAGCAGATTGAAACTGCCGCCGTAAATATTCTTTGCCGCTACGATATGATCCCCGGCCTGTGCCAGATTCTGGATCGCGTAACTGATGGCTGCCGCGCCGGAGGCTACGGCCAGAGCCGCCACACCGCCCTCAAGTGCCGCGATGCGCTGTTCAAACACATCTTCCGTCGGATTGGTGATGCGGCTGTATACATTCCCCGCATCCGACAGGTTAAACCTGGCTGCCGCATGGTCACTGTTGCGGAACACATACGAAGACGTCTGATAGATCGGCACCGCTCTTGCATCCGTTGCCGGATCCGGACTCTCCTGTCCTACGTGCAGCTGCAGTGTTTCAAATTTTAAATTTCTTTCCTTTAATTCTTTTACGCTCATGATACTGTCTCCTTTCAAGATCCTTTTCATTCTTTGATCCGGCAGGCTTTCTATTACCTATCTCGCCGCTTGGTTTTTGTTGCTGAAGTCAGTATAGCGTAAATATCTGTTATTGTAAAATTCCTAAAAACTATATTTTGTTATAGTTTTTATCTATATCACTGCATTTCTGTCCTTCCGGCATCAGAAAGCCGGGCAGGCCGGCGATCAGCAAAAGCCAGACAGCATTCTTGTTGAAATACGGAAGATACGCTTCTGCCAGTGCATAAAAAGTGACTGCCAGCACCAGCAGCATTCCCATCCGGTCCTTTTCCTTATACAGTCTGCGAAAGAGCCAGAACAGCAGCACGGTATAGATCCCGGTAAAGATAAGCCCTTCATGGAATGCCGTATTCACAAAGCCGATCTCCGTTGCCTGTTCCACTTCACGGTAGCCGAAAAGTTTCAGCGGTGTGCTTAAAAAGGCATCGCGGGCATGTGCCAGACGCCCCGTAGTCACGGTATTCATGACATCCCACAGGTTATTCTCCTCCCCCATCTGATGTTCCGGATACGGAAAAATCCCCAGTGTATAGATCAGCAGCAGTTCTGCCACCATCATGACATTCCCGGCGATATAGAAAAACTTTACCGCGCCTTCGCCTTTTGCGTAATGCAAAAGCAGCACCGCTGCCAATACCAGTGCATACGCCGCCAGCCCCATCTTGGACTGCACCAGCGCAAACGGCACTGCTGCCACTGTCCCTGCCAGCGCAAACATCCAGCCCTTCATCTTCCGTTCAAACAGATACAGTCCCATCACGACCGTACGCATCCAGAACAGAGAAAAACCGTTCGGATGAAGAAAGCCCAGGTTAAACCTGGTCTCCCCGCCATGCCTGTACCATTCCGTTGACTGCATGGCATTGTGTATCCCAAAGAGCGCCAACAGGAATGCAAGCACGATGATCCCAAGTGTTCCCCAGAAAAACAGCTGCACGGCTTTTTTTCTATCCTGCGTGCGCCCCGCCAGCAGAACCAGCACCAGGCGCAGGACCAGCGCAGAATGCTGGAAATAATAGCAGGCCAGCCCATATGCCCCCAGCAATGCAAAGCGCCACCAGTCCCGTTTTAACTCCATAGAACAGAGGATCGACAGCGAAAAACAGACCATCCCCCCCACAATGATCCGGGGTTCGTGATACCCTCCGAACACATAGCCTGATGGCGAGACCACCAGTTCACACAGCATTCCCATCCAGAAAAAGAGCGCTGCCGCTTTCCCTTTATATTGCTTCCATTTCTCCATTCCATTCCCCAGCCTTCATCATGATCTGTATTATTTTACCATAATCCATGCCGATTTTCCACCTCATAACCTGCCTGCCGGTAAATGTTATCGATCCCCCGGGAGAGCGCAGGTGCCAGTGCAACAGGCCCGGATTTTCCGTCCATAAGTGAAATTATAGTAAGCGCAATAAATAATTGCGCTTACTATAACGCTCCGCGAGGATGCGCACGGATTTTGTAAGGAAATATGCCGCTTTCAGCGGCCAAAATCCGGCGCAGTAAACGACAAAACGAAAATAGTTTTGTCGT
>JAFUUX010000011.1 GCA_017471325.1 Lachnospiraceae bacterium | reverse complement strand
CGAAGGCGAAGGGCGAATTTAGTACGCACTTACCTGACGAGCTTAACGAATGCGAGCCGAAGGCGAAGCAGGAGTTTAGCGACGTCAGGTAGTAAGCAAATAGAAGAATGAGCCAAAGGCGTATGCGAATTTAGTACGCACTTACCTGACGAGCTTAACGAATGCGAGCCGAAGGCGAAGCAGGAGTTTAGCGACGTCAGGTAGCAGGCAAATAGAATAACGAGCCGAAGGCGAAGTGCGAATTTAGTACGCACTTACCTGACGAGTTTAACGAATGCGAGCCGAAGGCGAAGCAGGAGTTTAGCGACGTCAGGTAGTAAGCAAATAGAAGAACGAGCCGAAGGCGAAAAACAATATAGGAGATAATGATATGAGCGCAAAGACAGATGCAGTTTTTAAAAAATTTGAAGAAGTAGGCATCATCCCGGTAGTCGTTCTCAACGATGTGAAGGATGCAGAGCCTTTGGGAAAAGCCCTTATGGAAGGCGGCCTGCCGGCAGCAGAGGTGACATTCCGTACTGCGGCAGCAGAGGAGTCCATCCGTATCATGGCTGAAAAATTCCCGGATATGCTGGTAGGCGCAGGTACTGTCCTGACCATCGATCAGGTAGACCGTGCCGTAGCAGCAGGTGCAAAATTCATCGTGGCTCCGGGTCTGGATGAAGAGATCGTGAAGTACTGTCTGGAGAAAGATATCCCGGTATGCCCGGGCACGCAGACTGCCAGCGAGATGATGAAAGCCATCAAGTTAGGTCTGACACATGTGAAGTTCTTCCCGGCTGAAAACGCAGGCGGTCTGTCCATGATCAAGGCCATCGGCGCAGCATTGACAGCACTTCGTTTCATGCCCACCGGCGGCATCAATGCAACCAATGTTGTAGATTATCTGAAGAATGACAAGATCTTCTGCTGCGGTGGTTCCTGGATGGTAAAGGGTGACATGATCAAAGCAGGTCAGTTTGAAGAGATCAAAGCAAAGGTTGCAGAAGCGGCAGAGATCGTAAAAGCAAACCGCGCATAAAAAGCCATTATCGTTGTTTACGCAACTTCCCCCATACCCCTCGCTGCAATTGTGCGGCGGGGGGTATACTTTTTATCCCGGGAAGACAGTGTACTGTTTTTGTTGACGCGGAAGGGTTATTTCCATATAGTTATAAAGGTAAACTGTTCAGAGAAACAGAGGAGAGGAGAAAACATGAAGAGAAAAACAATACCTATGCTGATCGCTGCAATGCTTTTGACCGCCTGCGGTGATACGGATACGGGATCCGAAAGAGGGAAACTGCCGGAAGCGACTGCAACAGAGGCGCCCACTGAGCAGGCGGCACCCACGCAGGAGGCAGCAGAGACGACGCCCGCAGAAACCACACCGACAGAAGCAGCACCAACAGAAGCAGTGCCAACAGAAGCGGATCTTTCGGAGGTGTCCCCGGCGGAACTCTGGGAGTATGAAGGCTATGTGGATGAAGCGGAGAAATATTTATGGCGGGAGGAATTTGTCAATAAAGACTATGACGGAGACGCGCAGACAGACCGTCTGTACCGTACCTGTGATGCGGAGCAGCAGACAGCAGTATATACGATCGAGTTTGGCAATGGGGAAAAGCTGGAGGTGCCGCAGGGCTGGGAGACCGGCTTTCCGCACATACAGTCAGCCGATCTGGACGGGGACGGAGAAAAAGAGATCCTCTTTACCCTGTCCTATGACACCAGCACTTATCCGCCCGGGTTTGGTGATATGTGGCTGTTTGACCGTCGGGATGGGAAGTACGAGGAAGCAGACCTTCCTTTTGGCCGGGGGGAAAACGGCGCCAGGACACTGCGCATCGTCTACCAGAAGCCGGTGGATAATAAAGTGACCTTTACTGTGGAGCAGTATGGTTTTACAGCAGAAGCGGAGCTGGAGGAGGATTTTATCAGATATTATTGGACGGATGAGGCTTTTTCCGGGGAGAGCATGATCTTTGACGCGCAGATCACGGAGGATGTCATTCACTGCCGTATCGCGCCTTTTGCCCGCATATGGGAGTTTGTAGGCTTTGACCTGCGCTTTACCGGCGGGGAATACCGGGTGGAAAATATGACTTATCCGGAGGAAGGGGAATACTGAAATACAGAAAAACCGTAACAGTTCAGCCCGCCCGGGTTCTGGCGCTGTGTTCCGAATGGTTACGAAAAATCAACCATTTTTAAGAAAAAGAGTCTTTATGCTTGCACTTTGCTTGCACTTAGTATGCTATACTCTGACTTACGAGCACGTGGTAAGGGAGGGATCATGGTATGGCGGCGGGAGATTTATACGAAAAACACTTTGGACAATACGAGAAAAAAGGTGATTACAGGACACTGGCCAGGAACTATGTAGCGCTGATGGCTAAGACGATGGATAAATCCATTACGCAGGAGGAGCAGGAAGCGTTCGACAGTTTTTCGGATCATATCCTTGGCAAAGATGTAAACAATGGCAAGATCAAGTTAAATCCGGAATTTGTGCTTGTGTACAGTCTGGAACTGCTAAAATACAAGGGCGAGTTGAATGTTGAACTGGGAATGAAAGCGGAAGACGCAGCGGCGAAGGTGCGCAACGGGGAGATACTCGGAACGGATGCGTACCGGAGTGATCCGAAGGCGTGTTATGACCTGGGGAGCGGCCTGGTCTATGAAACTTATGAATTCGGGCTGATCTCTGCGATAACGACTTCCATGTTTGAGGCGATCAGCGACTTCAGCAGTGAGCCGATTCCGGGTGAACTGGCGGAGAAGTACGGTCTGCCGCAGGGATTGGAGTTTGGTGATCTGATGCGCAATCCCGGGGAAGAATACACCATGCAGTATCTGGGTGAAGAAAGCATACTGTCACCTGCCGAGAGGGAGTATTACCGTAATAAAGGCGGGGAGATCGCCCGTCTGGATGGCAGATACGGCCTGAAGATCAAAGACGGCGCTTTTGTTCCGGATAGGCAGATAAAATACAAGGACAGCATTCCCGCCAATTGGCATATCTATTCCGATGAGCCGGTCTATGGGGATGAGGGAGAACGCAGGGACGATATGGTCCGGACAGAGGCAGAGCCGGAAAACATGGTGCATGACAACATGTTGCATCATCTGGAAAAGATGGAGCGGTACCAGAACGGCATGCTGGATATGGTGGAGAAGGCGAAGGAGTATCTGGCAACGCTGAAGAAACTGGAAGCCGGGAAGAAGAACCAGTCAGATCAGTTCAATGCGATGGCAGATGCGCTGCAGGATGTAGCAAACTTAAACGAGACATATACCCCCTGGCAGATACAGGAGGCATTGGGGCGCTTGAGTGAAGCTTCCCGCACATATAAAGAGCATATCGACAGCAGCCGCTTCCGCGGCATACTGCCGAATGGGAAAAAGCGCAATGAACTGGCCGGGGAACTGATCGGTTTTGCTGATCTGCAGTTTAACGAAATGGATAAATTGAATGATCATCATTTAGACCGTGAGCGCGCGATCACTTCGCAGATAGATGGGATGAAGGCAGGGATCCGCAAGTGGGCGATGGAGAGCGAAAAGAAGGCTGCGGAGGCTGCGGAAAAGAACAGCGTGCAGAGCGCCGGCGCGGAGAAGTCCGAGGAAAAGTCCGCGGAGAAAGCACAAGAAAAGCCTGCGGAGAAAGCCGAGGAAAAGCCCGTGGAGAAGAAGCATACAGGAAGAGGTCACGAGAAGATCGGTCTGCAGGGTTTGCAGAATAAGCCGGATGCGTCCGAAGCCCCCGGCTTAAGTGAGCGTGAAGAGGTTTTGAGAAAGCGTGCAGAGATCATGAACAAGCGCCGTGAAAACGAGATCAAAATGAAGAACGGTACTTACCAGGGACCAAAAAAATACTGATGGAAGAATACTGACTGACAGTAAGTTTGCGCTATCGAGGGGTTGCCGCTATCCCTGTCAAACAAAAAAATAACCTCTTTTAGCGAGAGGTTATTTTTTGGAGAAATTATAATTGATTACAATTGAAGGAATATCGTTGGCTGTTTGGGCAAGACCGAAAAGTGTAACGCGGTATAGTTTCAATGTGTAAAAAAGGAGCCGGATCATTTCGGCTCTTTTTTCAACACGCCGGAAGATACATCATATATTCAATTTTTGGTCATTTGCTCAATAATACCCAATTTTTTTTGGTAGTTTTGCCACCTATCTTTTATGCTGAAAAACAATTAGAATTGATGTAAGCGCTTTCAGACATTGGGGAATATGCTTCATGTAAGCGCTACCATATACCGCGTGGTATAACATACAGGATTCCATTTTTCCTGTACGCGCAGGTATAAATACAAATAACTGTCAGGGATCGCAGGGGACAGACAGGAGCAGATAGGACAACGATCACCAAATGAAAAAGGAAGTCATCAACATATACGATATCGCGGAAATGGCCAAGGTGTCTATTGCCACGGTTTCCCGGGTGGTAAACGGCTCGGATAAAGTGAGCGAAAAGACGCGGAAGAAGGTAATGGCAGTGATCGAGGAGGTGGGCTATACCCCGAATGTGTTTGCGCAGGGGCTGGGGCTCAACACGATGCACACCATAGGCCTGCTGGTGCCGACCATTTCGGATCTGTATATGTCCAGCGCTGTCTACTATCTGGAGGAAAAACTGGCAAAGTACGGTTATGACTGTATCCTGGGCTGCAGCGGTTTTGAACTGGAAGGGAAACAGCGGCAGACAGACATGATCCTGTCAAAGCATGTGGACGCGCTGATCCTGGTAGGCTCTACTTATGCCGGCAATGGTGAGCGCGTGGAGGACACCGACTACATCCGCGAGGCGGCGGAACAGGTGCCGGTCTTTGTGGTAAACGGCAATGTGCAGGGCGAGAATGTATTTGTGACGGTCAATGATGATGTGAAAGCAGTGTATGACGTGACCGTGCAGATGATCGAGCACGGGCACGAGCGCATTCTGTTTCTGACGGATTCCCAGTCCTACAGCGCGATCAAGAAGCGCATGGGTTATGAGAAAGCATTGGAGGATCACCGCATCCCGTTCCGTCCGGAACTGGAGATGCATGTGGAAAATACGGTACACGCGGTGCGCGACCTGCTGCAGAACTGCAATGTGGCCTTTGATGCGGTGATCGCCAGCAATGACGAGATCGCCGTGGGGGCGCTGAAGTACGCTTCCAAGAAGGGTATTTTGGTGCCGGATGAGATCGCCATCGTGGGTTATAACAATTCCAGCATCGGTATTGCCTGCGAACCGGAACTGACCAGCATCGACAACCATATCGAGCAGATCTGCCATGAAACGGTGGAGCGCCTGATCGCGGTGATCGAACGCAAAGAGAAGAATCTGGAGCACAAGATCGTGATCCCCTGTGAACTGGTAAAGAGGGGAACTACGGATTTTTGAAAAAGCACGTTACTATTCACAGTCGAATCGCGCACTTGCTGCGCGATTGCGGCCTGAAATACTTCGAGTGAGACGGGTTTAGCAACAAAATATTTGCGCAGCCATACAAATAGATATTGACTTTGTTATCAAATAAGTTTATAACTGTAAATATAGAATGTAAGCGCTTACATTACGCGCTTCCAAAATAAACAAACAAAATAAATCAGGAGGGGTTGCAAATGAAAGCATTCATGGATGCCGATTTCATGTTGTACAACGACACAGCAAAGCACTTGTTTCACGATTACGCAGAGTCTCTGCCGATCATCGATTATCACTGCCACATTTCCCCGCAGGAAATATATGAGGACCGCAGATACAACAATATCGCGGAGATCTGGCTGGGCGGCAGGCAGCCGGACGGCAGTTATTTCGGAGATCACTACAAATGGCGCGTGATGCGTTCCAACGGCGTGCCGGAGGACAAGATCACAGGCGATGCCGCACCGTTTGAGAAATTCGTAGAATTTGCCAAGGCTCTGGAAATGGCCATCGGCAACCCCATGTATCACTGGTCCAATCTGGAATTAAAGACCTATTTCGGCATCACCGAGCCGCTGACGGAAGAGAATGCAAAGGAGATCTGGGACAAGACCTCTGATATGCTGCAGAACGATCCAAACCTGTCCGTGCGCGGCATCATCCGTAAATCCAATGTAAAATATGTAGGCACTACCGACGATCCCATCGATACGCTGGAGTGGCATGAGAAACTGGCGAAGGAAGACCTGGGCTTTACCGTATGCCCGTCCTACCGCCCGGACAAGGCCATCAATATCACAAAAGACGGCTTTGCGGATTATATTAAGAAACTGGCAAAGAGTGTCGGCAAGGAAAGTTTAAACAGCGCGCAGGAAGTCTGCGACGCGCTGAATGAGCGCCTGGATTTCTTTAAGGCGCACGGCTGCAAGGCATCCGACCACGGCATCGATTACGTGATGTTCCGTCCGGGCAGCGACGAAGAGGCAGATGCGGCATTCTGCAAAGTGATGAACGGCGAGAGCATCACCACCGAGGAAGCGGAGATCTACCAGACCAAGGTGCTTTTGAGCCTGGCAAGAAAGTATCATAAAGAAAATGTCGTAATGGAGATCCACTATTCCTGTACGAGAAATATCAATGAGAAGATGTTTAAGATCCAGGGACCGGATACCGGCTATGACATGATCGCGAAGAGCAACTGCTACAATGAACTGGCAGAGTTGTTCTCTGAACTGAACAAGACAAACGAACTGCCGAAGACCATCGTATTCTCTCTGGACCACAACGATTTCAACCAGATCACGACCTGCCTGGGGCCGTTCCAGAGCGATGAGGTACCGGGCAAGATGCAGTTGGGCGCTGCATGGTGGTTTTTGGATACAAGGGATGGCATGGAGGAGCAGATGCGCTCTTTGGGCAACCTGGGCCTGTTGGGCAATTTTGTCGGCATGCTGACAGATTCCCGTTCCTTCCTGTCTTACACAAGGCACGATTACTTCCGCCGCATTGCCTGCAACCTGATCGGCAAGTGGGTAGAGGATGGCGAGTATCCGAACAACGAAAAGAGTTTAAAGAAGATCATCGAGGGCATCTCTTACTACAACGCGGAGAGATATTTCGGGATCTGAGGATTGCGGATATAAGTCCGGCAGAAAAAGGTTTTTGGAACAATCAACCATATATCATTTTTAAGGAGAACAGATCATGGCAAAATTAAACTATGAAGTATTGGAAAAATCCGGTTACGACGGTTATATCCTGAAAGAGGCACCGGTAAAGATGCTGCAGTTTGGCGAAGGCAATTTCCTTCGCGCGTTTGTGGATTACTGGTTTGATATGTCAAATGAAAAGGCTGGCTGGAACGGCAAAGTAGCGCTGCTGCAGCCGATCGCGCAGGGACTTTCCGACCTGATCAACGAGCAGGAAGGTCTCTACACCCTGTATCTGCGCGGTTCCGAAAAGGGCGAGAAAGTAGACCGCAAGCGTGTGATCTCGGTTGTGGACAAGTGCTACAGCCCGGTGAAAGACTGGGAAGCAGTAAAAGAACTGGCAAAGAGCGATGATCTGGAGTATGTATCCAGCAACACGACCGAAGCAGGTATCGTATACGATCCGGAATCCAAGCCGGATCAGGTGCCGCCCACTTCCTTCCCGGCCAAACTGGCAGTGCTTCTGCACGAGCGTTTCCTGGCAGGCAAGAAAGGTCTGGTGATCCTCTCCTGCGAGCTGATCGACAATAACGGTAAAGAACTGCAGAAGATCATCGTAAAGCACATCGATGACTGGGGCTGGGGCGAGGACTTCAAGAAGTGGATCAATGAAGACTGCCTGTTCTGTTCTACGCTGGTAGACCGTATCGTACCGGGCCGTATCCGCGATGCGCAGGAAGTGGCTGAACTGGAAAAGATCAATGGCTATGAAGATCCCCTGCTGGATGTAGGCGAGGTATTCGGCGTATGGTATATCGAAGGGCCGGAATGGCTGGAAGAGAAACTGCCGTTCAAGAAGGCAGGCGTAAATGTACATGTGGTTCCGGACGTAACACCGTACAAGAAGCGTAAAGTGCGTATCTTAAACGGTGCACACACAGGGTTTGTGCTGGGTGCTTATCTGGCAGGTCAGGATATCGTGCGTGACTGCATGCACAACGAGACCATCAAGGGATTCATGAACAAGATGCTCTTTGATGAGGTGATCCCGGTGTTGCCGCTGGATAAGAAGGACTGCGACGATTTTGCGGCAGCCGTGACAGACCGTTTCAACAACCCGTTTGTCAACCACGAACTGATGAGCATTTCCCTGAACTCCACCTCTAAGTGGAAAGCGCGCAATATGCCTTCCTTCCTGGAGTATATCGAGAAGTTTGGCAAGTTGCCGGCGGCACTGACCATGAGCCTTGCGGCATATATCGCTTTCTATTCCACGGGCATCAAGGAGAGAGCGGCAGACGGGCTGATCTGCGTGCGCCCGAAGGGTAACGAATATAAGGTGCAGGATGACGGCTGGGTGCTGGATTTCTACTATGAGCACAAGGATGCCGATGACGCCGCGCTGGTGAAGGATGTGCTTTCCAATGAGAAGATGTGGGATCAGGATCTGACAAAGATCGAAGGCCTGTATGACACCGTTCTGGCAGACCTTGAGATGATCCGCAAAGACGGCGCGGAGGCAGCATACAAGAGCGTACTGTAATCCGTATGAACCGCAAGGATGACAGGTATTTCATGGCCTTCCCCCCTTTTCGGGGGAGGGCATTTGAATAGATAAGGAGAGGCTTATGCAGATAATCAAGATCCATCCCTTAGATAATGTAGTGGTCTGCCTGGAGGATGTGCCGGCAGGGACAACGCTTACGGTAGACGGCAGGGAGATCGTGACGACCGAAGCAGTAGGGCGCGGTCACAAGATCGCCATCCAGGAGATCAAGGCAGGCGAGCCGGTAGTGAAATACGGCAATACCATCGCGGGTGCTACGGCAGATATCGCGGTGGGAAGCTGGGTGCATACCCATAATGTAAAGACCGAGTTAAAAGAAGGCGGCGAATACACCTATGACCATAAAGTATATGATCTGCCGAAGGTGGAGCCGAGGACCTTTAAGGGGTTCCGCAGGAAAGACGGCCGGGCGGCGATCCGCAACGAGATCTGGATCGTGCCTGTCGTGGGCTGCGTAAACGGCATCGCAAAACAGATCGTGGAAGAGAGCCGGGATGTGGTCAAGGGCTCTGTAGAGGGCGTGTATTACTGGCCGCATCCTTTCGGCTGCTCTCAGTTGGGCGGTGACCTGGATCAGACCAAGAGGCTCCTGGCAGCCCTGGTGCGCCATCCGAATGCTGCAGCGGTGCTCTGTCTGGAACTGGGCTGCGAAAACTTAACTCACGAACTGTTCTTAAAAGAACTGGGAGACTATGATGCGGAGCGTGTGAAGTTCCTGCGCTGCCAGGATGTAGAGGATGATGTGGAGGAAGGCGTAAAGATTATCCGTGAACTGGCAGAGTACGCGTCACAGTTTACTCGTGAAGATATCCCCGCCAGCGAGCTGGTGGTAGGCATGAAGTGCGGCGGCAGCGATGGCTTGTCCGGCATCACGGCAAACCCGACCGTGGGACGGTTCTCTGACCGGCTGATCGCATTGGGCGGCTCTACGGTGCTGACGGAAGTACCGGAGATGTTTGGCGCTGAAAATATCCTGTTTTCCCGCTGCGAGAACCGGCAGGTGTTTGAAAAAGCAGTGGACATGGTCAATGACTTCAAGGACTACTTTGTCAGCCATGGCCAGGTGGTATATGAAAATCCCAGCCCGGGCAATAAGGCAGGCGGCATCACCACCCTGGAGGATAAGTCCTGCGGCTGCGTGCAGAAGGGCGGCAGCGCGCAGATCGTGGATGTGCTGAAGTACGCGGAACCAGTGACAAAGAAGGGCCTGAACGTGCTGAGCGGGCCGGGCAATGACCTGGTGAGCGCAACGGACTTAACGGCAGCAGGCGCGCACCTGATCCTGTTCACGACAGGGCGCGGTACGCCGTTTGGCGCACCGGCACCGACGGTCAAGATCTCTACCAACAGCGCGCTGTATAATAAGAAGCGCAGTTGGATCGACTTTAACGCCGGCAGCGTGGCGGAGGGCGAGGATCTGGATGCGGCAGGCGACCGGCTTCTGGACTTTGTTTTGGAGATCGCCAGCGGCAAACAGACCAAAAGCGAAGAGCATGGTATCCGTGAGATCTCGATCTTTAAGGATGGCGTGGTACTGTAAGGAATGATCATCAGTAAGCGTTCAGAACGCAGGCGGTTTTGGACGCTTGTAAGCGCACGGATTTTGTAAGGAAATATGCCGCTTTCAGCGGCCAAAATCCGGCGCAGTAAACGACAAAACGAAAATAGTTTTGCCGTTTACTATACAACGGCCATAGGATCATGAAGACCGGCTGTTATGGGCGCGCTGCCCGTAGCAGCCGGTCTTTTTATTTTTTAAGCATTCCGCAAGCACTCACACACCCGGCTTTTTATTTTTCCAAAAACTAGCCCTTTGCTTGCACATAATATGATACAATAAGCACAGTCGCGAAAAAAAGGCAGAATATTTCAGGGAAGTTGAAAAGCAGGGGATCATAAAGGAGGGTATCCGTCATGCCGAAACCAAACATCAAACAGGTAATGATACAAGACCTTACGCAGAAGAAAGCACAGCTGGACAGGGTGGAAGCGGCCAGAAAAGGTATATTTGCTTCTGCCGGACAGGATAGAGTCGCATGTCCGCTGACACTGTGGCTGCTTGCGGAAAAAGGCTGGAGCGTGGAGGAGATCACGGAGTTTACGGAGAAGGGGACATGTCCGAAACTGCAGGATGACAATGCGAAGGAGGCTCTGGTCAGGGAATTTTATGAACGCATGGAAGCCCTGAAAATATACAAGGAAGCGGGCGAGGGCGAGCTGGAGCCGGATGCGGAGGCGAAAGGCAAGATCCTGGGAAACTGGATCAAAGAGGGCATGAAGAAGCTGGGGATGGCCTTTAGGATGCCGCCGGTGGAGGAATTGGACACGCCGGAAAAGGCGATGCGGTTTTTGAATTCCCGGCCTGTGACGGATGTACTCAATCTTGCGCAGAATTTCTCACAGGAACTGGATGCGTTATTTGACATCCCCGGGGTTGGAAACACGATCAGGGCAGAGGCCGGAGCGGATGCGTTAAAACAGCTCTATACACTGCAGTGCGTCAGCCTGCCGATGTCAGTATTTCAAATGATGTCAAAGTCGAGAAAAGGCACGGCATATGTCGGGAAAGATGCGGTAGAGTTCCTGCAGAAGATCGCCGGCAAGGGGATCGACGAACTGGACGGTGTGGAAGCCGGAACCTATGGCGCTTTGTTGAATGGTGCCCAGGGATATGTGGCGTATCCGATCGGTACGGATGAGAATAATAATGATCCCAAATATACGGAATATCTGAAAACCGGTCAGTTCCCCGATGGGAGCACGGAGATAAAAGTCATCCCGTCCGGGGAGCAGCAGCCCAGAACCCTGAAACAGGTGGTGGAGGACAAAAAGCCATTGCTCGCGCCGGGTATCGTGGAATTCTTTACACCGCCTGAGAAGGTTTTTTACGAAAATTCCGTTTCAGGGGAGCAGATGCAGGAATATCTGAAAGCCCTGCCGGAGGATCTGACCTATACGCCGGATGTGCCCGAAGAAGCGGCAGATGCGGTCCACCGCCTCTATGTGAACACGGCAAAGACGATAGCCTCGAATTACCATTATGTGATCCTGGCAAAGCTTGACAGGAAGGTAGAGGATATCATAGAGATAGACGGCAAGCCGCTTCCTCAGATCGTGGATGAAAAATACGCCGGACAGAACTTAAGCGCACAGCAGCGGCAGACTGCCATGGAGTTTGAGTTTGCGCGGGCATTTACCGACAAGACCGTAAAACTGGCATACAGAGTGCCGGAGATAGATCCGGTGACGCTGCAGGCACGGCTGTCAGCGCAGCCAAAGCCGCTGCCGCAGCACGTGGCAGGCGAAAAGGCTTTTGACAAAAACAGCGATATCGTGCCAAACTTCACCAACAATATCATCTCGTCAATGATGGGCTGCGTGCTCACCATTAAGGACGTTCTGCCCCAGGGCATGGGAGAGAAGATACATGAACAGATCTCGCACCTTTTCGCTCTGTGCACGGCCGCAACGCCCACGGCACCCCGGGAAAAAGCGATGCTCGCAACCTCACAGTATTCGGTCATGCCGGAGGAACTGCGCAGAAACGCGAAGGCGGCGCTGCTGCAGATCCATGACTTGGCGGAGAAGTGCCAGGGCATGAAGGAATGCCAGGCGCAGGATGCGCCGATCACGGCCCTGAATCTGCGGTATCTCGAACAGATGACCAGACACATACTGGAGGGTGTGGCACCGGATATCGATCTGGTGCGCCTGATGCCTGCGGAATACACCGGGATACTCTGCATGAGTGATCTGGTGACTTATCAGCCTGCGGAGGGGCTGAGCGAGGAGCAAAAGAAACAGGAAAGACTGGCATTTGAAGCGAAGGCAAAGGACAGCGCCTATATCGCGATGATCAATTCCGCCCTGGATCAGTTTGAGAAAGGCGCGGAATACCAGAAACTGTTAAGAGCCGGGGACGGCAACGCCGCGGCGGAGGAGAAGAAAAAACTGCTGCAGCAGATCGATGCCGGCAACACCACGTTCATCGGTAAAGCAGATAACCTCATGGAACTGGTAGGGAAGCAGGATTTCCGCGTGGAAGACCATGTGGAAATAAACTCAAATACCATAGCCAACATGCGTCTGGAGCGTGGTATGCCGTCACTGTACAAACGGCAGAAAATAACCAGAGCCCTGCGGGAGCTGAAAGAACTGCCGGAGGACATGGAAGCGGACGGATGCCTGTATGCGATGGTAGCAGCCAGACAGCGTTTGCGCAATAAAGATGTTGATCCGGAGGAATATCCGTCGCTGCGAAAACTGTCAGGCTGGATCAACCGCATAGAGGCGGCAACGGATCCTGATCTGATCAGGTGGACCGTGGAAGATCTGACGCGGAAAGGGATCAGTTATCACGCGTACATAAAGGCTTTAAGGAACGGTTTCCGGAAACTTGTGGCGGAAGCAAACGCGGATGCGTCCATTCCGGCCGAGGTGAAGCACGCATGGGGTGATATTCTGAACTTTGCGGGCGATCTGGCGGTGGATCCGCTTACGTGCATAGACACCGCCCCGGGCTACCTGCACATCTCAGAAGCGGATCTGAAAAAGGCGGAACGGGAACTGCAGAACAGGGAGGAGCAGATAGACACTGCCTTTGGCGAACTCTCGGAACTGGAAAGTTTCTGGCACTTCCACTCAACCGAATACAAGGAATTGATGGGCAGGCTGAAGGACTTAAACGCCACCATCAGGAAATATAACGAAAAGCCCGTGGATGCGAAAGGACTGGACCGCTTAAAGGAGGAATCCACCAGGGCGCTGCAGGCGGCAGATGCCTATATCGCCATGGTGGACGGCAAGGTGCAGGCCGGCGCGGAAAGGACGGAAAAGGAAAGGAAGCGCCTGGAGATCGTAAAAAAGCTGCGTGATATCATTGCAAAGGACCGCGAGGGGATCCTTTCCTACGATACGGCTGCCGGCAAGACGGCTCCGGAGATGCTCGATGATGCCAGGACGGTGGTATCGGATGTGCGCGCGCAGGAGATCAGCTATGTCGGGGGCGAAGTCAACCGCCGCATGGTCATGACAGATGCCAGGGGTAAGAAGGGCGTGTTTACGGAGACCACCCGTTTGGGCACGCCGGAGGAGTATTGGGATCAGCTGCGGCAGCTGCACCCGCAGCGTGTGGAGCTGATCGATGCGCTGCAGGCAGATCTGATGATCCCGCAGTATCTGCCGGGGAGCTGGGAGGCACTTTTTAACGGCTGGCCGGATACCCGGGGAGAACTGCAGGGGCGGTTAAACGGCGTGGCTGTGCAGTTCAATTTAGAGGATAAGGCTACAAGGGATTTCTTAAAGACCGCACTGGAGGGTGCCGCGCAGGAAAATGTGCGCAGGGACGTTTATGCGGTGGCAAAGGTGGACAGCGGAAGGAACCTGGATAAGCGCAACGTGGCGATGTCTTCCCTGGCAGGACGTCTGGGCGTGCCGGGGGTGGTCGCGGGGGCTTCCCTCGCCACCGTCCGCGGCAAAGACGGCAGATTAAAGCAGGGTACCTTTATGGAATGGGCCGAAGGGGAAGTGATCGCATCCGGCGTGCCGGATGACAACTCGAAATTCCTGAAAAAAGGGGTGCGGTTTTACACGCCGTCACTGTTAAGGAGCATGGCTGACCTGCAGGTGGTATATTACCTTGCCGGCAATGTGGACGGGCATTTTGGAAACCTGTCCTTTGTGTTCGGGGAGGATGAGAACGGGAATCCCCGCGTGACATCCGTAGTCGGCATCGACCATGATTCCGCATTCGGGAAGGTAAAGGGCGAGCCGGGAGAGGTCAGCAGGCTGCTGCCCCGCCCGGACAAAGGGATGCTGGTGATGCGCAAAGAGATGGCGGACATGGTGCTGCGCCTCACAAAAGAGGAACTGACATACTCACTCACGGGTCTGATCGAGCCGGATGAGATCGACGCGGCGTGGGAGCGCACGGAAACACTCAAGAGGCAGATCCGGGCGGATATGAAGAAGGAATGGGCAGCATCCGATTCCCTGGAAAAGGGGCATCTGCATATCCTGGAGGATAACGACGGGGCATGGGAGCGCTTCGATCCGCAGACGCTCGGCCCGGAACTGGGCACGACCAACATCTTTGCCCAGTATAACAAACTGGTAAAGAGTGTCAAAGAACAGCGCAGGACCAGGGTAGAGGAGGGACCGGACAGGCAGGCGGAAAAGTGGGAAGATGTGCGCAGACAGCTCTTCCCGGAAAGTGAAACGGATATCGCGCATGCCGGATGTTTTGAACCTGGGGAAGGCGTAAAGATCCGTATGCCGCATGATATGCAGCCAAACGCGATCCTGGGGCTGTACCGCAGCAGGAACAGTCTGGCAGATGATCAGGCAAGGGTGGAACTGGGGAGCAGCCTCTTTATGTCGGTCATCGACCAGGTCAGCGGGATGACGCAGCGTCAGCACCCGGATGTGCTGCCGGCCGGTCGGGAGGAAAAGATCAATCAGCTGACCGGGCTGAAGCGGTTTTCCGATATGTGCTATATCGACGGCATCCCCGCAAGGGAATTCATATCCCGTTACGGTGTGGAGCAGAATGCCGATGAGAAGCTGGTGCAGGCACATATCGCTGCCGCGCTCACCAGCGGGCGGCATGCCGTGGATGTGGTGAAACTGCGGGTGGACGCAGACGGCAGGGCAGTCGTGGATATCCGCGCGCTGGAGCCGGATCTGGCACCGTTAAATGAAAGAAGATGGTTTGGCAAGGAACGTGCGGAAAGATCCGAAGCGCTGCAGGCGGATATCAGGGAGCGGGGCAGGCGTTTTGAAAAGATCAGGACTGCTTTGGAAACCAGGGCAAACAGCCTGATCGCGGATGCTGTGGCCGATGAGATCGCGAAAAAGGGCTTAGGCTGGATGATCACGGATCATGCCGGGGACGAATTCCGGCCTGCAGGTCAAAACAACGGCGCAGTCGTACCGGAAGTACCGCCGCAGAACGGGCCGGAGCCGGAAGTGCCGCCGCAGAACGGGCTGCAGCCGCAGGTACCGCCGCAGGAGGATGTGCTGCACAAGGCAAAGGAGGCGATCAGGCCTGACGCGCCGGATGCCCATGCAGTGCGCAGAAGCCTCAGCATAGCGGACATGGACGCACCGGATGCCCATGCGGTACGCAGAAGCTTCAGTATAGCGGATGTGGACATGGAAGAAAAGACAGCGGGACGGAAGACAGAGCATCATGGGCGCATCCAGAAGAATGCTCCCGCGGAACCTGTGCAGCCGGGACCGCAGAGACAGAAAGGCGGCAAGGCATGATATATAGCAAACGACAAAAGTGAACATAAAAGCAGCAGCAAAATAAAAACCAAAGCAAAGGAGAAGGAAAATGGGAGATATCGCAGCGAAGTTTCAGGAAGCCAACGCACGGATCACGGCCGAGGAGGAAGAGGTAAATAAACTGGTAAAACCGAATGAGGTGGAACAGCCGCATGAGTATCTGGAATATGAGCATAAGAAGCGCAGGGTATTTACAACTACCAATTTTCACACCAGGATATATAATCAGCTGAAAGCGGCTGAATTCAGCCCGCAACAGGTCTTTAATGCTTACAGGATCGCCCTGAAAGGGGGAGATTTGGAGAAAGCAAAGGGTGAAATGATGAGTAGCAGCAGCAAGTTTGCCTTTAAAATAGGAACGAAGATCAGGACAGTTGGTTTTCAGATTCCGACCCAGTATTTTGTGGGTGTCGGATCCGATCCCAAGGTCACATATGAGGTAGTGAAACTGGCGCTGGCGGCCGGTGCTATCACGCGGGAGGATGTGGATGCGGCGCTGGTGGATAGCGTACTGGAGGCTTTTGCCAAACTTCCGGGAGGCGCTGATACCGCGCTGTTTTTGGACACCCTGGAAGCGGATATGACAGACGAGACAAAGAAGAAGGTCATGGATGAGATAGAAGGATCCAGGGATAATTTTGCAGATGAGATGAAAGATCCGGTCACTTATCCGTATCAGGAGCGCTGCGCTGAAGGCATCCATGCCGGAGGAAGTGCAGCAGGATGAGAACAAACGCAGGGAATATGAGGAAGCGTTGGAATATGCGGCCAGAGTCATCACGAAGACGAAACCTACCGTGACAAGCGAACTGAGGGGGCGGGAAAAGAACTGCAACCACATCGTCGCGGCCACGGATGCATATGTGGACAGCACACTGGATACGTATGAGAAAGGGCGTTACCATGGTATCATCAAGCGGGATTCCGGAGGGATCGGGATCAAATATGTGGCAAAGGGCAGGGAGCCGGACTTAAGGAAAGTCACGGAGGAAGGCTACAAGATCTCTGAAAGGACCAGGGAAGGCCTCAGGAAGATGCTTGCCAAGATGGAGGAGATGAAGCTGGAGGATTACGGCTTTGATCCCTACATGGAAGAAAATACCAAGGATTATTCCTTAAAGAAACTGCATGCGCAGCAGAAGGAACTGGAAGAGGCGCTGAAGGAGGATCCGCCCAGCCCCGATCGCATCATCGCGGCGCAGAAAGCGCATGCCAGGACCAGGGATGACATGTATGAACTTTTTGAGATCGCGCGGGAATATTTTAACCAGTCCGGTTATATCTTCCCCGGAAACTTAGACAGCATCCGGCATGATGACCTTCCTTTTGAGTTTACCGGTGAACTGCATACGATGGCGCAGGTAAACGGTGTCTACCAGGCATACCAGAACTGGAAGCAGAACGGGGTGGATCTGGAGGCCTATCTGGAAAATCCGACCAAGGCAATGATGGATAACTATTATCACCGGGTGGAGGAACACAGTTTTGCCAAGGCGGCAAAGCAGGCAAAAACGGTAGAGGACGCGATAGACCTGATGACCGGCACGGGTAAGTTTGCCAAAGATCTGGAAGGATTCAGGCAGAGTATACCGGCCAGTACTGCAGTTGAACGTCCGCTGCGGCTGCCCGGGCTTCTGGAGGCGGATCCGGCGTTCCAGAAGTACAATAATGCGATCGCAATCAACCTGACGACGGAAGACGGCGTGAGTTCTCAGTTGGTGAATTCCGAGTATACTAAATATACCTTTTTTGTGAACGGAGCGCAAAATGCTGATAAGGAGCAGTATAACGCGTGGATGAAAACGCTGCGCAACCTGATGCTGGTCAAGGATGATGAGAGGAACCTCAACGCCATGATGGACGGCGTACCGGAGACGGATGCCAAGGGGATCATCATCAGCAACGGCTTTAACTCCGCAAAGTATCTGAAGGAACAGAAAGAGGTGGATTATGCCGGTATCATGGAACGTGCCGGCAGGGTTTATACAAAGATCCGTCAAAAAGCGGATGAAATGAATGGAAGGAATAAATCGCTGGCAGTTACACCGGATGATGTGCTGGTAGCGACGCAGCAGTTGTATCTGGAAGTGCTGACGGCGCATCCGCAGGACAAGGACAAGCCGGGGTATCGGCAGATGCAGGAGGAACTGAAAACGCTTCCCAATCTGCTTTCCGAGGATGCACCTGAAGGAATGAAAGACGGGATGCAGAAAGCCATTGATGGGACCGGCAATGCTCTAAAGGAAGCCGGGAAGAGATACCGCGCAGAGCAGAAGCAGGCACAGAAGCAGGCGCAGAACAGGCAGGAACTGAACCGGAAACTGACGATCGGGCAGTTTAAGGAAACCTTCCCGACGCTGAGCTTAAGTGACGCGGGATACCAGTACCTGTATGACCATATGACCCTGGAGGAGATGGAGAAGGCGATCAGATTCCGCCAGACAAAGGATGAAGAATTCAACATCTTCCATAAGTGGGACCAGCCGCTGGGACGAGGCACGATCAATGTGACGAAACTGCCTGCGGGAGTGCGTCTGTCCGGTGATCCGGAGGGGCTGAAAAAATACCTGGATGAGAATGTGGACAAGCTCAACGGCTCGGATAAGGCTTTTGTGCTCCACAGCATCGAGGTGGCGGAGAAGTCTGTCCGTCTGCACAATGAGGGAAAGACAAACCTGGAAAACGGGCAGCCCAGACCGGGCAAGCCGGAAGTGATCGTGGATGCGGATGGCTTCCTGCAGCTGGATATCCGCCAGCCCAGGTCGCAGAGTTCGGCGAACGGCTGCTGGTCCGTGGCATTGCAGCAGCTGGTGCAGAGCCGTGGCGTTACGGACGTGACGCAGGAGGATATCCGTACCTACCGGCCCAACCGCAAGATCGAAGATATGCAGGCGGATTACAGGGATGAAATAGGGGTGCGGGAATCGGATGACCTGTACAATGCGGATCAGGCCAGCGGCTGCATGGAAATGATCGATACCGTGCTTGCTTTTGCGCCGAATACGATGGTGCGTTCCATAGAGATCATGCCATATGATACGGAAAACAGCCCGAACCTGGTGGAGGGGGGAGTTACGGCGGAGCAGTACCGCGAAAACGCAAAGGAACTGATCCGCCAGACAGTGGAGAAAGCACTGTTTATCGACCGTTCGCCGCTGACGATCCGCCAGCCGGGACATTATGTAAATATCGTCGGCATCAAGGATGATATCCTGCTGATCCAGGATCCGGCAGGTCTTGTAAACCCGCCGACCCGGATGCGCAAGGTTCCCATAGATGTCTTTGTGCAGAAGATGCTGTTTGAAAAGGGTGACGAGTTCCATATGCGTAATATAGAAATGCTCTGGGCTTCGGATATCCAGTTGGACAAAGACGGCAAGATCATCGGCCTGCCTGACAGCGGCGTGGAGATGGCGGAGAATGGGGAGGTCAAGCTGAACGACCGCCAGACATATTATAATGGCGAGCGGCTGTTGACACAGCAGAATGGGCGGTTCGTCAACCGTTACGCAAACAATGAAGACCTGGATATCCATGCGCCCGAGGCATTAAGCCCGGACGGTCTGCGGCGTACCGACAGGGTATACCTGCCGCATACCTTAAACGCGCAGGCCTTAAAGAAAGAGGCGGATGAACGCAGCCAGGAGGAGACAGACCGCCTGAAGAAGGAAGCGGAGGCATATTTCCTGAATGTGAAGGATCTGAAAGGAAAGTCCCTGCGCAGCATAAAGGCGCGCGGGCTCGACGCGATCCGGCAGGAGGTGCTCGAGACGCAGCAGATAGAGGAGCAGTTAAAGAACCGGCCGGAAGCATTGAACGAGCAGCAGCAGGATCTGCGCAGCGCGGCGGAAAACAAGTATGACGCGGCGCTGAAGTATGCGGCAGAGCTGCAGACGATCAGGAACAACGCGCGTGAACTGCTGGCGGAACTGCGCCGGACGGGGATCAATGCGCAGGAAGATCCCGCGTCCTATACCCAGTTGGTAATTGACCTGATGGCGGTGGCGGATCTCAGCGTGAAAAATACTCCGGAGCAGATAAAGACAGCCGTGGCGGGCGTGGCGGATGCCGCGTCGCTTTGCAGTCAGGAATTTTCCCAGATGCAGCCGCAGAGCGCGGAGTATAAGAAATACAAGGCCGGGGAACGTAAGGAAACGCTGCAGAAGGTTCATAATAAATTTGAAGAGATGCGCAGCGCGGAAAACCGTCCCGGGCTGATGAAGACAGAGCAGGCCGATCCGGAAAACCAGAATATACCGCTGGAGGAACTGCTGGCGTTTCCGGCGCTGCAGAGGAGCGCGCTGCGGACAAAGGAGGAGGAGACCGAGGTCAGCGTCGGTGCCGAGTATTTTGCGGAAGCCACGGAGCGGATGGCGGCAGCGGCAAGGGAGCACTTAAAGGTGCTGGATGGACTGAAAAAGACCAATGGTATGGATTCCGATCAGTACGTCCAGATGAAGAGGAGCCTGCAGCGTGTCGCGGCGCTGGGACGGGACAATACGCCGGCGGAGGTGATCGATGCGGTCTCCGGTCTGAAGATCACGGCCACGGCATATAAGGAGAAGATCGATACAAAGGGCGGCGGGAACATCGGAAACGGTGCGAAGCGCTATAATGAAACGCAGAAGATCCTGGATGACTTTACGGCGATCGCGCAGTACTCTTACGAAGGAAAGAATACGGCGGCTGCGGAGGCGGAGGGCTTTGTCTCTTATATTACGGGAGACCTGACGAGTTACGCGGATCTGCCAAAGGGTATCAACCTGATCGGAAAACTCAGGGAGCAGGCGCAGCTTGGGCTGGAATATGTGCTGGAGCAGGGCGGTTTTGTCATAGACGATGGAAAGGATGTGAAAGAGGAGCAGCGGAAGGCGCTGGAGGCTGCGATCGCGGAATTTGAGGATGTCAGTGAACTGGCAGCGCAGATGGCAGCAGAGCAGGCTGCGGTGCAGGCGGATCAGCCGGCAGCAGGGCAGCAGAAAGCGCAGAATGCGCCGGTGCAGCGCATGACGAAGCAGCAGTTTGCCGAGGCGGCAGAGGACATGGGCTGGGTGAGCTCGATCGGTAAACTTTCTGACCGGGAGATCCTGGAGAAGATTTATGACCAGGCAAAGAAAGAGCCGGATCCGAAACTGGATCAACTGATGGAGGATATCCTTCGCGAGAATATCTGGGAAACGGGAGACCGCAACGAGTTTGTGGGCAGGGTGGATGATTTCTTTAAGGACTATAGGGATAAGGCAAATCAGCCCGTATTTAAGGAACTGCGCGCGCCGTCGATGGTGGTCGAACTGGAGCCGGAGGAACTCGAGGCGTGCACGAAGCTCATCCAGGAGCAGCGCAGAAAGGCAGGGCGTAAGGACGGGAGTCCCAAGCCGTTTGAGCGCAGGCTGGAACTGGAGCCGGAGCCGGCCAATCCCTACTATACTGCCGGTGTTGATGAAGCGGGAAAGAAGTATGCGTATCTGGATGAGGGCATAGGCTATTACAAGCAGTATACCGATACGGTGACGATGATCGCGCCTTTAACCGGCCTGGGCTATGACGTGAGTTTGCCCAGGGTGACCGCAAAGGTCAGAACGGATACCAAACGTGTCACGGAGAAAGAGTGGCACGAGGGACACCGGGAAAATGGGGATCTGGTCGCTGAATATAATCCGAACTATCTGGTATCATCCTATATCTCATCGGAGGAGGGGATCACGGCTGCCAAGTATTACCTGCGCCATGCAAAAGAGATGTTTATGCAGGAGGCAGCAAAACAGCCGGATAACGAAGATGGTAGGCTGATACGCGAGATGTGGGAGGATCAGGCGTTTTTCGCGGATCCTTACGCGGGCAATTTTGCGGAGGCATATGCATCCTCGCCGTATCTGTACAGTTTTTACATTACAGGCTCTTCCGTTCCGAAGTTTGGCACAAACGTAGCAAACCTCAGCAAGGAGGACGTGATAGCCGGCATGCGCGGAAAGCATCCGTCCCAGCAGGGACTTCCGGAAGCATACCGTCAGGATATCTTCGAGACCTACATGGCTGTAACCCATGCCGGTGCCGATGAAGTGCGTACTGCACTGGAGCGTCAGAAGATGGCGCAGAACGGCTGGGATGAGGAAAAGGAAAAGGCCTATGCCGCAAAACTGAAAGAAACGCACCAGCAGATGATCCGCAGTTATGACGCGCTCTATGCAGTGAACAATATCGGGCAGTATGACGATTTCCTGAATAACACATTAGACCATACAGTGGGGAAGGACGCGGATTCGAGAAGGGATATCTATACAGAGATAGGCGGTCTGCGGGGCGAGGTGCAGGCGCTGGAGATGGGCTGGAGAACGGATGAACTGGCACCCATGTACATGGTGGGCACGATGGAGGCGACGATCGCGAAGTTTCGGGATACGCAGAAGCGGGATAACAATCCGGATCCGGCAAAGATGGATGCGCTGGATGTCCTGGAGCGTGAGTTTGCGGAACTGAAGAAGGATGTATGGGACAGGAAGGTGAGTACGCCGCAGGAGAAGATGGAACTGCTGCGTAAGATAGAGGATTTCACGGAACTGATGAAAGAGGCGCCGTTCGACGCATTTTCAGAGAAGATGAATATGGTGCTTCCGGGTCTGCAGGAGACCGGAAAGAGGCTCGGCGCGCTGATCCCGCCGATGACACCGATTGCGAACATGGAGCGCCGGACGGCGCTGGATGCACGCAAAGCGGGCATGCAGCAGGAGTATGCGCAGCAGAGGGCAGCATATGCCGATGCGGACGCGAAGGATCAGTCCTATATCAGTGATGTAAAGAGCAGGGCAGCAAGGCAGGGGTGGTATGCAAGGTTTTCGGAATTACCGCAGGCGCTTGCGGAGACGAGAGCAGTATTGCAGCGTCAGATCAGGGCAGATGAGGAGCGTTCCAAACGGCTGGGGATTCCCGTGGATGAGCAGGAGAAAAAGGCACGCGGGGAAGTGATCGCTATCCTGGATGAGAGCATAGAGCAGCTGACACGGACACCGGTATATTCCGGAGAGGAATGCTTAAATACGGCAAAGGCGATCTCGGAGCGGCTGATGCCTTACCGGGCGCTGGTTCCGGTGACGGATACACTGGTGAAAAAAGGGATAGATGGTCTAAGCAACAGGACGAATGGCGAGATTGAGAAGATCTACATGGCGACAAGGCAGAAGGCGCAGGAGCCGGTTCCGACGGAATCCGCGCAGGAGATCTACGCTACGATAAGCGAACTGGCCAACCTGCTGCCGGATGACGTGCCGGAGAAAGCGCAGCTGAAACAGATGGGCGAGGAAGGCTTTGCGTCCATCATCACCCTGAATGGCAATGTGGCAAACCTGATCCCGCAAAAGGGATTTACGCCGGAAGTGTCGGCAAAGGTAGTAGAACAGCTTGGCAAGACACGCGCAGTCCTGGAGAAGGTACGGCAAAATGCCGATCCGGAAAAACAGCCGATGCTCTATACCAAGGCGGACTATGTTCTGACGAGGATCACGGCACTCGAAACGGGCAGGGCGGAGGACTTCTTCACCGACAGTTTTGTAACCTCGGCTTCCCGGTCGATGCGCGGGATCATGGATATGAAGCTCGTGAGCGAGGAGCAGCTGAAGGGCAAGAGCATAGAGGAACAGAAGAAGATCCTGGAGGAGTACGAAAAAGGCGCGGCGAAAGACCGGACGAGTTTTGCGCTTATGCAGGAGGCACAGGAAACCTTCCGTATCGCTTCTTCCTATGTGGAAGAGAAGCGCAGGGCGCAGGTGGCAGGCCTGAATTTTGACGATACGGAGTACAGGCAGAAGCTGAAAGAGAGCCTGCAGAAGCAGAAAACCTTATCGGAAGAGATATTGAAGACGGTCGATGCACCGGACTTTCATATAGCGGACCATCCGGTACTGAACGGTAATGAGGCGATCGGAAACATGCATCTTCAGCGCGGCCTCGCTTCTGTCCCGAAAGTGGTCGCCACGCAGATCGCTCTTCTGGATGCCGGCATCGCGTTGGAGAGAAGTGCCATCCTGTACAATCATGTAGAGACGATCCGCAGCGTAAAGGAGCAGATCGAGATGCTCAAGAAGGTGCAGGATCCGCAGGATAAAAACAAAAAGATCGACCGTCCCCTGCCGCAGCGTTTTGTGCCGCTGGTGGAACAGGCGGAAGAGATCCTGAAACTGAGCGATCCGGAACTGATCAAAAACCAGGCGGAAGCAGGGATCGACATTGAAGGCAATCTTTTCGATAAAGTGATCGCCTTAAAGGAGCGGTGCGATCAGCTGAAAGCGCAGCAGGGACTGGCAGAGGATGAGAAAGAGGCGCTGAAAGGGATCACCAGGTCCATAGATAAAGTGGCTGCGGATAAGGAAGATTACATATACCGGTCTCTGAAGGACGCGGAGAAAGATCCGGAGAAGCTGGCAGCCCTGTTAGGAAGGCTCGGCACCGGGGATGGATATGCGGTGCGTGGCGCGGATCGCTATCTGGATGAACTGACAAAGGGCGATCTTCCGGTCGCGGGGCCGAAGGGAATAGAATGGCATTTCTCAGAGGCAAAGACG
Organism: Lachnospiraceae bacterium; assembly: GCA_017471325.1. Classification (GTDB taxonomy): domain Bacteria; phylum Bacillota; class Clostridia; order Lachnospirales; family Lachnospiraceae; genus NK4A136. The sequence goes on along the minus strand of JAFUUX010000011.1, from coordinate 3,505 downwards.
GAACTGCTCCGCAGTGTGCTCTGGCAGATGGGCAACCGGGAAATGGCGGGTGTGCGTCTGGCGACAGAAGAAGGCATGGCGCAGATGAAGCAGGCTGCGGATATCAACCACAGGATCGAGGGTAAACTCTCGGCGAACGGGGTGGAGATCAACGGCAGCCGTCCGGAGGATTTTGTCAATGAGGTGCAGTACGGTGTCTATGATCTGCACAAAGGGGAGCTGATCAGGACAGATGAGGGTGTGGCGCAGAAGCCCACAGCAGCGGAGAAATCTGCAGAGGCGGATCGTATCCTGCGGGAAAGACTGGCGCAGATCCCGAAGGAGCAGCAGGGTAATTTCAATGTATTTGCCAGGAGTGAGGACCAGATCAGGCAGGAGGGGCAGGTGCAGACCAGAGAGATGCAGTCCCTGGCCGAGTACCGGGCGCGCTTCATGCAGATCCGGGCAAATGCGGAGGAGATGCTGCAGCATCTGGATGAAAAGACCTACGGGAATGATACGGATGAAAAAGACCGCTATAAGCAGATGCGTGATGCGCTGGTCACGGTAACGAAACTGGATGATACAAAGACACCGGCGCAGATCGCGGAGGCAATGCACAACCTCGAGGAGAAGGCATCGTTCTTCCACCAGAAGGAGGATGGATTCTTCAGCCGCTTTAAAGATGAAGTGGCAAAGCACCGGATCCAGATGAGTGCGGAACTGATGGAACTCGGACGGGATGGCGCAGACAAACTGAAACTGGCGGCAGCACCGAACGAAGCCGGCAACGCGGCACCGGACGGGATCCGGTATGTGGATCCGGATAAGAGCCTGAATGACCAGATGATGTCGGCAAGGACGAAGTTCAACGCGGACAGCAGGGAGAAGAACAGGCGCAGCATCAACATCATGAAACTGCAGTCCGAGGAAGAGATGGCGCATCCGAAGCCGGAGGCGCAGAGAAGGACCGTACACGAGCAGAGGCCCGCTGTCGTGCAGCAGGAGCAGGCCATACAGCAGGAGCATCTTCCGGGTGGCCGCGGCGGAAAGAAATAAGAAATAAATAAAGAAAAAAATAAAAAAGAGATAAGATAACGGTCCGTGAATTGACCTGGATCAAAAAAGCAGGAAAGACACAGCCGCCGGTTTGCGCCGGCGGCTGTTTTTACCTTTTCTGCGGGAACAGACGGAGAACCCCCAAAAAGCGCCGGAGGATGCGGCACCTGCCATAAATCCGGGGGTGCCATGATCACCAAAATCTGCTTGAACGGAATGGCAAATTAGATTATACTGGAAATCAGGCGGAAACATTCATAGACTTTCGGAATTGAGGATTCATTAACTTATAATGTGCCGGGAACAGACCGGATGGACTTTGAAAAGTGAATATTATCCTGAAAATGCGGAAGAAGGGACTGAGTAAGAAAGGATTCTGCTAAAAAAGGCGTACTTTAACAAGCCTACCGTTTAAAAGTATTGATTAGTGTGATATAATCAATATGTTGATCAACAAAAATCAGACGGCTTGTGCAAAGAATTCTTTCAATGAGGTTGTGGCACCGGCCGAAGCCCATGCATCAAGATGCTGGCACATCATGATGCAGTAGAGACGGCAGTACCACATCTTCGTAGATTGGTGTCTGCCGTTTTCTAGTAGATAGTCTATTTTTTCACGCTTGTTGCACCTTTCGGACGAAGTACGTTTATTATATTCCAGTTTCCATTCTTTTGAATCTCTTGCTGGGACAGTGAAAATGCGAGGATTTTCCTTGGTTGGAATGTGGACGACAAGCCCATAAGGTGAGTCGGAACATGTATATTCACAGTGAATTCCATCGCAATGCTGGACATTGGGACATCTAAATTTATAGCGCATGCGTTTCTTTTCATAGCCATCGCGAGTCATCTTAAGGCCAGCTTGACACATGGGAATACCGTCTTTACCGATAGAATATGTATCCTTATACTTGAAACTGACACCGCCACGCTCATTTAAGTCAATGATGGCTCCTATAGAGTTCTTTTGGCAGAACTTATATATTGCCATAACATCGTGTGCGGAATCAAGGAGTATCTCTTTGACATTAATTTCCTTTAGGAAGGCTTTCATGGCGTGGTAGGTGTAACAAAGGCCAAAAGAATCATGCATGGATGCTCTGTTTAACTTAGGAAATACAGGCAGATCGTTATCTGAGTCTGCGGCAGTCATCATATACAGGTCATAACCGTAATAGAACTTATGGCGTGAAGAATCATAGCCACAATCAGTATCAGGTTGCGAATACCACCTGTTGCATGAGCAGTTTGGGTCGGAGCATTTGCATAATTTACGATATCTGTTCCTTGCAGAAGTAACAACTTCAGTTCCATCACCGGAGAGAACAAGGTTTTTAAGATCAATCAATCCAAGATCAACGGAGTGCTTAAGAAAAACCTCATTAAAAATTTGAAACAATCTGGCATAGGGTTGGTCAGTCGAAAGCGGATTCTGTTCAAGGATAGGAATCAAATCTTCTACCGTGATATCCTCAACGGGAGCAGCCTTATCATCGGGTTTTTTGGGCTTTTCGACTTTGCGTTTTTTAAGAGGCTGTGCGTGATCTGAAATGTTATCTTTGTTAGATAACCATAAACGACTGCAAAAATCGTAGAATGTACCAACACCCGGAGTATCGTCTGGATGGAAACCACTGATAATAGCAGCGAGAGGATTTGTTTTTAATTCTTCACTCCACGATGTAAAACTTGTTTTTTTCATAACCAAGGACAGCATAATGGAACGGATCATATCAGATGGAAGTCGAGGCGGAGGACCAAAAAAGGAATAGCGATCATACATGAGAGCATCAATCTGTGTAAGATCCATGGAAAAGAATTTTCCTATGGTATCCCACAATGTTGATCCAAATCGGACGAACGCATTAGGATAGTATTGATGTAGCAATTTGATCAGTTGCGATTGATAGGCGGGATGACCGCCAAGGTTGATAGGTTTCATAAAACCACCTCCAATCAAGAAATGTGCTCCGTGCGACTATCGCGCGGGCGAAACGTCTTCTTGATTGATTGGCCCGCCTCGCTACCTTTGCGAGGCAATAACCAGCGAGGCGGGCCGCACTTTTTGGCGGTTTTGTCAACCCCCTTTTTTGAAAAAATATCAGAAATTGGGGGGATTTGAAAAAATGAAATCGAAGGAACTCAGTAAACAGAAGGGCTTAAAGATTCCGAGAGCCTATTCAGAACCCGGGGGGGTTCTGAACAGTTACGAAGTATTATGATATGCACCGCGCAGGTATCCTGCATTACCGGAGTTCTGCTCTGTATGCAGTCTTGCCGGACTCACTTCGTTTGATAAGCAGGAACCGGTATCGCGGTGGGTTTTAACAGTTATAGTAAGCGCAATAAATAATTGCGCTTACTATAACGCTCCGCGAGGATGCGCACGGATTTTGTAAGGAAATATGCCGCTTTCAGCGGCCAAAATCCGGCGCAGTAAACGACAAAACGAAAATAGTTTTGTCGT
>JAFUUX010000283.1 GCA_017471325.1 Lachnospiraceae bacterium | reverse complement strand
CCGGCCAGCAGGATCACTGCTGCCAGAAGCGCCGGTGCCGGCAGTCCTGCCAAAAACTCCGGCAGTTCTTCCTTCTGTAAAAAGAAAAATACCGTCCACACCGCAGGCGCACTCCCTTGCGGTGTCCGGTACAGGATATGCATAAGCAGCAGTGCCGTCATATAGACGCCTGCCGCCAAAAAAACATACCAGCTGATGATCTTGCAGCCGATCTCCAAAGGAAGTGACAGTTGTTTTCCCATCCGCCGACACATATAGATGCTCTCTGCCACCTGCACATAAAACGCCAGCGGCAGAAACGTAAAAACATGGATCTTGTTGGGCGCCAGCCAGAAGGTGAGTATCGCTACCGCCACAGTAGCCGTAAACGCCGCCCGTTTGGAACCGGTCAGATAGCAGACCGTCCCCATCAGAAATGCTGCCAAAGCCAAAAGAAACAACGTATTCCAGGACAGAATGTCACTCAGAAAATTCAAAATGAGCGCCAGCGCGATCGCGATCCCCGAAAACGCCAGTGCCCTTGCTTTTGTTTTTATCGAATTGCCGTCCGGTCTGTCCAATGCCCACTCCCCATCAGCGTATATCGGATATCCGCACTGTTCAGATACAGCGGATCATGTCGCCGCCCATACACTCGCACAGGGTATCGGCGCACCAAAGGTCGCAGCACAGATTGCCCGTACCGCAGCCACCGCCGCCGCTGTAATTTGCCGGGCGGCCATAACTGTTGCCATAACTCTGGTAATTCCGCTGATACGGCTGCTGCCAGGAACCGTTGTAATTTCCCTGGCCGTATACGCCGCTGCCGCCATAATTCCCCTGCCCCACATTGCCGTATGGATTGCCGTTATAACTCCCCTGATTCCCGCGCGGCCCGCGCACGCCGCCGGAATAGTCCCCCAGGGAACGGCGCTCCATGATCTCATTATAAGCCGCCTGCACCTCCTGGAATTTCTCATTTGCCAGTTCCACCAGCGTGCTGTCCGCGCCCGCATAGTTATCCGGGTGATACTTGCGGATCAGTTCCCGGTATACTCTTTTAATCTCATCATCCCCCGCCTGCGGGGAAACTCCCATCACTTCATAAGGATCTTTATTGTACATTACGATTCCTTCCTTCCGGATCTGTAATACTTTTTATGTAACTGTTCAGAACCCTCCGGGTTCTGACAGTTACGCATTTCCACCATGCATAATCTCGCTTCGCTCGATGGTGGAAATGCCGTAAAACTCGGGCATCCTACGCTACGCTTCGGGAGCCCTCGCGGTACCTTCTGAATAGTTACCTTTTTATATCTTGTTCTCTGCCGTATCACGGAACCACTTCATCTCAGTCTTATCGATATATATCGGCGAATCCACTGTTCCTTTGGATTTTCCATATCCCGGATTCAGATAAATCCCCATCAGCCCCCTCCTATTCGTAAACCCAGATACAGTATAACATATCTGCCCACTTCTGTCTAAAAAATTCCGATAGAAGCCGGATCCACCATAGAGCCGCTGCCATCGTCTATAACTCCGCCATCTTGTCATACCGGTTCCAGATCCCGGCATACAGGATGTTCCGCAAAATATCCCGATACTGCAGGCAGGGCAGTTTTTCAAAATATGCTGCCGCTTTGGCCGCCTCATCAAAGAGCAGCGCCCCGATCCGCCTGCGGAACTCCGTCGCATCCTCTGTCCTGACCTTCGCCAGCGGATTGTAACGCCCTTTTCTGATATCCTCCTGCAGGTCGTCATAAGCATCCATCAGATAGATATATTTCCCCAGATGAAACGCCAGCCCCTGCAGTTCATGGCGCATGGCATCTTTTTCATCATAGGTAAACAGCACCCGCATCAGGTCTCCAAAACTGTCTGCCGCAGCCAGCGCTTCTGCCACGGATCCCCACCCTTCCTCCTGCCGGGCGCTTTCCAACGCTCCGTCACACCGGGCAGGGCGGCCGCATCCCATCCCTCCCTGCTGCTCTATCCGGCGCAGGTCCTTCAGCGCCTTCACGATCCCGCGGCACTGATACGGATAGCGGTCCCGTATCTTCCGATAGGCTTTTTGGTACAGATGGATACCGCCCAGCGCCTTTATACTTTTTTCATCGATCCGGTCATCCACAAAGTGAAAATACATGAGCAGCACATTCATGTCCGCGCCGTAACGGGACATTTCTGTAATGCGCTCCTCATGTTTCACTGCCGGATGCACGATGCACCGCCGCTTTTCAACAGATACTTCACTCTCGTAATAAGAACTTAACAGCATCACCAGAAAAGTCATATCATAGGTCAGCGTCACCTGCCCCCGTATCCCGTGCCGCTTAAGCAGGGAACGACATAAACCACAGTAAAAACTGTGGTATACATCATAATCCTTTACCTTGAGTTCTGCTTTCCTGATCTGAACATATCCAAACATAGTCCATCCTCACCATCTGCCTGCTGCCGCACAGCCGCCATTCAAACCTTTCCCGGAACCCGTGTCAGCTTGCGCAGTCCCTCATTGCTGATAACTGCCTCCGTGTCCGGTACCGTTCACCGTCACCTTTCCCATATCGGCGGAAAGCTGCATGGCCGCATTTTCACTGCCTTTCTCCGTGGTTACGTTCACGGCTCCCATGGCACAATCTGCTGCCAGGCCTTTAAAACTGCCGGACACATCGATGCTCCCCATATCCGCGTTGCAGTCCGCCGTACTGCAGGTCACATCCTTGAGCGTAATGCTGCCCATATCCGCGTCAAATTCACCATCCGCAAAACTGCAGCCGATCAGATCGATGCTCCCCATATCCGCATCCACGCTGCAGTCCCGCATACTGCAATCCGTCAGCTTCAGTCCGCCCATATCCAGATCTATCTTCATGTCACCCAATGTCAGGTTCTTTAACTCCATGCCGCCCATGCTCAGCTGGATGTTCATATCCGGCTGCGCATCCTCCGGGATGGTGATGGCCACGCTGCAGCCTGCCGGAATGCCGCCTTTCTCCCAGCCCATGCCGTTCTGCTGCTCTATGTGCAGCGTACCGTTTTTCACGCTCCACTGCGGCACTTGCCCCTCCGGGTAGCCCCGGTAACTGACCATATAGTCCTCCCCGGTATAGATCTTTAACTCTCCCATATCGATCTCCACCTCCGCGCTGTCAAAAGGGCTGCAATCCCCCATGCCGTCCATGAGAACACCCTTTCCCCGCTGCAGGAAAAACAGCCCGCCCAAATGACACATGCTGCCCCAGAAGATGCAGAATACCGTGATCGCCGTGATCGTTGTTAAGTATGCTTTTTTATTAAAACTTCTTTGTTTCATGATCCTGTTCTCCCTCACACCTGTTCCGAAAAGCCTGTCATAACGCTCTCTTACCGAATCTGCGTTTCAGCGACGAATGCAGGATCCCGGCAATGGGCCAGATGATCCAGCTCGTAGCCCAGGCAAAGGTTAAGAAACTCCAGCTTAAATACAGGCATACGACCGTCGGCCAATATACGGACATCACGTTTGCTGCCTTCTCACTGTCATAGACCGGCTGCTGCTCCTTCACATAACGGGCGCTCATGGTATCTGCTTTATTCAGTTTTAAGAGTTTTTCAAAGCCACCCCGGACGATGCTGCTGTTGACGATCAGGAATACCCCAAAGCCTACCAGCAAGAGCAGGATCACGGCGCCGAGATTTTCCACAAACTCAAATCTGTCCAGCCCCATCTCGGACAGCACCATGATCGGCACCCAGCAGGTCGCGCAGAACAGGATGCCGAATACCAGCTGCCCCGTCAGGCTTGCCTTATAGCGTTCTTTTTCCGCTGCGATATACTCCGTGGTAGCATAATCTGTCTCGCAGAGTTCTTTATCCAGGTATCTCCATCTGGCACTGCGGACACCCGCAAAGACAAACAGCCCGACTGCCATTGCCACCATCGCCAGCAAAAGCAGTATACTAAACCCGCCCAAAAAAGTATCCCCCAGCAATATGGGCCACACCGGGCAGGCGATGCAGAGCATCACGCCAAAGCCGATCATCACACCCTTTGCCATATTTGCGCGCAGGAAATCACATACCTCATCCATGCGCAGCATGCGGCGGGGCTCGATGACCATCAGTTCCCGGCTCTGCTCCACGGCCTGTTCCACGCCCAGGCTCTCTGCCAGTTCATCCAGATTGCCAAACTCCGCGATCACGGTGCCCACTGCTTCATTTTCGTTGCGCCCCTCTGCGCGCAGTTCATTATATTTATCCTCCATCATCTGCCACAGTTCGTCTTTTGCCCGGATCACCTCCGGCGTGCTGGGCAGATTTGCAAACATCGCCTCCAAATATTTCCGTATCGTATCCATATCATTTCCTCCCTCTTCTTTTCTCCGATATCTTTCCCTTAAGCGCCTGCCTTTGAAATAAACTGCTCCACCACTTCCTTCGTAAGCAGCCATTCTTCACATTTCTCCCGGTAATACTGCTGCCCCTGCCCTGTGATCCGGTAGTAGGTCCGCCTCTTTCCGCTTCCGTCCGCTGCCGGCTCTGCTGTAAAAGATTCGATATAACCATTCTTCTCCATACGGGTAAACGCGGAATACAGCGTTGTCTCTTTGATGACGTATTTCCCGTCGCTGCGCTGCCGGATCTGTTTCGAGATCTCGTAGCCGTAGGAAGGACCGTTCTGCAGGATGAACAGGATCATCGTATCGTTATATCCGCGGATCACATCACTGCTGATCTCTACCATAAAGCTGTCTCCACCTCCTTTGCCTGTCGTTGTATCGTCT
>JAFUUX010000282.1 GCA_017471325.1 Lachnospiraceae bacterium | reverse complement strand
TTTCAGCCTTTTGACAGAAGAACTGCCGAGAGAAAAGACAAAGAACCTCATGAGCTGATTCAGCTTTTGAGGTTACTGTAGAGCAGTACTGTTTCCGTTGAAACATAGGAAAAATCACCAAAGAATTTCGAAGAAGGGAGTTGACAGCCATGTACCAAAACGGCAGCATTCCCTGATCGCCGGACCGGGCAGGGAATGCGACGGAATGAGCATGACCGCAAAAATGTATCCATGTCAGCAGTGGCGTGATGCGCAGATTTTAAAAGCATGTCCAGGTTAACATGGCAGGATAAGTGACAGAGAGTGCTGGTACGGTTTTGTATCAGCACTTTTTTCGATGCTGGAATTTTTTAACCGGATTTTTTCCGGAAGTCCTTGAAAGAGTATGGTGCAGCTTCATAAAAAGTGCATGATGAAAAAATCACCAAAACAAAACGGAAATTTTAGGAAAAATTTCCGGATATAAAATGGCTATTTCATGGCGCTGCGCTTGCACTTTGCTTGCACTTTTTTTGGTATAATGGTAAACATAAGAAAATACTTGGAGCAGGAGCAGAAAGCAAAAGACAGCCTGCAGAACCAGAACGCAAAACAGTGATGCGAAAGGAGAAAAAACATGCCAGGTGAGACAAACAATACGAACACAAACACAGAAACCTCCGAAAAGAAGCAGTATTTTCTGGATTGGGAGAGCGTTGGCGGATTTAGCGCAAATCTAAAGGATATTTTGAAACTTCTGCCGGAACAGGAGACTCGGCCCGGGCGCAGTCAGGCGACGGAAAACGATCTGTCCCAATGGACAATGTCAGATCTGGCGGATATGATCACGGAGATCAATTATAAAAAAATTCCGGTTACGGTAGAACATCCGGGCGTGGATGGAAAATATCAGCTGACCGATCCCGAAGCGGCAGAACAGCTCGCACCTTATATGCGGGAGGCGGGGAAACGGCTGCAGGAGTACCTGGCAAATCCGGACTATAGTGCGGAAAAGCGACCGATCTTAAACGCCCTGCTGCGAGAGGCAGAAATTTTGCCGCGGATGATGGATAGCGGGATCAGTTTCAGTATGGCGATGATCACAAACGGCAGATCCGGTCTTTCCGCCAGCAGACAGATCATGGATGTTGTTTATCCGAAAGAGGAAAATGTCAATCCGGAGATACGGAAAAAACATCTGAATGAATATGAAAAACAAGTCCAGGAGGGTCCGTTCTTTAAATTGGTACATATCGGACTGGATCATATGGAGCTCATGGGGGAGTATGAGAAAGCAAGGCAGGATAAAGAGCACCCCATGACAGCGGAACAGAGGGAAGCGTTTGAAAACCGTGTCCGCGAGACGCATACACAGATGATGCAGGGGATCAGGGAAGTAGCGGATACCCTGAATGATGAAAAATTTAATCTGGAAGATTATCCATACATGAATAAGGTCACGGTGGATAATCTGAAGCATAACAGGGCTCTTCCGGCTGCACAGAGGCGTTGCGCCAGAGAGGTGGCACTACTGAATGCAGGCCTTCATCTGGAGGACTATAACGATATATATTCCATAGAGTATAATGTCAATCACCTTTTGGATAATGCGCGGCTGAAGGATATCCTGACAGATCCGGCGATGCAGACCGATCCGGAGATGATGCGCTTTACAGCCCTGCTGGAAATGGGAAAAGACCTGACGGATGGGATCATAGAGAATCCCGACAAGCTCGCCGGTTTAAGGGACCGGCTGAAGGAGCAGGGGATATCGCTGTATGCCTATACCAGGGCGCTGCAGCATGAGATCAGGGATACGGCTCAAAAATTATCCGGGAATATGCAGCTTTCGGAAAATGAACGTCGGTTTATGGAATATGCCGGAAACTATATGAAGGAAAATGAAGTGAATTATATCCATCCCGTTGGCACGACTGCTTTGGTCAATGCCGGGGAATACATCAAAAAGACATCCAAAGAGATGACGGAGATGGTGGATGGACTGGTTTCGGAGTCGAAGGGACAGGACCGGGCGCTGGATCAGGAGGTGCAGGAACTGGGCTACAGCATGCCCGAAGGCTGGCAGCCGGGGAAGGACTCGGCGGAACTGATCAGTTCGAAAACGGTTTATGAACTGCAGGGAGCATCCGTAAAGATGTCCGGCGTACTGAGCGATGAGAAAGGGAAACAATATCATAGCCGCTATAATGATCTCACGGGGACGGTGACCGGTCTGTTAAAAAATAAAGCTGCCCTATGCAATGCGACCGGAGTGACATCGGTTTATCCGAAGGATGTGCAGATAGAAGAAGACGGAAAAATGATCACGATCCATCCGGAAGAAGAGATGCGCCAGATCATGAAGGATATGAACAGGGATGTGCGTGAGGCAGCAAAAAAGATACCGCAGGCAAACAAACTGCAGCACGCCATGCTGGATTATGTGGAGTGTTTTTCCAGAGAGGCGCTGGAACTGAAAGAGCCTGTCATCGATGGCGGCAAGGATGCCATGGCAGCGCTTGGGAACAGTTATTGGGCGAATATCACAGAGCCGGGAACAGGGAAGAATAAGAAGTGGGAAGAGGTGGAGAGAGTCAATGAACAGTTTGGCTACCATCACCTGATCAAGGACACCACCAGTATGCACGAGATCTACCTGCAGAATGTAAAGCGCGCAAACGCAGGAGAGATCGATGCGGCAAAAGAACAAAAGGAGCGCGAGGTCTATGGAAAGCTGCTGGATCGTTTAAAGGATACAGCGCAGAATATTCTGAATACCCCGGAAGAGGAGAGGAAGAAGATCATTCCGCTGTTTGACGCGACCAATGCTTCCAACGCAGCACTGGATATCTTTGGGAACCGGGGCATGAATGTGGCCATCCGTACCGCTGAAATGTATAAGAGGGGACTGGAAAAAGGCTGGCCGGTCAGCGAACTGCCCGCGTATGCAGCAATGGAAAACTTCAGGGATAAGATCGACCGGGGACTGGCATTGCTGGGAAAGGATCGGGAGAATACGAACTTAAACGGCAGCTTTCAAAGACTGGATAATATGCTGAACGAAAACCTGGATCATATGAACGAGTACGAGAAGGCACATCATTTTAAGCACCTTGCGGAGTGTGTCGGGGAGATCGTGCAGGAAACCAAAAAAATGGCGGGATTAAAAAACGTGCCCCGGGAAGCAAAAGAAATCTGGGGAACGAAGTCTGTTCAGACAGGTTATGGCTGCGGCGGGGAAGTGCCAAATGAAGCATTGCCGGATCTGCTGACCGAGGCTGCGCAGCGCAGTGCCAAACGCGAAATGATGAGTGATGATCCGCTGATCAGCCGGATAGACGATTCCTTTATGCCGGAGTCACAAAAACATCAGATCGATGACGCAAAACTTGCGCAGGAGCGCGTGGGACGGGCGATCGTGGCAGTTTCCACGATGCAGTCCGAATACAGGGAAATGTATAAGGAACTGCAGGGGCTGAAGAGGGAGGGGCATACGGATTCGAGTGAGTTTAAAGCGATGGAGGACGCGCTGAAGAAGATCGCCGGCATGGGAGGAACGAATACACCGGATGAATGGACAAAGGCATGCCGGGAATTGCACGATGCGGCAGAGGCATACAACGATGCCAAGGGTTTCTTCAGCGGCTGGAGGAGCAATGGAAAAGCGCGTATCGACCTGGCATCCCGCCTGACGGAAAAAGCGGAAAAAGACAAGAATACTCTGGATGCATTTCAGGCGGAGAAAGCGGAGATACCGGATGCGGAGCGCGATAAAAGTGTATATCACGGTGAAGTCAGCGACGCGCGGGAAGAGATCAGAAACGGGCTGATACGGGACGAAAGCCTGAATGCTCAGTTTATGCGGCATCAGAACACGATCGACCGCTATACGCCGGAAAAACAGATGGAACAGCAGATGTACCTGAAAAATCAGAGCAAGCAGCAGGAGAAGGCGAAACAGCGGGAGAAAGAACTGCAGGCTAAGAAGGAAAAACATCTGCAGGAGGAAAAGGCGAAACAGGAGCGCCGGGATAAGAAACAGAACGAGCGTGGTATGCAGAGTGAGCAGAAACATATGGAGCAGGATGCACTGAAAAACCAGAAATAACAGTGCGCAGAAGGAGGCCGGCACGATATGTCGGCCTCTTTTTTACAAAAAAAATTTCAGAAATATGTCTGCGCTTGCACTTTGCTTGCACTTTTTGTGCTATAATGACATACATGAAGAAATATAGGAATCTTGTGATAGGCGGGATCGAGAACAAGGTATTCAATCTTGTTCTTTTCGCTGTGTTATCTATTGTGCTGGTCTACGGCGTGGTGATCTATTTCCAGAGTCGCCAGCTGACGGAACTGATAAATGCAACCAGTGAAAAGCAGCAGGAAGATCTGCAGCAGGTGGCGGATGATACCATGCGCGGCGTTCTGGAACACAGTATGGGACAGAGCGCACAGATGGAGGCATATATCGCAGATGGCCTGTTCCGGCAGGTGGCCGACAGCGTGGGCATGATCGTTGATTATGCGCAGAAACTGTATGGCGGTCCGGAGCAGTATCCGCGGATCCCCGTGGCGGAGCCGGATCCCTGGATGGAAGGGAGTGCGGTGGCGCAGGTGTTATATGCCGACGGTGTGGATGCGGCTTCCGAAGAGATCGCGGATGAGGTCAGGCTGCTGGGCAATCTCTCTGAAATGATGTTGTCCATGTATCAGAATACGGAGGCGCTGGGTTCCTGCTTTATCTCTACCTGCAGCGGCATCACGCTGATGGTGGACCGGCATTCGGGTTTTAAGGTCGCAAACGGGTCGATCCTTCGCGTGAATGCCTACGAACGCCCCTGGTATCAGGGGGCGGCAGCATGCGGTGGATTATATTTTACCGGCGTGGAGGAGGATCTGTTCAGCGGTACATCCGGTGTCGTATGTGCGCAGCCGGTATACAAAGACGGGCAGCTTGTGGCTGTTGCCGGTGTGGATCTGTTTCTGGAGGATATGGAAACGGCCGTGCAGGGCAGCGAGAACGGCAGCGGGTTTGTGTTTATCGTGGACCAGAACGGTCATGTGATCTTTTCGCCGAAGCAGGATGGGCTGTTTGCGGCGAAGCAAAGTGCTGAGGCCGGGGATCTGCGGGAAAATGCATCGGAGCAGCTTGGAACGGTCATCCGGGCATCCTTATCCGGCCTGACGGCGGTGCAGGAAGTGGAATGTGAAGAAGGAAGCTTTTATATGTCGGGCGCCCGCATCGAGACCGTTGGCTGGGCCGTGGTCAATGTGGTGGAGAAAGCGGCCACGCAGGCACCGGCGGAAGTTTTAAAGCAGGGATACCGCAACAACCAGGCGGTGGCAGCGGAGGCGCTGAATGGCGGACTGAAGACGGCGAAACAGGTGATCTTTCTGATCCTGGCAGTAGCCTGCCTTGTGGCACTTGCTTCGGCACTGTTTCTGGCAAAGCGGATCGTGCACCCGCTGAACCACATGGCAAGGCGCATGGCAGAGATCAGTGCGGAAAACCCGGCCTTTGAGATGGAAAAAATCTACAGGACCGGAGACGAGGTGGAGGCGCTGGCAGAGTCGGTCGCGGAGCTTTCCCTGCGCACCAGGGAATTCATACGGGAGAACAGCCGCATCACGGCCGAAAAAGAAAGGATCAATACGGAACTGAATGTCGCTACGCAGATCCAGGCGGATATGCTGCCGTCCATTTTTCCGGCATTCCCAGAGCGGGAGGAATTTGACCTCTATGCCCAAATGCGTCCGGCGAGGCAGGTAGGCGGTGATTTCTACGACTTTTTCCTGCTGGATGAGGATCATCTGGTGATGGTCATGGCGGATGTTTCCGGAAAAGGCGTGCCGGCAGCCCTGTTTATGGTGATCACCAAGACGCTGATCAAAAACCGGGCGCTGCAGGGCGGCTCACCGGGGCAGATCCTGACGGATGTCAACCAGGAGCTTTGCCTGAATAATGAGGCATCCCTCTTTGTGACCGTGTGGCTGGCGATCCTGACCATATCCACAGGCGAGATGCAGGTGTCCAATGCGGGGCATGAGCATCCGGCTGTGCGCAGGGCAGGCGGCGTATTTGAACTGGTGGCGTACAAGCATTCCCCGCCGCTGGCGGTCATGGAGTGGATTCCCTTTGAGGAGCATGTCTTTGTACTGTATCCGGGGGACACGCTGCTGGTGTATACGGACGGCGTCACAGAGGCCAGCGATGCGGCGGACAATCTGTTCGGGGAAGGGCGGCTGATCCATACGCTGAACAGTTTTGCCGCAGTTTATCCGCAGGATGTGGTGCGGAGCCTGTCCAAAGGGATCTCTGCCTTTACGGCAGGAGCGGAGCAGTTTGATGATATCACGATGCTGTGCCTGCAGTACTATGGATCGCAGCAGTGGGATATGTAATTAACATACAGGAAGGGCAAAGAAGGTGGGGCTGGAGAAACCTGATCCTGTATATATTAGTGTTTGCCGGTGTGGCGATCGGTGCGCTGGAGTTTATAGACAACGATAAGAGATAGCGGAGGGATTTGATGATCACGGCAGATACGGTATCGGATTTTTTGGAACTGGCGGAAAAAAACGGCTGGCAGATCGCGGATGAGAAGGTTGGGCGGCTGCTGTCCAGGGGCTTTTCGGCGGCGCAGCGCATGGAGGCGGCTGCTGCGGAGGCAGAGTCTTTCGGGGAACAGTTCGACCGGGATATGATGATAGAACTGCAGGCGGAGATCGGCCGGCAGGAGATCTTTGGGATGCTGGCCGAGATCGTCGGCATGCGCATTGCCGTGAACAATGCGGAAACGGAGGAAACCCTGCAGGAGGAGGAACTTTTGCTCCCGGATGACATCATG
>JAFUUX010000281.1 GCA_017471325.1 Lachnospiraceae bacterium | reverse complement strand
CTTCAATCCTATAGATAAAATAATTGTGATTCGTGAATAAATACCAATAATCAGTATCTATGTCATACATACGGGATATACTGACACCGCTTTCTTCATGTTGCCCCAGCATATCTACATGATCCGCCATGGCTGTCAGTATTTCTTTCGCCTTCTCTTCACCATACTCCTCCGTAAGCTCCGTCTTGACTTTCAGGAGCTTTCTTTTAACGAGCTGGGAATACTCAACTTTCTTCATAAACTATATCCCCAGTTCTTTTCTAAGTTCTTTAGAGGATATAGTACCCTCCGTCGCTATGGACCGTTCTCCCTTTTGCATCTCAATCTGAAATCTGTATAATGCAAGCTGTTTTTCCAGATCATCCAACTCCTGCATATTTATCATCGCGATCTGACCATGACCATTCTTGGTAAGATATACACGATTGCCATAGTTTACCTCTTTGACAACACTGGTATAGTTTCTAAGATCGGAAATCGGTTTGATATTAGGCATAATAGCACCTCCACTCTTTAGGTCATTTTAACATCAGACTCTCTGGATTACAACAAAATTTGTATGTAAATTTTACAGCAAAGCTTCTCTACTGCTTAATTCTCTTTTTACCAGCAATTCTATTATGTCCACCACTCCGTCTACACCGAGATTGCTGCTGTTAATACACAGATCATGCAAGCCATTTACACATTTCATTCATGATTTTTTATTATATCAGCCACATCCTGCAGTGAAATGAATGCACCCTTATCTATATCATGCACTATATTTTTCAATTTGTTGATCTGAAAGCGGTTCACTATAAAATAAATAATTTCCTTATCTTCCTTTGAGTATCCACCGATTGCCTTTACAATGGTACCACTCGACTCAAAATGCTCAGACAAGGCATCCGATATCTCATTTGCCTTAACCGTAACGATCATCGCACATTTTGCCCGATCAAACCCCTCCGTGATATAATCCACGGTTCTTGACCCAACATAGTATGTAACAATAGAATATAAAGGCAAAATCCAGTTCTGAATTGCGATCCCGCATATTGTGTACAGAAGAGTATTAAACAGCATCACAAATGTTCCGATGGATATGCCTATTCTTTTGGCAAATATCACAGAAAGAACATCGATACCATCGATCGCTCCTCCAAAACGGATTGTCATACCACTTCCCACACCGGATATTACTCCGCCAAAAACAGCACACAGCAACAAATCCGATCCCGCAAGAGGTGAAATAAACGAAACATCAACCGGAAGTACATCCATGATCATAAACGATGCAAGTGAGTAAACCGTTACGGCAAAAATCGAATATATGGTAAAAGTAACTCCCTGTCTCTTAAGACCAAAAACAAATATCGGTACATTGATAATGATCAGAAAAAGTGAGAGCGTTAAATAATCCGGAGTCAGTTGATCCAGCAGCATTGATAAGCCTGATATACCACTATCGTAAAGCTTCACCGGAAACAGAAACACTGTAACGCCAAAAGAATTTATAATCCCCGCAATAAAAAGCATGAAGATATTAACCGGCCTGATCTCCTTCAATGTACTTCTTAATGAAATTTTTGTTCTTGTTTTTGACATTATCGCCCCCCTTTCGTATAACTAAAAAGTATCTCTGTTTTCGATCTTTATCATTTTATTATCTGAGTATTGCAAATACAACATCTGCAACATAAATCATAAGCATAAATATTCCTTCGCCACGCGCAATTTTCCTCGAGGTAAAGGCAAATATATAAGATATTCCACTGACCACTACGAGTATCATTAAGTCATATACAGATGCCATATTGATCGATACAGGATGGATCAATGCCGAAATACCCAAAATGAACAGAAGATTAAAAATATTAGAACCAATAACGTTTCCAATCGCCATACCGGTTTCTCCCTTTCTGGCAGCAACTGCAGATGTGACCAGTTCCGGAAGGGATGTTCCGATAGCCACGATCGTAAGCCCTATCAGCGTCTCTGTCATACCGGCTGCCCTGGCAATTTCTTTTGCGCTGTTTACAACAATCTGTCCTCCGGCAATGATCAGCACAAGTCCGATCACAATATACAGTAAGCACTTCCACATAGGCTCTTTACCGTTTTTATCATCTTCAGAAGGATTCTTCCTCGCTTTTAAGATCAGAAAAACAATATACCCAATAAACATTACTACAAGGATGAATGCCACAGGTCGCGACACAACAGCCACCTCTCGATTCATGCTGTATTCGATAAATTGTCCGTCTGCCAGCATTGAGCCGCAGGATACAAAAAGCAGCAATATAGTGGTTATAATTGCAAAAGGGAAATCCCGCTTTAATACAATCCCGTCAACCGGGAGAGGATAAATGATCGCACACATTCCGAGAACGCCCAACAGATTAAAAATATTGGAGCCTACAACGTTACTGAGTGCGATCTCGTTTGAACCTTGAAACGCTGCAACTGTACTGACTGCCATTTCCGGTGCACTTGTCCCAAGCGCAACGATCGTTAATCCGATGATCAGCCCCGGAACATTAAAATTCCTGGCGAGAGCTGAGCTTCCACTTACGAATATGTCAGCACCCTTGACCAGACATACAAAACCCGCTGCCAGAAACATGATCTGTATCAAAATATGCATAAAAACGATCCTCCCTCCGCTTTACTGTTTCCAGACGCAAAATGTTGGTCCCGTCCGGCTGCCTGCCGGTCCTCTGATAAGCACGATGTCCTCCCTGCCCTTAGCCCCCAAAAGGTCCAAGGCATACGTGCGATCTTAGTTTTTCTCATCTTTCTCTATCCTTTCTGACTCATTATCTTTGGTTTCCGGTTTTTCTTCATCTTTTTTACTATCCTGATAAGCTCCTCCATTTTCCCACCACCAGCCAAAAACACCTGCCGCTATAACTATCACACACACTATTCCTACTATTATGTTTGATATCATTTCTCTTGCCTCCGGAATCTCAGTCTGTGATCTTATAACCGTATTTGATCTTTCGACATATTTTCCATATGATCACCGCAGGTAACGAAATTACTATAAACAACGAAGAGCCGCCGCCCATAATAGCCATAAGTCCAAAAATTATATAAGAAAATATCTGATTCATGATAACCTCCATCTCTTTTTTCCATAGCAAAACAAGGCAAACGTATCCTACGCTCACCCGACAACATGTTATAGTAAGCGCAATAAATAATTGCGCTTACTATAACGCTCCGCAAGGATGCGCACGGATTTTGTAAGGAAATATGCCGCTTTCAGCGGCCAAAATCCGGCGCAGCAAACGACAAAACGAAAATAGTTTTGTCGTTTACTATACGTATTTAATTGAGATTAGGGTTTCATTCCATCCAGATTATGGATATAAGTAATGATAAAATGATGACTTGTTGTTAACTCTCTAAAGAAATACAGCAGAAAGAATACACATATACCGACTAGTATAAACAGACCACCTATTACAGCATATGTCAACTGCTCCCTGGGACCGATGGTTTTTCCGGCAACAGGTTTCTTTGAAACAATACTTTTAATTACCGAATAATTGGTTATTTCGTCAGAAACAATCTCATAAAACTCATTCCCCGGCAATGATATCGAACTGGAGGTATTCGAATCCGAATATAAAAGCTTCTCAAACTCCGGTCTCTCATTGACAGCACATACAACCAGAATACATACGATAATAAAACATAATAAGGAGCTGCTATAACGATTATGTCTGATATGGTGCATATTGAACATTATCAGCGTCTCCTTTCTATGTTTCGCTTATTTTTACGCAAAGTAATACTTATATATATCATACATTATAAGATCTTACCGATTCTCCATCCAATATGAATCAGTATGGTCTTTTATAGTAAGCGCAATAAATAATTGCGCTTACTATAATATGCTTGCAGCCCGCATAAATACCGGGTTCTTTTTAAGAAAAAATCACTCATATTCCACGGTTGCGGGCGGCTTCGGGGTGTAATCAAACAGCACCCTGTTGATGCCCGGCACCTCGGAAATGATCCGCTGCACCAGATGATCGATCAGTTCGTCAGACAGATGCTCTACCGTGACTTCCATCACATCCGTGGTATTGATCGCACGGATGATGCAGGGCCAGTCAAAGGTCCGCTTTCCGTCTTTTACGCCTGTGGACTTAAAGTCCGGTACTACCGTAAAGTACTGCCATACCTTGCCTTCCAGTCCGTTCTTTGCAAACTCCTCGCGCAGGATCGCATCAGACTCACGTACTGCTTCCAGACGGTCCCTGGTGATCGCGCCCGGGCAGCGCACGCCCAGTCCCGGTCCCGGGAACGGCTGGCGGTATACCATATTGTCCGGCAGGCCCAACTGCTTTCCTACCACACGCACCTCATCCTTAAACAGGATACGGACCGGCTCCACCAGTTCAAACTTCATATCCTCCGGCAGGCCGCCTGCATTGTGGTGTGCCTTGATGCCCGCCTCGCTCTCCAGGATATCCGGCCAGATGGTGCCCTGCGCCAGAAACTCGATGCCGTCCTGTTTCCTTGCCTCCTCTGCAAATACTTCAATGAATTCTCCACCAATGATCTTGCGCTTTGTCTCCGGATCGGTCACGCCTGCCAGTTTATCCAGGAAACGGTCCGTGGCGTCCACATACACCAGATTTGCCTTCATCTGATCACGGAATACCTCGATCACCTGCTCCGGCTCTCCCTTTCTCAATAAGCCATGGTTCACATGCACGCAGACCAACTGCTGCCCGATGGCCTTGATCAGCATAGCCGCTACCACGGAACTGTCCACACCGCCGGAAAGTGCCAGCAGTACCTTCTTATCACCGATCTGTTCCCGCAGCGCCGCGATCTGCTCTTCGATGTACGCTTCCGCCAGCTCCGGCGTGGTGATGCGCTGCATATCATCCGGTCTTCTTTCGTTTACCATTGTATGTGCCTCCTTTTGATCTGAAAATCTGTAAAACTGTCTATCGATCCAAAAATACTTTTTTATAGTAAGCGCAATAAATAATTGCGCTTACTATAACGCTCCGCGAGGATGCGCACGGATTTTGTAAGGAAATATGCCGCTTTCAGCGGCCAAAATCCGGCGCAGTAAACGACAAAACGAAAATAGTTTTGTCGT
>JAFUUX010000280.1 GCA_017471325.1 Lachnospiraceae bacterium | reverse complement strand
TGGATAAAGCATATTTGTCACATAAGGGAGGAAATATACCGTCTGAAACAACTGCCGCAGCGCCGTGATCCTGCTTAATGCCAGAGAGATCAGAAGCGCCAGCGTTGTAGAGACCGGCACCGTAATGATCACGATCAGAAAGGTGTTCTTCAGTGCCTGGATAAAATACGGATCATGCAGCACATAGGAATAATTATAAAGTCCTGTGCCCGCATAACTCCGGGATGCAAAGTTATAGCCTTCCTCCAAAGAATAGATCAGCACATCGATCAGCGGATATACCAAAAAAATGCCCAGAAAGAGCGCCGCCGGCAACAGATACAGCCAGCCCCGCCATTGTTGTCTGCGTTTCATAAGAACGAGATCCTTTCTCCGCTGTCCGGATCGAATAAAAATACTTTCCGCGGTTTCACATCAAAGCAGATATGATCCTTTTGTCCTGCCAGCGGGTTGTCCGAATCAATGATCGCCCTGGGCTGAACCGTCACGCTGCCCATATGCCCGAAAACAATGCTGCTGTCACGCCCCATCACTTCCACTGCTTCCGGCGTACAGCGGAATGCGCCTGACTCTTTCAGGATAAATCCCTCCGGCCGGATCCCCACCAGCACTTTCCGATCCGGTACAGCCTTTATCTGCATCAGGTCATCCACGCCGATGATCAGACGCTCATCCTGCACTTTTCCTTCAAAGATATTGATCTGGGGCGTCCCCAGAAATTTCGCCACAAACAGATTCACCGGACTGTCATAGATCTCCTGCGGCGGTCCGATCTGCTGCACCTTCCCCTCTTTCATCACCACCATCAGATCCGAGATGCTCATGGCCTCTTCCTGGTCATGGGTGACAAATACCGTCGTGATGCCGGTCTCCCTCTGTATCCTGCGGATCTCTTCCCGCGTCTGCAGGCGCAGTCTGGCATCCAGATTGGACAGGGGCTCATCCAGAAGCAGCACCTTTGGCTTCTTCACCAATGCCCGGGCGATCGCCACGCGCTGCTGCTGCCCGCCGGACATTTCTGCCGGCTTACGATCCAGCAGATCCCCGATCTGCACTACCCTGGCTGCTTCCAGTACCGCTGCCTCCATAGCCTCGCGGCTCATCTTCTGCTCCCCTTTCAGGTTTTCCAGCGGGAAACGTATATTCTGCCGCACGTTCAGATGCGGATAAAGCGCATAACTCTGAAAGACCAGCCCGATCCCCCTATGTTCCGGCGGCAGTTCCGTCACATCATCCGTACCAAAAAAAACGCGTCCTTCCGTGGGCACCTCCAGGCCGCTGATCAGATTCAGCGCCGTGCTCTTGCCGCAGCCGGAAGGCCCCAGCAGCCCCACCAGTTTCCCGTCCGGGATCTCAAAGTTCATATCATTTACTGCGGTCACATCCACCGGGTTCTTTTTGTCCCGGCCCGGAAATATTTTCGTCAGATGCTGCAACTCGACTTTCAAGGCGTCCGCTCCTTTCGTTTTCCATCCTGTCGTTTAGTATTCTTTTTCTATGGCATCCAGCCCGTACTCTGCCAGAAATGCTTCCAGTTCTTTGGGCGTGCGGATCAGGCAGATCTCCTCAAACTTTCCCGTCCGCAGATCCTTAAAGCCGGCTACCTGCTCCCCGTTACAGATGCTGCAGCGCAGTACCGGCTTCTGATTCTGTACATCATAGTTTTTTGGGACTTTCTTTTTTCGCCCGAACACGCTCTTTATACCCCGCCCAGTTTGCGCATGAAGATCAGGCCGAAAGTTCCCGGCCCGCAGTTAATGCTGATCGCAGGGGACGCTTTCTGGAAATAGATCTTCTCAAACTTTACGAAACCGCTTGCCGTCTTTCCGATCCACTCCAACTGTTCCTTTTCCAACTGCGAATAAGTGATAAACAGCACCCGGCGGTCAATCTGCTCCGGATAGCGCAGACAACTGCTGATATAAGATCTCCATGCCCGCTCCCGCTGTCCTACCTGTATGCTGCGTACCTTCATCACGCCTTCACGCACCACAATGATCGGGTGCATCATAAATGCCTGGGAAAAGCGGTCTACACTGGGCGAAAGCCGTCCGGCTCTTGTAAGGTACTCTGTGCTTTCCAGGATAAAACTGGTCTGCATCCTGTCACGCAGCCTTTCCAGATACTTCACCACTTCCCCCGTGCTCATGTTTTTGCTCACAGCCTTTGTCTTGGCCTCCATGACCATCAGGGCCACGCCGCTGGATAAATGCCCGGAATCCACCACCGTTACGTTATGAAAAGACTTCGCCGCCTCGCACGCATTGGCATAAGCATTGCTGCTTTGTCTGGCCATGACCACATGGATCACATTCTGCGCATGCGCCAACTGATCCGCAAAAAAGTTTTCGTACTCCCGCACCGTAGGGGATTCGGTACGCACGCCTTTCTTGCTATGTTTCATGTGCAGCAGCACGGCATCCGTTTCCGTCTCCACACCGTCCAGGAAGGTCCCCTTATCCGTATGCACCTGATACGGCAGGATCGAGATCTGCATGCGCCGCGCCACCTCCTCCGGCAGATCGGACACGCTGTCCGTACTGATCAGCAGCGGCACCCGGCGCCTCACATCCTGTATAATACTGTTTTCCTGCTCCTCTTCCGGCCTCTCCTCCGTATTCTGTATTTTCACCATATCGGACGGCAGCAGTTTGAGCAGCGCTGCCTCCAGCAAGGCGCCGCTGACCGGTTTCACCAGATACCCGTCAAACCCCTCTCTCTCATACAGCGCCTGATGCTCGCCGCCGGCATTGGCTGTCAGGATGACCACCGGCGTATTCCGGTTCAGTCCGCCAGGCTGCTCCCTGAGTTCATGCAGACACTCTATCCCGTCCATCTCCGGCATCAGATGATCCATCAGTATCACATCAAAATGCTGCGTCAGGGTCTTTTCCAGACACTCCGCCCCGCTCTCTGCTATTTCCGTCTGTACCTTTGTATCCCGCAGAAGTTTCGCAGCCACCATCAGATTGGACATATTGTCGTCCACGATCAGCACATGCGCCTGCGGTGCCTCAAAGCTCTGATGGTACTGCTCTTTCTCTTTCCGGGAATGCCATTTACCGGGGTTCAGTTTCCCGACAGCCTTCCCGTCCACGATCTCCTGCTCCAGCGTGACCAGGAAAGTGGATCCCCTGGTATAGATGCTGTTTACGCTGATCTCACCGCCCATCAGATCCACCAGCTGCTTCACAATGGAAAGCCCCAGTCCGGTGCCCTCGATATAGCGGTTCTTCTCTTCGTCCACCCGCTTGAATGCATCAAACAGGAAAGGGATGCTCTCTTTCTTGATCCCCATGCCGGTATCTTCGATGGAATAGGTAACGGTTACCGTATTTGCCGCATTCCGCTTTCCGTGAATGGACATACGGACGGAACCCTCCCTGGTATATTTCACGGCATTATTCAGCAGATTGATCAGGATCTGCTTGATGCGCATCTCGTCTCCAAACAGCATACTGGGCATTTCCGGATCCACATCGATATAAAACTCCAGCCCCTTTTCATTTGCCTTTGACCAGATCATATTGACGATCTCCGAGAGCATCGCGCCCACATCGTAAGATACCGGTACGATATCCATCTTGCCCATCTCCATCTTGGACATATCCAAGATATCGTTGATCAGTGCCAGCAGCATTTTTCCTGCCGACTGGATATTCCTTGCATCCTCTGCCACTTCCTCGGAAATATCCTCCCGCAGTATCATTTCATCCAGACCGATGATCGTATTGATCGGTGTACGGATCTCATGGCTCATGCTGGAAAAAAATCTGTTCTGCGCCTTGTTCAGATCCTCGATCTCCTGCCTGCGCTCCCTGGCCAGTTTCTGTTCCCTCCAGAAAAAACTGTTCTGGATCTGCGCTGTCGCGTAAGTGCCGATCCCGACCAGAAGTATGGCCGACAGGGAATCCGCAAAAAACATTTCCTGCGTATGCGCACGTATCAGATCCGGATAGAAATAAGAAACATAATACCCTGCCAGAAGTTCAAGGATCAGGATCCCCAGCAGCACATTACGTTCCTTCCCGTTCACCACCAGCCCGATATAAAGAAAAGCAAATATACACCAAAACAGGGTACCGCCATATACGCCGCCGCTATAAATGAAAGAAACAGGCAAAAGCACCAGGATCAGCATCAATACCAGAAGCAGGACTCCGAGCCTCGGATTCTTTCTTTTCACGGTCAGGGCGAGTATGATCGGTGAAACGATGATGGCGCCGCCCTGTACCAGCAGCACGATAAAAGACTCGCCAAGCAGCAGGTTGGTAAGAAAGGCGATAAACAGCGCTGTCACTGCACCGACGGTCAGCAAAAAGAAGAGACGCAGTTTCAGGTCGATCTCCGAATTCAGTTCCATATCTATGAGCTGTCTTATCAGTCTCTGGATCCTTTTCATGCCAGCCCCCCGATCATTCCCGCCAACCGCTCTGCCGCAGCCGTTACATCATAGTTTTCCACCGCTGTCTGCACCTCTCGCAGCAGTTCCTCTACCCGTGTGCCATCAAACTCTTACGCTTTCAGTTCACCAAGGATCTGCTCTGTTTTATCCTGCTCAAAACTTTCGATGCTGTCCTTTAACTGCTGCAGATAGTTTTTGTAAGCCTGCACATCCAGCGCCGGCAGTTGGGAAGCCTCTTCTTTCTTCTCCTCTTCTGCCTTCGGTAATACCTCCAGGATGCGTACAGTACATTCCTGATACTCCTTCATCACCTCATCATTATTCTTTTTGATGTAATCCGTATCATCCTCTTTCGCTGCCATCTCCAGCAGACGCGCATGTTCCGAGAGGGTATCCATGCCGATGGTTTTGGCCGTACTCTTTAAGGCATGCACCAGAATACGGTAGTTTTCCCAATCCTCTGCCGTAAAATAGCCATTGATCTTTTCCCGTTTTCCCTCTCCCTCTTCAATGAAGTGCCGCAGCAGTTTCTCATAAAACGCTTTGTCAGAGCCACAGAAGATCAGCGCCTGATCCGTATTACAGCCATCCGCTTTCAGATACTCCACAAAATCCGGCGCAGGCGCTTCCTCCGCCGCCTGTTCCACGGATGCCGCCGATTCCGTATCCTGCATGCTTTTTTCGGTTTTTTCAGATTTTTCAGTTTTTACTGTTTTGACTGTCTCATCCGCCTGCTCCGTTTTTTCATAAACCAATGCCGATGCCGGCAGCAGTTTTTTCAGCACACGGTTCAGCACCATGGGTTCGATCGGCTTGGATACAAATTCATCAAAGCCCTCCCGGATAAACATCTCCCTGGCACCGCTCACGGCATTTGCCGTCAGGGCAATGATCAGCCGGTTGCCCTCTGCCCCCGCCGAATTCCTGCGGATCCGGTGCATCGTTTCCACACCGTCCATCTCCGGCATCATGTGATCCATAAAGATAATGTCATACATCTTTTCTTCGCACAGTTTAAGGGCCGCAAGACCGCTGTCCGCTGTTTCGACTTCCATGCCGTAACTTTTCAAAATACCGTTTGCCACCACCAGGTTCATGGCATCATCATCCACCACCAGGGCCTTGATACCGTTGCAGCGCAGCCGCATTGCATTTCCGTTCTGCTGCGTATCCTCATTCAGACATTCATTCATGATCTGGGCGATCATAAAACCGGTAAACGGCTTGGGCAGTGTCAGGACGTTTTCCCGGTCCGGCCGCCAGTTTCTATCCCCGGTAAAGATGATCAGATTGTTCCCGATCTCCATTTCCGCAAGCTGCTTTTGGTTCTCTTCATACTCCTCCTGCCCGATAAACAAATGTGTCAGCCCGAATGCATGGCTGGTCTTTTGCAGTTCCTCCATGGAACGGCAGTAATGCAGCCGCACGCCCAGTCCCTCATCCAGATGCTTGAGCATCTGGTTATAATAATCCCGCACTTCAGGCGTACTGTACTTTTCCGGCTGCAGATAGCAGACCGCACTGACTTCCTTATTCTTTTCCACACGCATGCAGGGCTCTGACTCTGCCACCTCCTGCGGTATGCTGATGCGCACCACTGTCCCGTGCCCTTCTTCACTCCGGATATGTATAAAGCCGCCCATGGCACTCACCAGGCCCTGCACCACTGCAAGCCCCAGTCCCATACCGCCGCTGCGGCGCGCCCTGCCCGCATCTGCCTGGTAAAAATGATTCAGGATCCGCTGCTTCTGTTCTTCGGAAATACCGATACCGGTATCGTGCACTTCGATGGAAAGATTGATGCCGTAAGATTTGCTTCTGCCGGAAAGGCGTACATATACACCGCCGTTCCTGGTAAATTTCAGGGCATTGTCGATCAGATGCCGCAGTATTTTCCGCATTTTTGCCCCATCACCGATCAGTGAGGAAGGCAGCCGCGGATCCACATCCACTACAAGTTCGGAAGTGGCGCCTTGCTGTATCAATTGTATCTCCATCATCAGGTCATTGATCAGGGACGAAAGCATATACGGCTCACGGCTCAGTTTCAGCCGGCCCGTATCGATCTCCGTATAATCCAGGATATCCCCGATCTGATCTGAAAGGCGTCTTCCGGCCTGCTGTACCGCCATCAGATTGTTTTTCTTTTCTTCGTCCTCTTCCTTCTGCTGCATCACCGCGGTAATACCGGTCACTGCGTTGATCGGTGTACGCAGTTCATGGGATACATTGGTCAAAAAATCCTCACTCCGGCGGTTAAACTCCTCCATCTCACCGATCACTTTCAGATAGATCTTTTTGCCTTTTCTTCTCCGCTGGATCGCGTAATTTCCGATCGCCGCGCCGCCCGGCACGATGCAGACTGCCAGGATGACCTTTGCCCATTCCTCTGCAGACATGGTCATGCCTACAGTTCCGGTCACTACGATATGCCAGATGAGCTGCACAAAATAGACCAGGCAGCCCGGCAGGAATACATATTCATAATCGGTCAGCGCAAACAGCCCAAAACAGAACAGTATCAGAACCGGCATCTCATAAAACTGCTCCTCATGGACGCCAAAGAAAAACAACATGACCAGCGTCAGAACCGAATAGATCAGAAAACGCGTGTTTTCCGGCATACGCTGGCGGACATGGATGTGCCAGATCGCAACCACTCCACACAGAAAAAGGGGAATTGTCCACAATTCCCACTTTAGCATTATAATCTCCAGGATCATGAACAGTGCCAGAAAGGTATACGACACCACCATGATCAGGTGTATTTCCAATGTATTATCTTTTTCCATAGGTTACTAACCTGAATGCTTATTTTAATTCCGCCACATCAAAGAACAGATGTATCCTGCCATCCCTCATTTTGCTCTCGTACTCTCCGGAAATGCTGTTCACCAGGGATTTCGTATCCTCAACGTTAGCCTCCGGCAATATAACGATCAACTGCCGGTTGGAATACCTTGCGCAGACATCCCTTCTGCCCAGTCCCTTGGCCGTTACATGCTCCAGGATCTCCATGGCTTTGTCCTGCGCATCGCTTCCCGGCAAAAAGCCCTGCTCCGGAACCAGGTTCAGCACCAGAATGACAGCCGGATAACCGCTCTTCTCTGCCTGGCGGTGCATAAAGTCATAGATATAGCGGAAATTATGGAAATCCACCAGGAAAGAGCCCGCAAAAGTATCTGCCCGCTGCATCTCATCATGCAGCGCGGAAAGGTTTTTGATCTCACTCATCCCCGCAGCTGCCAGTGTATTCTCCTCGCTGAAGAAGTGAAAATGATTCTTCCCGTTCTGCTTCACATAGTAAAGCGCCTTATCTGCCGACTTATAGAGTTTTTCAAAATCCTCCGCATCATCCGGAGCTATCGCGATGCCAAGGGATACGGAAGAATTCGTTTCGATCCCGCTCTCCTTCAGTTTCCTGCAGATATCCGTAAGGATCGCTCCCGCCTTGCTGCTCAATGCGCCCCTGTCTGTCTGCCCGGAAATATACGCCACAAATTCATCCCCGCCGATCCTGCAGACGATATCATCCGGATCGGTATAGGTGCGCAGTGTATCTGCCAGCATCAGCAGCGTCTTATCACCTGCATCATGGCCGTAATTATCATTGATGGCTTTGAAGTTGTCCATATCCAGCATGAACAAGGCACCCTTCTCCCCCTTCGATAACTTTTTCTCTACCGTTTCCGTGGTATACGCACGGTTCCACAGTCCTGTCAGGGCATCCCGCTGCGACTGGTCTTTCACCTCGTTCAGTTCCTGCTTTAAGGATTTGGTCTGATCGAGCGTCATCATCACACGCTCGATCCGCGCGATCAGCACGCTGGGGATAAACGGCTTGGGAATGAAATCGACCGCCCCCAGCCCCAGGCACCTGCTTTCCGTCACTTCATCCTTTTCCGCGGTCAGGAATACCACCGGAATGCTGCTGGTACGCTCATCCGCTTTCAGACGGTTCATCACTTCATAACCATCCATAAAAGGCATGTTGATATCCAGAAGGATCAGATCCGGCAGATTTGCTGCCAAAAACTGCATGGCCTGCCCACCCGAAATGACGGCAGTGATCTTGTACTGTCCGCCCAAAGTAGCCCTTGCACAATCCAGATTGACTCTGTCATCATCTACGATCAAAATATGCTTCATCTTTCCCTCCTGATCAATTGTCCGAAAAATCTATAGTAAGCGCAATAAATAATTGCGCTTACTATAACGCTCCGCGAGGATGCGCACGGATTTTGTAAGGAAATATGCCGCTTTCAGCGGCCAAAATCCGGCGCAGTAAACGACAAAACGAAAATAGTTTTGTCGT
>JAFUUX010000279.1 GCA_017471325.1 Lachnospiraceae bacterium | reverse complement strand
GCGACGATCTCATTATTCTCCACGGCATTTGCATCCATGAGCAAAGTTACCACCGGGATGATGATGGTCACACTGGCCGTTTCCAGCAGTGCTCCAAACAGCATCATGAGCAGCAGCACGATCATAAAACGCTTCTGCTTCCCGTCCAGCAGGACATTCAGTTTTTTCAGTATCTTCCCCATTTTGTAAATTTCCTACCCAATATTTTCTATGCCCCCGCCATAAGCAAACCGCCCCTGCAGATCCCTCATACCCCTCAGATCATATCATCATAACGGTGCTTTGATTTTGGTTCGTATCTGTCCATAAAGTCATGGCCTAAGCGGATCTTTTCTCCCGCGAAGTCGATCGCGGCCAGTTCCGTATAGACCGAAACCACGCGGTCAAACCGTATTCCCGCAAAAAAGTTTAACAGTTCCATAGGCACCGTCGCGGCAAACTGCGGACACTGCGGGAACAGTGTCCCGTACTCCAGCACATCCCTCGGATGCGGCTTGATAAAGACCAGCGTCTCTTTTCCCTCCGCGTCTCTGCCGAACATTTCCAGCTGGTCTTCCATGATGCGCTTTCTGGTATCCAGGTCACACAGGGGATCGGTCAGGATCAGTACCGTTTCCCTGCCGGATGCGTTGGCTTCCGCAATATGCTCCTCGATCTCTTTTTTGTTCTCCACAAAGGCTTCAAGCAGCAGTTGCTTGTCCTCCGGTGTCAGTCGCTCATACAGCGGACGCCTGGGAACCTCTTTATATTTATGATAATCATAGCGAAGCACGCTGCGGTCATTGACCTCCATATCGATGCAGTATTTGGAATAACCGTTCTCGATATGGATCAGGTTGTGCCCCGCAAACCACGCCTTCACCCCAAAATGTCCGCGGTTGGTCACTCTGGCACTGTCCAGGGTCTTTAAGCAGTCCAGTCCGTCCTCAACGGCATGGTAGGGTATCCTGTTCTGATTCAGGTACACCCCGATGGGATCGGAATCGCAGAAAACATAGATCTCCTTATACGCCCGGAAGTCTGTCGGGACAAAGGGTGCCTGGCATGCGGCAAATTTCTTTGTGAAGCGGATCCGCTGCCACATATTGGCCACGATATTTCCGCGGTCTGTCTTATACTTTGCCAGTTCCGGAAAAAATTCCGGACGCTTCTCATCGTATTCCAATACTTCCTCAAAACAGCCCAGTTTTTCCAGCCGGCCTTTCAGTCCCGCAAAGTTGTTGGACATAAGGCTCAGCACCATGGTCGCGCCGCCCTGCTGCTCTTTGGGCAGAGCCAGTTCCTTCAGGAACGTGATATATACATGATAAAATGTATGGCATACATAGATTCTGTCTTTCATAGATCTCCACACAGCCGCTCCCGGCCATCCTCATTGCGCGATCCCCCGCAGCCGCATGCTCACCCGGTGCACACTGCGCACCATGCGCGGCGAGTCTGCCAGCAGTTTAAGATACTGCCGCTGTTTTTCATCCAGGTAACGGTTTTTGCGGATCTCCTTTTTCTCACTGCGGACAAAACGCACGATGCGCATATAGAAATCATTGTCCCTGCGCATCTCCTCCACAGGGATATGCAGCATAAAATCCAGTGCCTGCACCAGCCTGAAACGCCTGCCCTCCTCGATGTATTCCGGATAATGATCCCTGGCGATCCGGCATGCCGTAAAAGCATTGTACATCATATCCTCATACAGATCCTGCCGGTAAGTCCCTCTGGTAGCGCTCTGCTCGCTTAAGGAGATATTGTAGCCTACCGTCCCTACACTGAGTACTCCATCCCCCAGCTCCGGCAGCATCCGCAGCAGCAGTTCAAAGTCCTCATTCTTTTTTCCTTCCGCAAAACGGTACTTCTTTATAAAGGCGCCCGGAAACAGTTTGGTACAGAAAGAACTGTCCCCGGTATGCATGATCAGCTGACGGAAATACGTCTCCGGCGACAGCACTTCACATACCCCGTCCTCCCGCCGGGGCGGCACTACCAGAGTGCCGTCCGGCGTATAATTCCGGCTCATCAGCTGCACCACGCGGCACCCCTGCTTTCCTGCACGGATGGCCTGCAGCAGCGTCTCATACATCCCCGGCTCGATCCAGTCATCCGCATCCACAAAGCCCACATACGCTCCCTGCGCCGCTTCAATCCCGGTATTGCGCGCCGCGGATGCCCCGCCGTTTTCCCTGCGGATCAGTCTGACGCGCGCATCCTGCGCCGCATATGCTTCACAGACCGCGCAGCTTCCGTCCGTAGAGCCGTCGTCTACCAGCAGCACCTCCAGATCCGCATGCGTCTGTGCCAGCACGCTGTCCAAACAGCGTTTCAGATATGCTTCTTTGTTGTAAACGGGAATGATCACGCTGATCAGTTCCTGTCCTGTTTCTGCCATAGGATCCCCCTTAACTGTTCCTACCAGCGCCGCGCAAAACGTGCGCCTTCCTGCGGCCGGAGTTCCGGATCCCTGCACATGGGCTGCAGCATGCCTGTCGGTCCGTTTTCAAACGGCAGTTTCTCCGCATAGGTAAACGTCCCTCCGCGCAGCAGTTCCTCCGCCACACGCAAAAACTGCGCCGCCGCATTTTCCGCATTCCAGGCATTTATGATCGTATCATATGCCCTCCCGGCCTGCCTCCGGAACTCTTCACGGTTCATGATCAGCCAGGCTGTCATTGCGGGATAATAACCTGTTTTTCCGTTAATCATCCCGTTATATCCATGATCCAGAAGATACGGCACTGCCCCGATCTCCGGCCGGGCCACCACGAGACATCCGCTGTTCATAGCCTCGTTCAGCACTGCCCCCCAGCCTTCCTTTTCATCACTCGTAAATAAAAAGATATCACTTCTCTCCATCTCCTCCCGGATCTGCTCCGGTTTTAAAAAACCCGTAAAACGCACCACCTGTTCCAGGCCTTTTTCCAAAACGGCCAGACGCAGCTCCTGTTCCATCTCACCGCTGCCTGCCATCGTCAGCACAAAACCGCCGTTTTTTCTCACTTTCTGCGGCAGATCCGTCACCATCCCCGGCGCGCCGTGCAGCATCCGGTCTGCGACCTGTATCGCAATCTCCGGATGTTTCCAGTCGATCATCCGGCCTGCCCAGAGCAGCCGCACCGGCTCTCCTGCGGTGCTCTTCTTTGCCATCAGTTCATCAAAATCATACCGCTTTGTCTCCGGGAAATATCCCCAGACAAATTTCTTCTTTGGAAATGCCCGCACCAGCGCATAGTCCGAACCTGCATACGCTCCTGCGCACAGCAGATAATACGGTGCTTTCCGGTATCTCGTGAAATCATGATATTTCTGTTTCAGACCACGGGGCGAGATAAATCTCCACCGTCCCTCTTTATAGATGCGCTCGCTGTAGCGGAAGGTCAGCTTTCCTGCCGCCAGGCGTTCCTCCAGAGCCTTTTCCGGTCCTTTTGTCTCCACACCTCCCCAGATCACCACATCACTGCTCAGCACAGCTTCCCGCGCGGCCGCCTCATCCTGCTGCCACACCCGCACATACGGATAAGCGGTTATATCAAGTCCCCAGCCCATGCGCAGGCGTTCCTCCTCCATGGGCTCTGTCTGCAGAAAGACAAACTCCACCTGCGGTGTGTGCGCAAAAGCCTCACACAAGGGTTTCTGATGGTGATTGAAATAATTGGATACAAAAGTCAGACGCATATCCTTATCTCCGGTTTCCTTATGAGCATTGGGCTCCCCGCTCCCTGCAATAGGCATATCCCCCCGCCGGCGTAATCCTTTCCGCCAAAGACATGGGGCCGTCAGCGTAGTCTATGTTTTTTCCGGCCAGCACCGCTTCGCAGAATGCCAGAAAACGCTCCGCTGCTATATGCGCATTCCAGGTATCACGAACCGTCTTGTACGCTTCCCGTCCCATCTGCCGGCGCAATGCCTCCTTGCCGGCCAGCAGTTCCACAGCCGCACGGATGCAGCCTGCCCGCTCGCTGCCATTTTTCCGCCACGGATAGATCAAGCCGTTTTGCCCGTCCTTAATGAGATAGGGCACGGAACCCGCTGCCGCGGACGCTACCACAGCACAGCCCGCATTCATGGCCTCATTCACTACGGCTCCCCAACCCTCCTCAAAGTTGCTGCTCATCAGATAGATATCGCTTGCGAGCATTCTCTGCCGCACCTCGTCCGGCTTCATAAAAGGCAGCAGTTCGATCTGTTCCTCCAGCCCGGCCTCACGGATCTCACGCATGAGCGCCTCCCTGCATTCGCCTTCCCCGATCATGGTCAGGTGAAAAGGGATCCTGCCGGCATCCCGCAGCAGTCCCGCCGCGTGCACCGCATCCTCCGCATGCTTCCAGCCGATCATGCGGCCGCTCCATAAGATCTCCGTGCACTCCCCGCGCGGCCTGTCCAAATCCCTTTCCGCCGCCGGCCGGAATTCCGGAAAATACCCCCATTTCAGCATTTTCCCGGGATATGAAAAAAAAAGCGAAAAATCCGCCGGCACATAGGCTCCTGCGCAGAGCAGGTATACCGGCGCCCTGCGGTATCTGGTATGCTCACGCCATTTATTCAGATAACCCTTTGGCGTAAACGCATGGATGCGCCCTGTCTTGTACAGCCGTTCAAAATACCGGAAGGTCAGTTTCCCGGCATCCAGCCGCTCCTGTATATAAGATACGTGCGTGCTGCCGCAGATCAGGACATCACTGTCCCGTACCAGCGCCTTCGCTTCGTCCATCCGCTCATCAAAGGAAATCACAAAATCGTATGCTGCCGGATCCAGCGCCCAGCCCATACGGATGCGTTCCTCTTCCATAACGTTGGTCACTACCATACAAAAACCGTTTCCCAGCCGCGCTCTCATCTCCTGCGCGAACGGA
The DNA here is from genome assembly GCA_017471325.1 of Lachnospiraceae bacterium. Taxonomy (GTDB): domain Bacteria; phylum Bacillota; class Clostridia; order Lachnospirales; family Lachnospiraceae; genus NK4A136. The sequence continues at coordinate 1,360 of JAFUUX010000279.1, read as the reverse complement.
AGCTGATGGTGCGTCAGATAATTTGTGATAAACGTTACTTCAGCCATTCTCCCTGCTTACCGTTTCATAGATCCATTTCAGCATCCTGTAATTTGCCTCTTTGTCAAAGGTCAGCGCTGCCCGCTTATGTCCGGCCACCGACAATGCTTCCGCATACGCCGGATCTCCCAGTATCTTTAAGACCTGTTCCGTCAGTTCCTCCACATGCCCTGCCGTAAAGAACGCCACCTCACTGCCCTCTTCTGCCATGGACGGGATGCCGCCCACCCGCGCAGCCACACACGGCATTCCCAGCAGCATGGCCTCCCCCAGGGAATTCGGGGAGTTTTCCACCATGGACGGCAGCACATAGACCTGCGCGGATAAATACAGTTCCTTCATCTGCGTTTCCGACTGCTGTCCGACAAAGTGTACCGCATTCTGCACGCCCAGCGCTTCCATGCGGTCCCGCAGGTATTTTCCGTATTCGGAAAGTTTCAGCCGGTTCACGACGCCCGCATCCCGTACCACATTATCCCCCGCCACATACAGTTCCGCATCCGGATACGCCTTCCGTATCGCCGGCATGGCCTCGATCATGTGGTGCACGCCTTTTAGGGGGATGTTGCCCTGGGACATCACGATCCTGTGGGGTGTGCAGTTCTGCGCGCTCCACTGCCCGCTGTAAAAACTGCCCCGCAGTGTCTCATTCATGGCAAAATAAGTACATTCCGGATTGACGCTCTCCAAAAAAGCCTTGTCAAATGCTGTACGTCCGCAGGCATACATTGCCATTTTCAGTGCCTCGGTCTCATTCGCCGCGCGCTGCTCATATTTTTCTTTCTGCCTCCACAGGCTATCCTTGCGCACCATATCCCGGAACGTGGCCCGTTCCGTCACTTCTTTGGGCAGATCGGAAAGATATACCTCCGCGCACTCCCGCATAACGCCCTGCAGATGCACGATGGCACGCTTCCGCCACTCCGCCACCTTCAGCATGGCCAGCGTATGCGGAAATTCCGTTCCGTAGATGTGGATCACCTCCGGCCGGAATTCATCGCAGATCATGCCCAGTGCCGATTCGACAGAGGCATCATAGTGCTCCGGATGATCGCTGTCCTCATAAAAACCATAATAGGTGATGCCGTCCTCCGTAGTACCATGCAGCACCTCATCATGTCTGACCGGAAAAGCCACTGCCAGTTCCATCTCGCCATAGCGCCGCACGACATCCAGAGCGCCTGCGATCCAGCCCTCCTTATTTGTCCTTTTCCCGTCCACTTCATCCGCCAGAAATGCCGGCATCAGATTACAGATCCATAATACCTTCATAACCCCTTACCCCATAGGAACTGCTCCGAAAAACAGGCAGCCGTGCCCT
>JAFUUX010000278.1 GCA_017471325.1 Lachnospiraceae bacterium | reverse complement strand
GGGCTTGTCCTGAAAGAGGCTGTTTTTGAAGGGTTTGGGAAAAAGGATAAAGAAGTTTCTGTGTTCGGTTTTCAAGGTTATATACTTTGAAAAGTAAATATTCCTCGATAGCTCAATGGTAGAGCACGCGGCTGTTAACCGCGGGGTTGTAGGTTCGAGCCCTACTCGGGGAGTTTTGGCTCCATGGTCAAGCGGTTAAGACATCGCCCTTTCACGGCGGTAACACGGGTTCGATTCCCGTTGGAGTCATGAAAGAAAGTCGAGCCTTTGTATGCCGATGTGGCTCAATTGGCAGAGCAGCTGATTTGTAATCAGCAGGTTATCGGTTCGAGTCCGATCATCGGCTTTCTTTTTTTATAAAAAAGTAATTTCGGACCTTTAGCTCAGTTGGTTAGAGCAACCGGCTCATAACCGGTCGGTCCCGGGTTCGAGTCCCTGAAGGTCCATTTGTGCGGGTGTGGTGGAATAGGCAGACACAAGAGACTTAAAATCTCTCGGGAGCAATCTCGTGCCGGTTCAAGTCCGGCCACCCGCAGTATTGAAAATTTCATAGCCAAACCGATGATGCGGAGATAAAGGCAGTTATGCCCATACAGAGAGTCTGCGGCGCTGAGATGCAGGCAGGAAACAGATCGTCAAATGGACCGCGGAGGGTGCATACAAAGGCTGTCTGGCTGAGTATTATGCAACGTGAGGGCATACGTCAGTTGCCGGGGATATACAGGTATCCCGCAGAGAGTACGGCGCAGGCCGTAAAGCAGGGTGGCACCGCGGAGTTTAAGATTTCCGTCCCTGACAGGATCATATATTTCTGTCAGGGATTTTTCTTTTGCGATCACTTCCGATGGAGAATGCAGGGGATCTTCCGGACAGCAGATATAGCACTCGTCAAAAGGTCATATTTCAAGAAAGGGGTAAAAAACATGATCAAGGAAGCTATCGTAAAAATCGTCAACAAGGGTGATCTCACTTATCAGGAAGCGTATGATGTGATGAATGAGATCATGAGCGGGGAAACCACACCGACGCAGAATGCGGCGTTTCTTGCTGCACTGTCCACAAAGAGCGCCCGTGCCGAGACCACGGATGAGATCGCAGGCTGTGCAGCAGCCATGCGGGATCACGCGACGAAAGTGGACACCGGTATGGATATTTTTGAGATCGTCGGTACGGGCGGTGACAATGCACAGAGTTTTAATATTTCAACGACCTCGGCTTTGGTTGCGGCTGCAGCCGGGATGAAAGTAGCAAAGCACGGCAACCGCGCAGCATCTTCCTTATGCGGCACGGCAGACTGCCTGGAAGCGCTGGGGGTAAATATCCAGCAGAGCCCGGCCAGATGTATCGAACTGTTAAAAGAAGTGGGGATGTGCTTCTTCTTTGCGCAGAAGTACCATACCTCTATGAAATATGTAGGCGCGATCCGCAAAGAATTAGGCTTTCGTACCGTGTTTAATATTTTGGGGCCGCTGACCAACCCCGGCAGTCCGAAACAGTATCTTCTGGGCGTATATGATGAATATCTGGTAGAACCGTTGGCACGGGTGCTGGTGAATCTCGGCGTAGAGCGTGGGATGGTAGTGTATGGTCAGGATAAACTGGATGAGATTTCCCTAAGCGCGCCCACGGTGATCAGCGAGATTCGGGACGGATGGTACCGCAGCACGGTGATCAGACCTGAGGACTTTGGTTTTGAACGCTGCACTAAGGAAGAACTGAAAGGCGGCACACCGGCAGAAAATGCGCAGATCACACGGGATATCTTAAACGGTGCCGGGGGGCATAAACGCAATGCCGTACTCATGAATGCAGGAGCTGCTTTATATATCGGCGGCAAAGCGCAGGATATGCAGGAAGGAGTGAAACTGGCGGCAGAGATCATTGATTCCGGTAAAGCCATGAAAACACTGGAGCAGTTGATCGAGGTGAGCAACCGCCCGGAAACAGTATAAACCATGAACGGAATAGACTGTCAGAACACGGAAAGTTCTGAACAGTTACCGGAGAGATCAGTAAACGGGGCTGCCGCTTTAGTGGGACAGCCCCGTTTTTATGGATATCCTGTGAAATCACATCAGAATTTGATCCCGTTTACTTTCCATTGTCCGTTATACCGCACGATATAGAAACGGGCATCCGTAGGAACCACTTCCGGTTCGGAACCGCCATAAGAGAGTTTCATCCATTGTTCCAGATAGACCTCTGCATAATAAGCATCCTCACTGTAAGCAGTAAAATCCCTGATTTCCACATTTTCAATGGTGACACTGCTGTGCTTTGTGTAGAATGTTCTGGAGAAATTATTTTTCGCATAGTACAGGAAAATATTATCCGGTGTAAAATACCTCTCTAATTCAGCGTCTGACAGATCCTGGGAGATATACTGTGCATAGGCGGTCACGGCTGAGATGGCAAAATCTTCCATTTCTTTGCGGTCTTCCGGGGAAGGTGTGAAATCAGCGCTGTAGGTATTGGTCTGCGTATCTGCCTGCACATTTTCGGCAGGTGTACCGTCCTCACGCAGAATGCTGACCTCCGGCGGCAGGTACAGTCCGCTGCCGGCATAACTTTTATAATCGGCGATTTCGGCATAGGGCTCAAAAAATTCACGTTCCGCGGATACCTGCGTTGTCTCGGTCAGATAGTTTTCATCCAGGGGGATGCCGTTGACAAGTACGGTAAAACCTTCCGGAACGGTGGCGCGGAAACTCTCTGCGGGCTGCGTATAGTATTCCAGTTCGGATAAGTACCATATTGGAAACTGATAATCCAGACTTTTGGTAGGATCTTTGCGGAATAACGCTTTCGCGATGATATAACCATCTGCCTCGATATAGTATTCCGGTAATTCATCGGTATAGTTTTCGCTGGGTTTATAACTGAGTGTCTTGCCATCGAGGAGGGCACGCATATACTGCTTTACATCGTCCAGATCTTCCAGCGGGCCGGGTTCCGGCTTGGCAGAAAGCATATTGTAGATGCTGTCGATATCTGCTGTACGGAAGTAGGTATCAAATAAGCGATCCATTTCATGAATCGGACGGGAAGCCTGGTAAGTTTCCTCATATTTGCAGAGAAAATCATAAAAATGCGACAGACCAATCCCCATGGCGATAGCGATCCCGCCCAGCCATAAGATCATAAAGACGCGAAAAGCAGAAACTTGATTCTTTTTCCGGCGTTTTTTGCCGGACTTCCGATCCGGCCTTTTTATGGCAGTATTACGGGCAGATCTTCGCTTTTCATCGGGACGATCGTTTGGAACATCATTTTGCCCTGTATTTTTATGGATGCGGATATGCTGTACGACAGGAGTCGGATAGTCCTCAGGATCCTCATCGGAAACAGGCGGGATCGGAGAGGTATCGTCCAGGTCACGGACGAACATTTCATCTTCCGGCCGCCGGCGCGGTTCGGGATAATGCAGTTTTACATCATCCGCCCAGCCATCATTTAAGATGGCATTGTAATCTTTTTTTTCCGCAGGCCTGGGAGCCGCTTTCTTTTTCCGTTTGTTATCTGTCATTCTGATCTTGCACCTGCCTGTAGGGAGGTATCTGCCGTAATGCCGTTTTCATCCGCCGGATAAACCACAAATGCGGTAGGCATACGCCGTTCATCCCGCAACTGACAGTTGGAAACCACCATTTCACCGTTATAGATCATGGACGAGGACATGCCGCCATCCAGATTTGCAGCATTGACAGCACCGTATTCCTGCATGACTTCGATCAGGTCGGACATGGCGGCACCCAGAGATGAGGTTTTACGTCCTTCGATCACCAAAAGCAGTACGGCGCCGTCGGCACGCTGGCCGATCGCAGTGCGCGGGTTCAAACCGCTGCCGATGCCCTGGTAGCCGGCGGATTTTCCGTTGACAATGAGTGCCGGGCCAAAAGTGACCGCATCACGCACACCCATGGAAATCGCCTGCCCTGCAGTCATATTTCCAACGACCAGCACATTATCATCGGTAAAGCCGTATACGCCATAAGTGGCACCCGGATCGCCCATGCGCAGTTCCCCGTTGGAGATGACCAGTCCTTCCGGCCAGCCGCCGATGCCCAGACCGCTGGCATCTTCGTATTTTCCGCCATTGATGCCGGCTACGGCACCGCTGTTCTCTACATGCTGCTGCAAAGTCCAGCCGCCGCCGCTGTGGGTAAAATTGCTGATCGCAGAGACATGTACACGGGAAGGATCGTGGACGATCATCATTTTCCCGCTGTACATGGGGCCGTGGACCTCATGCAGTTCGATCCCATCACCATCGGGATCGGCCGGAAGCACGACCGGGGTTTCTGCGGCAGCATCCGTTTCAGGGAGTGCGGCAGCGGCTTCCGCTTTATCAGCGGCCAGCACATGTACCAGTGTGGGATCAGTGACTTCCGTGAGGACGCTTACCTGATTGCGCTGCCGGATCGCGTCGATCTCTTCATCACTTAGATAGATCTGGGCCAGTATGCCGCCCGCGCTGGATTCCATTGCGGAAGTAACAAAGAGATCCCGGAAATGCTCGGAAGGCCCTTTATTGATATACAGAAAGAAAAGGTAGGCACCGGCGAGCAGTACGGCCAGTGTGCAGAAAAACCACAGGAAAAAACGCCCCACATAACGCAGCAGGCGGTGTCCGATACTTTCTTTTGTTTTTTTTCTTTTTTTCACATTTTTCATCCAGCATACTATATCATCTTTTTTGATTTATGTAAACTAAAATATATAGTAAACGACAAAACTATTTTCGTTTTGTCGTTTACTGCGCCGGATTTTGGCCGCTGAAAGCGGCATATTTCCTTACAAAATCCGTGCGCATCCTCGCGGAGCGTTATAGTAAGCGCAATTATTTATTGCGCT
>JAFUUX010000277.1 GCA_017471325.1 Lachnospiraceae bacterium | reverse complement strand
TGAAACCGGTGATGTAAATATGCGCCATATATTTTCACATGCCTGAAGGCTTGCTCTGAACTGCGGTCAGCAATGACTAAACTGAAATCACCATGCGCCGAACGCACTTCGGCGCATGCGCTGATCGCGCGGAATAATCAGTATATCGAAATGAGCGAATCTTTAGCATATGACTATTTTGCTACTGATACAGCAGATAAATGTGATTTTGTTGATTGGATGGAACTTAATAATAATCTTAAGTTTTCAGAAAGATATATGAAAATATTCAGGCATCCATTGGAAGGAATGTGGGTTGCTTATGAGGCACTTAGTTTTGTCTTTGCATTTATGAAAGATGGTAAAGCAGCTAAGGTACAAATATTTTCATATAATGAAAAAGTTTTTTGGATTGGGATAGTTAATGGGATAGTGATATTTATAACGCCTGAAGAAAATGAAGGAAGGAATAATGTATGAGCATATTTGTATGTGGCTCCCGTCAGTCCGGACATGTGGCTCTCGCCACACCGGACAGGCGGCTCCGCCGCACGAGAATATTCACAAAGAAAGATAAGTTGTGAAAATCCTGTAAATAAAGGCTTTCACAAAATGTTCACACAAATTTAGCACTCGCCTCTTGACAGTGCTAACAATAAGGGGTATAACATAACCAGAACAAAGGAAACAGAGAAAGATCCCCTAGCCGGTAAGGATCAAAACACTCCTTCCCCTTGCTTATGAAACCTATAACTTATAGTTTTTATGTAGAAGGAGGGATGACTTATGTTACTGCCGAGTATTTTTGGAGAAAGACTTTTGGACGATTGGATGGACTTCCCGCGGATGGATTTTCCGGATGTCGATCGTAAACTGTATGGGAAACATGCGGCAAATGTAATGAAGACGGATGTTCACGAGCATGACGATGGTTACGAAGTAGACATTGATCTGCCTGGCTTTAAGAAAGACGAGATCAACCTTTCTCTGGAGAATGGATATCTGACCGTCAGCGCTGCGAAGGGGCTGGACAAGGAAGAGAAAGACAAGAAGGGCAAACTGATCCGTCAGGAGCGTTATGCGGGTTCGATGACCAGAAGTTTCTATGTCGGTGAGGCAGTCACCGAGCAGGAAGTAAAGGCAAAATTCGAGGATGGTGTATTGCAGTTGAGTATTCCCAAGAAGGAAGCCGAGAAGATCCCGGAGAAGAAACTGATCGCCATCGAATGATGGTAAAGTTTTTATTGGCAAAACCCTTGACGATCACGGCACGAAGGGCTGTGACAGGAACAGGGAATAAATAAGTTATCGTTTGAATGATCGATTGATGAAAAGCGGCGGCCGTTGCAGGCCGCCGTTTTTTACGTGTCATTCAGAACCTGCCTGCGTTTATCCTGTATCTTGAAGAAAGCCACCGTATTTGTTATAATGAGGTAGTTTATATCATCGCTCCGGCAACGCGGCCGGACACAACAAATATAGAAAAAAGGGGTTACAAGATGGCAGATCAATTATTTTCCAACAAGCACATCATTTCATGGCTGCAGTATTTTTCCGAGAATACAGACATCGACTTAGAGCATGTCAAACTGCTGGACATCACCAAAAAGAACAAAAACCTGATCCCGACAGTAGAGGCGCACCGCTGTGTGCTGGTCTTTACAGAGGCGGGCAATGCGGATATTTTTTATAAAATGTGGGATGTGGGACTGGGTGAGTGTGAAGTGATCTATAATGAAGGCTCAGAACCGGCAGGCCCGATCAAGCGCAACAGGGTTTCCGAGATGATCGACCGCGGCATCAATGCGTCTGCAGGCATGATCGTACTGAATCCCAATGCGCGTTCCACGATCAAGTTTGGCATGGATAACAAGAAGTTTGCTTCCGGCTCTGTAAAGTATGTAGGTTCGGAGATCCGTTCCGTACTGATCTCCAAGATGCAGGTGCATGAGGGCAAGAATCTGTGTGTGATCTCCGGCGAGTCCATCGCTGTGGAAGCGGCCATGATGAACGGGGAGGGCACGGTGATCGCCGTGGAATACAAGCAGGCAGACCGTGAGACCATGGAAGAAAATGTGAATCAGTTCGGCCTGCGCAATGTGACGATCGTGGATCACGTGGGCGAGGATACCATGGCGGAACTGCCGGTGCCGGATACCACGATGCTGGTGGCATCCGCCAGCCTGGAGCATGAGTTGGAATACCTGCTGGGCATCAATCCCAACATGGAATTTGTGATCTATACGCTGGATTTCAAGGTGGCCGCAAGCATGCGGGATATCTTAAGCAGGTTTGGCATTACGGATGTGACGATCATTCAGATCGCGGTTTCCAAGCTGACTTCCAAGAATGTTTTTGAAAACCAGCCGGCACCGTGGATCATTTCGGCCAAAGCGGGAGTATGAGATGTTTCTGAATACGACTCTGTGCTATCTGCTCCGGGACGGAAAGTACCTGATGTTGCACCGTACCCGCAAGGAAAAGGATATCAACAAAGATAAATGGATCGGCGTGGGTGGCAAGATGGAGGCGGGAGAAAGCCCGGAGGACTGTGTGCGCCGTGAAGTGCTGGAGGAGACCGGCTATGCGCTGTTGAGCCAGCGCTTTCGGGGCATCGTGACCTTTGTGTATGGAGAGATCACGGAATACATGTATCTGTATACCTCAGAGGATTTTTCCGGAACGGAGCGCGACTGTGATGAAGGCGAACTGGTATGGCTGCCCAAAGACGCAGTGTATGAACTGCCTGTGTGGGAGGGGGATAAAATATTTTTCCGCCTGCTGGAGGAGGAGGCGCCGTTCTTTTCGCTTAAACTGGTATATGACGAGGCAGGAAAACTGCTGCAGGCGATATTGGACGGAAAAGAGCAGGCAGCAGCCGCATTTGCCGGAAGAAGCAATGATTGAGCGGGGGCGGGATACGGATGCGGTTGGATAAATATCTGGCGGATATGCATATCGGCACCCGTTCGGAGGTGAAAGAAAAGATACGGAAAGGCCGGGTGGTGGTAAACGGAGCAGTAGCAAAGGATCCGGGCCTGGCAGTTTCCGATACGGATCATATAAGCGCAGACGGTGTGTCTGTCCGATATCGGGAGCATTTTTACTACATGCTGAACAAACCGGCCGGCGTGCTCACGGCGACAGAGGATAAAAGGCAGCAGACGGTGCTGGATCTGTTTCCGGAACTGCTGCGAAAAAAACTCTCGCCGGTGGGGCGGCTGGATAAGGATACGGTGGGGCTGCTGCTCATCACGGATGACGGTGCCCTGGCACATAAACTGCTGGCGCCGAAATCCCATGTGGATAAAGTCTATCTGGCGCGGACGGATCTGCCGGTGACTGCAGAGGATGCAGAGCGTTTTGCTGCCGGGATGACTTTGCCGGACGGAACAGAACTGATGCCGGCAGGCTTACGGATCCATCCGGAAGATCCCCGTGAGAGTGAAGTGACGCTGCGTGAAGGGAAATTCCACCAGATCAAGCGCATGTTTGAAGCCTGCGGAAAGCAGGTGGTGTATTTAAAGCGTCTGTCCATGGGCAGCCTGAAACTGGATCCGGAACTGCCGGAGGGCAGCTGGCGGGAACTGACAGAGGAGGAGGCTGCGGGTCTGCGCGGGGAGAACCCCGGAACGGAACAGTAGTATGATTCGTGGATCGACTTTCTGGACACGCCGGCCTATTACGCATGGTGTGGCTTGGCTTTTTCACCGTAGGTATTCAGCAGTGTGGAATCGAGGTCAAAGAGCATATGCTCCGGCGTTTTATCAAATAAACAATGCGTCGCATCAACTGTGATATCTGATCGAACTGTTTAAGTGTTGTCTCATCCATACGATTATAGAATCTGGATATGGTAGGTTGCGATGCAAGCTTTTCTTTTTCAAGTATAGCAGAAAAGA
>JAFUUX010000050.1 GCA_017471325.1 Lachnospiraceae bacterium | reverse complement strand
ATTCACAGTCGAATCGCGCACTTGCTGCGCGATTACGACCCAAATATTCCGAGCGAGATGGGTTTTGCCCATCGCCGCAGGCGATTTTCATTGGCAAAACCCGTTACTATCACAGCACGAAGGGCTGTGAATAGTAACCAATCACTCCCTGTTATACTTTTCAAAAAGCGTTTTTGTATATATAATACGGGTAAAGGTTTATCCGAAAGAAAGGGGGACAGCCATGCAGCAGTTCAGAGGAAAAGGCATCGGCAGCGGGATCGCCATCGGCCGGATCTTCTTTTATGAAAAAAAAGAAGATCCGGTACAGCGGGTTTCCATCGAAGATCCGGCCGCAGAGATCATGCGTTTTGAAACCGCAAGGGCTGCTGCCATAGAGCAACTGCAACAACTGCGCGATAAAACTCTGGAGGAAGCCGGCGCGGAAAACGCCGCCATCTTTGAAGCCCACCGGATAATGCTGTCAGACAGCGACTACAACGATTCCATCCGCCATATCATCCGCGTGGAAAAAGTCTGCGCGGAATATGCCGTTTCCGCCACCGCTGATCATTTTGCCGGGATGTTTGCCGATATGGCAGATGACTATCTCAAAGCCAGAAGCGCGGATATCCGGGATATCTCTGAGCGTATTGTCCGCATTTTAAGCGGCCGCGGCAACGATGTGTCCTGCTTAAGCGAGCCCGTGATCCTGGCCGCAGAGGATCTGACACCTTCTGAAACCATAGCATTTGACAGATCCAAACTGCTGGCCTTTGTGACACATCTGGGTTCCGCCGATTCCCATACCGCGATCCTGGCACGCACGATGCACCTGCCGGCTGTCTCCGGCATCGCGATCGACAGATCCTGGAACGGCAGGCTGGCCGTTGTGGACGGGTACAGCGGTACCCTGTCCGTAGATCCCGATGAAACGCTGCTTCGGGAAATGCTGCAGATCCGCCGCAGGGACGAAAAACGCCGCACACTCTTACAGCAGCTTAAAGGCAGGGAAAGCATCACAAAGAGCGGCAGAAAGATCCGCTTATGCGCCAATATCAGCGGCGTAAAAGATATCAGCGCCGCGCTGGAAAACGATGCAGAGGGCATAGGGCTCCTGCGCAGCGAGTTTCTCTATATGGAAAGCAGCAATTTCCCTTCCGAAGATACGCAGTTTCAGGCTTACAAAACAGTGCTCCAAAAGATGGAAGGCCGACAGGTGGTCATCCGCACGCTGGATCTGGGCTCCGATAAACAGGCTTCTTATTTTCCTCTTGGAAAAGAAGACAATCCTGCCATGGGCTACCGTGCAATCCGCATCTGTTTAGACCATCCGGAGATCTTTAAGACACAGTTGCGCGCGCTCTACCGCGCTTCTGCCTATGGGCGGCTGGCGATCCTGTTTCCCATGATCATCTCACTGGAGGAAGTACTGCAATGCAAGAAATACGCTGCCGAAGTGAAAGAAGAACTAAATAACGAAAAAATCCCCTACAGCAAAGATGTGGAACTTGGCATCATGATCGAAACGCCTGCTGCCGCACTGATCAGTGAAACCCTGGCTAATGAAGTGGATTTCTTCAGTATCGGCACCAACGACCTGACGCAGTTCACGCTGGCCATCGACCGCTGCAATGCCAGGCTGGAACCACTCAACGATCCCCGCCATCCCGCTGTATTGGAACTGATCCGCATGACCATCGAAAACGGGCACAAAGGCGGCGCATGGGTGGGCATCTGCGGCGAACTGGCTGCAGATACCAACCTGACGCGCACCCTGATCGAATACGGTGCGGACGAACTTTCGGTATCCCCCTCCTTGATCCTGCCGGTACGGAATGAAATCATTCATATGGATTGTCAATCTTTATATCCGATCTCTTCTTAATAAGCATATCCATGCATAACGGCTCTTCAGTGAACGATCCGCGTTACTATCACAGCCCTTCGTGCTGTGATAGTAACGGGTTTTGCCAATGAAAATCGCCTGCGGCGATAGGCAAAACCCTTCTCTCCCGGAATTTTTTGGGTCGTAATCGCGCAGCAAGTGCGCGATTCGACTGTGAATAGTAACCGATCCGCACTCATTCTGTGTGAGGAGGGGGTGAAAAATCATTCCACTGTCACCGGATTTTCATCCACCACCCAGGGCAGGCCGTATTGATTCAGCATATCCATATACGGATCCGGATCAAATTCTTCTGCATTGAATACGCCGGGCTTGCTCCATGTCCCGCCTGCCACCATGGCCGTGCCGATCATTGCCGGTACGCCGGTGGTATAACTGACAGCCTGTGCGCCGGTCTCTTTGTAACTCTCCTGATGATCGCACACATTATAAATATAGATCGTCTTTTCCTTCCCATCCTTGATGCCGGTAAAGATGCAGCCGATATTGGTCTTGCCCACGGTACGCGGTCCTAAAGACGCGGGATCCGGCAGCAGCGCTTTCAAAAACTTGATCGGCACGATCTCATGCCCTTCAAACTCCACGGGCGTGGTCCCGAGCATGCCCACATTCTGCAGGCAGTTCATGTGCATCAGATAGCTCTGTCCGAATGTCATAAAGAAGCGGATCCGCTTAACGCCCGGGATATTCTTTGCCAGGGACTCGATCTCCTCATGATGCAGCAGGTACATATCCTTCTTTCCCACCTGCGCAAAATCATATTCCCGCTTGATCTCCATGGGCTTTGTTTCCACCCAGTGACCATCCTCCCAATAGGAACCGTTTGCCGATACTTCCCGCAGATTGATCTCCGGATTAAAATTGGTCGCAAACGGATAACCATGGTCGCCGCCGTTGCAGTCCAGGATATCAATATAATGGATCTCGTCAAAATAATGCTTCAGCGCATACGCGGAATATACCTGCGTCACTCCCGGATCAAATCCCGTACCCAGTAATGCCGTCAGCCCCGCTGCCTTGAACTTCTCATCATAAGCCCACTGCCAACTGTAATCAAAATATGCCGTAAAGCCTTTTTCCCTGCAGCGCTTTTCATAGACTGCCCGCCATGCGGGATCATCCGTATCCTCCGCCTCATAGTTTGCGGTATCCACATAATTTGCGCCGCATTCCAGGCAGGCATCCATGATCGTCAGATCCTGATAAGGCAGTGCCACGTTCAGCACCGTGTGCGGCTGATATTCTTTCATCAGTTTTACCAGAGAGTCAAAACTGTCCGCATCCACCGTAGCCGTGCTCAGTTTCGCCTGCGTTTTGTCCTTCAGTTTTTCCACCAGCGCATCGCATTTTGCCACCGTTCTGCTGGCTATACAGATCTCCGTAAAAAGGGGATTCTGGCAGCATTTATGGATCGCCACCGTTGCCACACCGCCACATCCGATCACCAATAATCTCATTTTCTTTCCCTCCTGTATTCGCTTCTGTAATAATGATCTTTTTTAATGTTCTTTTTTAAAGACAGTCCTTTTAAAAATGATTCTTTAACCGTTTCTCTTCTTCCTTCTTGATCCGGCCCTCTTCTTCCTCCAGCAGATCCTCTACATAACGGGGCAGCATGAATGCGCCGGTATGCAGATTGGTGGTATAATACCAGGTCTTGATGCGCCGGTTGTTCCAGCGTTTCGCATCCAGATCGTGCAGCGGGTGATATTTCTTGCTGGCAAAACCAAACAGCCAGTATCCCGCCGAACTTGTAGGGATATGCGCCTGGTACACACGGCTGATGGGAAAACTGCGGAATGCTTTACGGTGCATCGCCCGGCACGCCTCCTCATCCTCATCAAAAAACGGGCTGCCATGCTGGTATACCATGATGCCGTCTTCCCGCAGCGCACGGAAACAGGAACCGTAAAATTCCTTTGTAAACAACCCCGCCGTATGTCCCAGCGGATCCGTGGAATCGTTGATGATCAGATCATAACAGTCCATCTTGCCGCGCAGGAAACGCAGCCCGTCACGGTAATGCAGCTGCACCCGCGGATCATCCAGCCCGCAGGCATTGTCCGGAAAAAACTCTCTGCAGACCTTCACAAACAGTTCATCCGGCTCTACCACATCGATCTCTTCGATCTCTTCATAGTGCCCCAGTTCACGGGCCACGCCGCCGTCACCGCCGCCGATCACCAGCACTTTGCTGACATGCGGATGTACAGCCATCGGCACATGCACGATCATTTCGTCATAGGTAAACTCATCCGCCTCTGAAAAGATCACACTGCCGTCAGAGGTCAGAAAACGCCCCAGTTCATTCGACTCAAACACATCGATCCGCTGGAAATCGCTTGTTCCGGAAAACAGTTGTTTCTCTACCCGTATGGACATTTTTACATTGTCCGTATGCATTTCGGAAAACCAGAAATTCAATCCTTCTTACCTCCATCTGAAAACCGCCGCAAGATGCGCTCCATCTGTCCGGCATGCTGCTGTTCAGGACCGGCTGTCATTCCCCCCGGCCACCCCTGTTCTTCAGCGCTTACTCTATGATCACATTCAGTTTCTCCAGTGTCCCGTCCTCCGGTCCCTGCATGGAACAGCCTTTTTCTTTGGCATACAGCGTGTAATCTATGATCTCTTTCGTGATCATCTCCCCCGGCGCCAGGATCGGTATCCCCGGCGGATAGCACATCACGAATTCACCGCAGATGCGTCCTGCCGTTTCCCGGATCGGCAGCAATTCCTTTTCCGCGTAAAACGCTTTCTGCGGGGTAGCTGCCACGATCGGTGCGATATATTCTGCATTATGCTGTTTTGAAGTCGGCTTTGACCACAAACGCTTGATATCCTCCAGTGCCCCCACCAGGCGCTCGATCTCCTGGATGCGGTCCCCGATCGAGATATAAGCCAGGATATTGCCGATGTCGCCAAACTCGATCTGGATATCATATTCATCCCGCAGCAGATCGTATACCTCGATCCCCGTGAGGCCGATATCCCTCGTGTATATGGATAATTTTGTCACATCATAATCAAAGATGCTGCTGCCGTTGACCAGGTCTTTTCCATAAGCATAGTACCCGCCGATGGAATTGATCTCGTTACGCGCATACTCAGCCATACTCTTCACTTTTTCAAAAGACTCATTTCCGCGCAGCGCCAGATTCCTGCGGGAAATATCCAGACTCGAAAGCAGCAGATAACTTGCACTGGTGGTCTGCGTCAGGTTGATGATCTGTTCCACATAGCGGCTGTTGACCTTTTCTCCCAAAAGCAGCAGGGAACTCTGCGTAAGGCTTCCGCCGGACTTGTGCATGCTGACCGCCGCCATATCCGCCCCGGCCTCCATCGCAGATACCGGCAGTGTCTCATTAAAATACAGATGCGTGCCATGCGCCTCATCCACCAAAGCCATCATACCATGCTCATGTGCCAGTTTTACGATTGAGCGCAGATCGGAACATATCCCGTAATAGGTCGGATTGTTTACAAATACCGCCGTGGCTTCCGGATGCTGCAGGATCGCCTGCTCGACCTGGGAAAGTTCCATGCCCAGGGCAATGCCGATATGATTATCCACCTCCGGATTTACATATACCGGTTCCGCGCCGCACAGTACCAGCGCATTGATCACACTGCGGTGCACGTTGCGCGGCAATATGATCTTATCACCAGCCTTACAGGCTGTCAGCACCATGCTCTGCACCGCAGATGTCGTACCACCCACCATGAAGTAGGCATGCGCCGCCCCAAAAGCATCCGCCGCCAACTGCTCCGCTTCATAGATCACCGAAACCGGATGGCACAGATTATCCAGCGGCTTCATGGAATTTACATCCAGGCTGACGCATCGCTCCCCCAGCAGCGTCACCAGTTCCGGATTTCCGCGGCCGCGTTTATGCCCCGGCACATCAAAGGGCACCACTCTTTGTTTCCGGAAACGTTCCAGCGCTTCATACAGCGGTGCTGATTTTTGTCTTTCGATATCCATACCGTCCCCTATCCTGTGGTAGTATAAGGCAGTCCGTCCAATATGCCGTTACCGACTGTCTTTTGAGAATGTATCATATTTTTCACTTTTATACAATGTATTTATTTTTTTAGCCCCATTATCAGTCCATTATCAGATACCATTTGGTTACTATTCACAGCCCTTCGTGCTGTGATAGTAACGGGTTTTGCCAATGAAAATCGCCTGCGGCGATGGGCAAAACCCATCTCGCTCGGAATATTTGGGTCGTAATCGCGCAGCAAGTGCGCGATTCGACTGTGAAT
>JAFUUX010000276.1 GCA_017471325.1 Lachnospiraceae bacterium | reverse complement strand
CCGAAAACTCATCCGCTCTCTTTAAGAAATCCAGCTCCGGTGCTGCCGGTGCCGGTTCTTCCTTTTTCTCATCCAGAAATGATAACGAAATCGCGCCATCACACGGTTTACCGCAGGACCAACAGAACTTTGCCTTCGCCTCCAGTACCGCTCCGCAATAGATACAGTTTTTCTGTTTCGGTCCAAGATCCAGACCAAACAATCCGGATTCCTTGATCTGTGAAGAACCGCAGCTTCCACAGAACCTGTCATCCTTTTTTAATTTTGCACCGCATTGTGCACAGACTCTTCCGCCGATCAATGGTAAAGCCATGCTAATACACCCCACTTTTCAGAAAATATAGACTACCCCATGCACTACATTATAGTATAATGTTTCAAAATATTCAAGAAATATGACGGGTTTCTTTTGAAAAATTCGCCCTTTTTTGTTACTTTATCACTATCTGCCCGACCTGTATGCTGATCCCGCATTTTGCGGCGCATACAATACTTTGGCCGTAACGCCCTTAAGCTGTCCCAGCCGGCCGGACAATGCGCTGATCCTCTCCCCCGGTGCATCCATCGCAATACTGATGAGGGAAAGACCGTCCCGCTGGTGCGGCAGCCCCATCCTGCCGATGATATCCTCCGCCCATTGCGAGAGCAGCGCGTTGAGCTGCGCTGCATCAGCCTGTTCCGATACGATAATGCCGATCCAGGCTAAGCGTTTTTCTTCACGATTCTCCATACAGCCTCCCTTCCTGCAAACGCAGAAGTTTTGCCTCCAGCAAACGCACATCCGCCTCCTCATGCGTGACAGCCAACAGCGGCCGTTCCTTCTGCCATTTTAAGATCCAGCGGATCACTTTCTGCCGGTTCTCCTCATCCAGTCCGTTGAAAGGCTCATCCAGCAGGATCCATTCTGCCGGGCACAGCAGGGCACGTGCTACCGCGACTCGCCGCTTTTCCCCGCCGCTCAGTTCCCTGACCGGCACATTGCAGCGGTCCCGGGGCAGAATCTGCCGCAGCGCTTCCATATAATCCCCCCTGCAGCCGGCCATCCACAGATTGGTACGCGCATCCGCATCCTCCCATAAACGGTTCTCCTGAAAACACATCCCTGCTGCCGCCGGCTGATGCCTGCCTCCATCCTTCGGCAAAAGCCCCGCCAGGATGCCCAAAAGCGTCGATTTCCCGCTGCCGGACGCGCCCATGATACAGCACCGCTCCCCGGCCTTTACTTCCAGCGAGATCTGCTTTAAAACCTCGCGGCCGTCAAATGCTTTACTGATCTCTTCTGCCTGCAGGTCTTTTTTTATCACCGGCATTTCCGCTGCCGCCATTCCCGTTTTCCGCGGAAACAGTCCAAACCCCATCAGAAAGTTTAACGCTTTCTCCGTGATAAAACCGAGCAGCAGGATCACGGCCGTCCATGCAAACACGCCTGCCGTGTTCAGATAGATCTTGTCCATATACAGGCGCGTTCCGATGGCCGACTGTGGCAGGGCTATGATCTCCGCGGCCACGCCCGATTTAAAACTCATGCCTGTCGAAAAAGAAAGCGCCGTCTTTAAATACGGAAGATATGCCGGCCTGTAGATACAGCGCCATTTCCGCCCGGCCGGCATCCTGAAAACCTTTGCCATTTCCAGCATTTTCCCATCGACCGACCGCAGTCCGCTCAACATGTTTCCATAGATGTTCGGAAACACCACCATGAACGAAATGTAAAACACCAGAAATTCCGCACCGGACCAGATCAGCAGCACCACCACAACTGCCGCTACCGGTACGGAACGCAGAAATGCCGCAAACGGCGCCAGGATCTCTTCGAGCAGGCCAAAACGGTATGCTGCAAACGCCAAAACATAAGCCGCAAGGCACGCCCCGGAAAAACCTGTCAGGATGCGTATCCAGGAACTGCCGATCGCCTGCCAGAAAACAGCCGTCCCCGCCTGTCTGCCCAGTTCCTTTAAACACTCTGCCGGCCCTGCAAAATAGATCGGATTGTGCACAAGCACGGCTGCCGCCTGCCATAGCGCCAGCCAGCCCAGGATGATCAGCGCTTTTTTGATCCGCCTTCTACTCTGCAAGATAGTAAAAATCCTCTCCCGGAAGCGCACCGCCTACTGCCGCGGGATCCGCCCCCTCCAATACCTGCAGATACGACGAAAGCCGCTGCTTCATCTCCTCTCCGGTGATGCACACCAGATTGCAATACGGCAAAGATGCCTGCGCCAGATCCGCATTTTCCATGATCCCCTGTGCCACCATGCGCTCTGCCGTCTCCTTTGGCTCTGCCACGGCATAAGCCACACTCACTTCATGTTCTGCCAAAAAACGCTCTACCGCTGCCGGATGTTCCTCCAAAAATCCCGCACGCACCACGCTCACACCGGTCACCAGCGCAGACGCCGGATCAAGTGCTTCCCATTCCTTTGTCAGATCCGCCACGATGGACAGCGCATTATTTTTTGCCAGTGCGACTGTAGCAAAGGGCTGTGGCAGCACGCCTGCTGCAGTGGGTTGTTCTGCCAGCAATGCCGCTACTTCCGCAGCCTCCGAACAGAAAGAGACCTCTACCTCATCCCGCAGGCCGTTTCCGTCCAGGATCCAGTTCAGCACGTACTCCGGTGTCGTCCCTTTTCCCGTGGTATAGACCGTATGCCCCGCCAGATCCGCAATGCTCTGTATGCTTTCATCTCCACTGACCAGATACAGTACGCCCAGGGTATTGATATCGATCACCTGAAGGCCGCCTTCGGTTTTATGATAAAGCACGCTTGCCACATTTGCCGGCAAGAGCGCGATATCCAGTTCCCCTGAGATCAGCGACGGCAAGAGTGCATCCGCCTGTGTTTCCATGGTAAAACTGTAAGTATCCGCCGTCTCTCCCGACGCGCTGCGCTGCATCAGATCCAGTATACCGATAGAGGTCGGTCCTTTCAGCGAACCCACGCGCACCTCTGTCACATCTTCTGCCGTTTCCGCTCCGGGTGTCGCCTCCGGCACTTCCGCCGCCTCTGCTCCGGCCGCTGCCTCCGGTACTTCTTCCGCTGCCTGCGCCGGTGTCTCTGTCACGCTTTCTTCCGCAGTCACTGCAGGTACTGCCTCTGCACTGCCATCCGCCCCGCTGCCGCAGCCTGCCAGCAGCAGCGCCATCACACCCGCTGCCATCCAGTGTTTCCATGCCTTCATCACTTTTCCTCCTTATAATATATCTGCCAAAAATGAAAAACCCCCGACCGGCGCGGGACATAGAAATAACAGAACAGGTACCGTGACCTGCATATCCGCTTCGTCTGCCACCCTTATTGCTCAGAACTTCCGTTTCTTTACCGTCAGGATATTTTCCGCTCCTCACATGCCCTCCATTGTGAAAGCGCATATATAGTAAACGAAAAAACTATTTTCGTTTTGTCGTTTACTGCGCCGGATTTTGGCCGCTGAAAGCGGCATATTTCCTTACAAAATCCGTGCGCATCCTCGCGGAGCGTTATAGTAAGCGCAATTACTTATTGCGCTTACTATAAAAATATATCACATTCCCCATGGTTTGACAACATCTCCCCATATTGTTACAATCTGTCTTGTAACATCTTTAAAATACGAACCACTTAATATCGAGAGAACAAAAAGAATAGAGAGCATAGGAAAACGTGAAAAAAAACGCAGCAGGATCTATAGAAAGCACCATAAATAAAACATCCGGAAACAGCGGCAGTCCTGCCGCCTCCCGCCTGGCATGGCTGGACGGTTTAAAGGGCCTGGCCTGCCTCGGTGTCTTTACGCACCATTTCTTTCTGGCTTTTTACAAGGCCAGTTATTTCGGCACGGAAATGCCCTCGCTGCTGCCCGGCGGCCTGGATACCCTTTTATCCTATCAGCCCTACGGCGTCTTTTTGAACGGGAATTTCTGGGTATGCCTGTTTTTGCTGATCTCTGCCTATCTGCCCGCCTGCCGCATCATGCGCACACCGGAAGCGGAGCTGCGCAGCCGTGCCGGCACCATGATCCTCAAACGCTATCCGCGCCTGATGCTGCCGGCCTTTTCCGTGGCAGTCTTCAACTTTTTTTTGCTGCATCTGCTCAACCGCTTCGGCTTAAACTATATCAACAAGCCCCTGGATTATTCCTTTGGCGGCCTGCTCATGCACGGTCTGGTGCTGATGTGGACCAAAGTGGACAGCATGCTGATCGGGCCGTTCTGGACACTTCATTATTTCCTGCTGGTACCGCTCTTTGCCATCCTGCTGGCCATTCCCTCTAAAAAAGAAAACCGTGCCATGCCGTTTGTCTATCTGATCATGCTGATCGTTTTCTACGAATATGACATCGTTTTTGATTATTACATGGCCGGACTGCTGGGCGTGCTTCTGGCCGACCTTGTCTGCCACCGGCGTTTTGCCGCGCTGCAGCAGCGTTTCCCCGTGCTGTCGCAAAAAAAAGCACTGCTGCCGCTCTTTCTTGTGCTGCTGCTTGCCGGACTGTGGCTGGGCGGGTATCCGTCCTATGCAGAACCTGCCGGCGCTTACCGGCTGTTTTCCTTTCTCGTGGTCCGCAACAACGGCACTTCCGTTGTGCTGCATATCGCCGGCGCCTTTCTGATCCTGGCTGCTCTGCACCTCTGGCACGCGGCTTCCCTGCCCAGTCCTTTATCCACCCGGCCGTTTGCATTTTTAGGCCGGAACTGTTATCCGATCTTTATGCTGCACATGTTATGGATCGAATACCTTGGCTATTACCTGATGGACAGGCTCAGCGGGACCACCGGCCATTACAACCTGTCTGCTGTTTTAGTCTATTTCTGCCTCTTTATCCTGCTCATGATCTCTGCCGACCTCTTCCACAAAAGCATAGAACGTGCTTGCGATCAGCTGGTCTCAAAGATCTGCCTGTAGCCTGCTTTTCAACACGGATCGATGCGAAAGGTCATATGATAAAAACAGCCTGCTGCAAGGCAAAAAGATCCCGGCCGCAGTTCCCTCCGGCCGGGATCTTTTATCCGTTCTTCATGTATTCCGTTCCGTGCTGTCTTAAGATCCTTCAGAAATCAATCTTTACATCCTGCCTGACCATCTTTCCTGTAAAACCGGTTCCCCAGGATCTCCTTACATTGCCTCGTGGAATGTCCTGCTGATGACGTCCGCCTGCTGCTCCGGTGTCAGTTTGATAAAGTTCACCGCATAACCGGATACACGGATGGTCAGCTGCGGATAGTTCTCCGGATGCTTCTGTGCATCCAGCAGGGTGTCACGGTTCAGAACGTTTACGTTCAGATGATGGCCGCCCTTTGTTGCATAACCGTCCAGTAAAGATACCAGATTGTTTACCTGTGCATTGCTCGCTTCCATGATGATTTCCTCCTCTTCTTGATCTGCTTATGGTTTCGGGGTGATCCCCTGTCTCATGTTATGATCCTATTCTACCCCTGCGTTATAAAAAAATCCGTAACTTTTGTTACGGATCAGGAATTATATCAGTTATAGTAAACGACAAAACTATTTTCGTTTTGTCGTTTACTGCGCCGGATTTTGGCCGCTGAAAGCGGCATATTTCCTTACAAAATCCGTGCGCATCCTCGCGGAGCGTTATAGTAAGCGCAATTACTTATTGCGCTTACT
>JAFUUX010000275.1 GCA_017471325.1 Lachnospiraceae bacterium | reverse complement strand
CACCCTTAAAGCCCGGCTCGGTGTCTGTGATCTCCAGTTCAACGAACAGAGGCGGCTCGATTGCAAATACGTTCCCGTTGTGAGAACATACCTTTACCATCTCGTTCTCTTTAACAAACTTCAATGTATCACCTACGGTCTCGGCATTCAATGCGATCTGCTCATAGTTCTCTGTATCCATAAAGTTAAACAGATCACCATCCGAATACAGATACTGCATTTCCTTTCTATCGATCCTCGCCTGCGGGCATTTTTCAGTCGGCCGGAAGGTACGCTCTACCACACCACCGTTCTTAATGTCCTTCAGCTTAGTTCTGACAAAGGCTGCGCCTTTTCCCGGCTTTACATGCTGGAATTCTACGATCTGATAAACACTGTTATCCAGTTCGATCGTCATACCATTCCTGAAATCACCTGCAGAAATCATGATACTTTCCTCCTAGATTGTCATAACGAATTCAAAATAATACTTGTATATCTTACATGAAATATCAAAAGATTTCAACTGTTTTTTTACGAAAAACAGAGTTTTTTGTATAAAAAAACCGGCAGCCGAAACTGCCGGGATCCATGTTTATATGCCTGCTCCGATCAGTCCTGCGCTACATCCTTCATAGAGAAGGTATATCTGCCCGGATTCTTGGGATCCTTGCCCAAGCACACCACCTTGACATCCTGGCCGATGCTCAGCACATCTTCCACCTTGTCAATACGGCGGTTTGCGATCCTGGAAATATGCACCATACCTTCTTTGCCCGGCGCAAACTCTACAAATGCGCCAAAGTCCTTGATGCTCACAACCTTGCCTTCAAAGATCTGGCCTTCCTCATAATCGGTCACAATGGTCTCAACCATCTTGATCGCCTCATCCATGGCTGCCTTATCCGTGCCGCATACGCTGACTGCCCCATCTTCCGTGATATCCATCTTTACGCCGGTACGCGCGATGATCTCGTTGATGGTCTTGCCGCGCTGCCCGATCACATCACCGATCTTCTCCGGATCAATCTGGATCTGTACGATCTTCGGTGCATAAGCATTGACGGAAGCACGCGGCTCTGCGATCGCCGGTTTCATGCAGTTTTCCATAATGAACAGTCTTGCATCACGGCAGCGTGCAATAGCGCCTTCCACGATCGGTCTGGTCAGGCCGTGGATCTTGATATCCATCTGGATGGCCGTGATACCGTCTTTTGTACCGGTCACCTTAAAGTCCATATCACCAAAGAAATCTTCCAGACCCTGGATATCAGTCAGCAGCACGAAATCATCATCCGTCTCACCGGTCACCAGACCACAGGAAATACCTGCCACCATCTTCTTGATGGGCACGCCCGCAGCCATCAGGGACATACAGGATGCGCAGGTGGAAGCCATTGAGGTGGAACCGTTGGATTCAAAGGTTTCGGAAACCGTGCGGATCGCATACGGGAACTCCTCTTCGCTGGGCAGTACCGGCAAAAGCGCACGCTCCGCCAAAGCACCATGGCCGATCTCGCGGCGTCCCGGTCCGCGGCTCACCTTGGTCTCGCCTACGGAATAAGACGGGAAGTTATAATGATGGATATATCTCTTGATCTTGACATTCTCATCCAGCCCATCCACCTTCTGTGCCTCGGAAAGCGGTGCCAGTGTGGTCACATTGCAGATCTGTGTCTGACCGCGGGTAAACATCGCAGAGCCGTGTACACGCGGAATGATATCCACCTCTGCAGCCAGTTTGCGGATCTGGGTGATCTCGCGGCCGTCCGGACGCTTGTGGTCTTTCAGGATCATCTTGCGTACCGTCTTCTTTTCATACTGATAAAGTGCCTCACCCAAAAGCCCCAGCCATTCTTCGTTATCGGCAAATGCCTCTTCCAGTTTCTTCTGGATCTCGGAAATATTTGCCTCTCTCTTCTGTTTCTCATCCGTGAAAACAGCGACTTCCATCTCTTCCGGCGGAACGATCTCTTTCATCTTTGCAAACAGTTCCTCCGGGATCGCGCAGCTGACATATTCATGCTTTGCCTTGCCTGCTTCAGCAACGATCTCATTGATCCACGCGATCAGTTTCTGGTTCACATCATGCGCCATATAGATCGCTTCCAGCATTTTGGATTCCGGGATCTCATTGGCACCGGCCTCGATCATGATCACTTTCTGCGCCGTGGATGCCACGGTCAGTTTCAGGTCGCCGTTTGCCCACTGCTCCTGGGACGGGTTTACGATCAGTTCCCCGTTCAGCAGACCGATCTGCGTCATGGCACACGGACCGTCAAACGGGATATCCGAGATGCAGGTCGCGATCGCGGAACCCAGCATCGCTACCAGTTCCGGACGGTTCTGCGGATCCACGCTCATGACCAGGTTATCCAGCGTCACATCATTTCTGTAATCCTTCGGGAACAGCGGACGCATGGGACGGTCGATCACGCGGCTGGTCAGCACTGCATTCTCGCTGGCCTTGCCCTCGCGCTTGTTAAAGCCCCCCGGGATCTTGCCTGCCGCATACATCTTCTCTTCATACTCTACAGAAAGCGGGAAGAAATCGATCCCGTCCCTGGGCTTCTCGGAAGCCGTTGCGGTAGAAAGTACGGTGGTATCACCATAGTGCATAAATGCCGCGCCGTTTGCCTGAGCGGATACCCTGCCGATATCTACGGACAGTGTACGTCCACCCACTTCAATACTGTAAGTCTTGTACATGTTTGCCTCACTTTCCGGAAGAACCGCCCCCGAAAACACTGAAGAACCCCCACCTGCTTTTCCCCGGAACCTCTTCAGTGGTCTCGCTGGCTCGCCTTCCTGTTTGTTTTTGTTGAATGTGATAAATAAAAATGGATACAGAAAGCCCACTGCCTTCTGCATCCATATTCATTTCTTACTTTCTCAGACCAAGTTTCTCGATCAGCGCACGATATCTGTTGATATCGATCTTCATCAGATAATTCAAAAGACCACGTCTCTTACCGATCATCTTATACATACCACGGCGGGAATGATGATCCTGCGGATGATCCTTTAAGTGTGCTGTCAGTTCCTCGATACGTGCGGAAAGCACTGCTACCTGCACTTCCGGTGAACCGGTATCACCCTCTGTACGGGCGTACTCTTTCATGATGGCCTGTTTCTTTTCTGCTGCGATCATTTCTTGCTTTTCCTCCATTCGCTTTGATAAGTTTTGATATGCCTGATCTAAGCGGACGGCCGAGGTGCCGGTCCCCTGGATCAGGTGTCCTGCCTTGTGGTCTGCCCACAACAACGAAAATGATTATATCACATCAAAGGATTATTGTAAACAGGAAATTTTAAAGCCGGCTGCGCGAACAGCCGGCTTCTGAAATGCTGTCATTCCGTGATATTATTCACTGCCTGCGGCTCCACCACCGCTGCCGCGACTTCCCTGATCTCCTCCGCTGCCGCGCCGTCAAGACCGGTCACATTGATATTCTTTGTTACCTTTGCGTCATAGGTGCTTGCCCGCATGATCTCCGTGAAATCCACACCTGTCGCCTCGGTCATGGTATCAAATACCTGTTTCATCACCACCGGCATATTTCCGGAAATCTGGGATACCCCGCTGCCGTCACTTCCGCCACCGTAGATATTGACCTTGTCGATCGCTGCCAGCGGTTTGGAAACCTCCGCTGCCATCTGCGGCAGGATGTTTACCATCATCTCGATGACTGCGGCGCCATTGTACTTCCTGTACGCCTCTGCCTTCTTCTCCATGGCTTCCGCTTCCGCAAGACCTTTGGCACGGATGGCTTCTGCTTCCGCGCGGCCCTTTGCGGTGATACCGGCTGCTTCCTGCTCTGCCGCATACCTTGCCGCATCTGCCTTCGCCTTCTGTGCTTCCGCCTCTTTTTCCTGCTCGTACTGCTCTGCTTCCGCCTGACGCTGACGCTGTACCAGTTTTGCTTCTGCTTCTTTTTCTGTACGGTACTTCTCGGCATCCGCCTGGCGTTCCACCTGTGCTGCCAGTTCCTGCTGACGTACCAACACTTCTTTCTGCTTCAGTTCCGCTTCGCGTTCCGCTTGTGCGATCTGTACATCTACCGTCCTGGTCTCAATGACTCTGGCCTGTTCCTGTCTCTGGATCTCCTAAGCCGCATCCGCTTCCGCACGATTGATATCCGCCTGTACACGCAGTTCGGATTTACGGATATCCAGTTCGTTGTTCTTCTGCGCGATCTGGGTTTCTGCCGAAATGTGTGCGTCATTTGCGTCTTTTCTCGCGCTGGCCTGTGCCACTGCGATCTCTTTCTCCGCATTGGCGCGGGAGATCTCGGCATTCTGCCGGATGGCTACCGTATTTGCGATACCCAGGTTCTCGATCACGCCAAGACCTGCATCATCAATGTTCTGGATATTGAAGGAAACGATCTCCAAACCCATCTTTGCCATATCCAGCGCTGCATTCTCCTGAACCATTGCCGCAAAGGTTTTACGGTCATTCATGATATCCACCAGTTTCATGGCACCGATGATCTCACGCAGGTTACCTTCCAGCACGTTTACCACCATCTGGTTGATATAGCCGGAATCCTTGTTCAGGAAGTTTTCCGCCGCCGCCTTGATGAGCTGATCCGATGTACCGATCTTTACGATCGCAACGGAATCCACCATGATGTTGATGTAGTCCAGCGTGGGGATCGTCTTGGATGTCCGTACATCAATGGACAGCATCTTTAAGGAAAGACGGTCCAGCCTCTGCAGAAACGGTATCCTCACCGAACTGCGCCCGATCACGTACTTGGGCTCCTTTTTCAGACCGGAGATGATAACCGCCTGGTCTGTCGGGGCTTTGACGTAGCCCATTGCGATGATGATCAGCAAAACAACTACAATCGCCGCGATGCCGATCACTGCCATCATTTCATCATTCATAACTTGTACCTCCTCATATTTGTATTGTTTTATCTGCGAACGCCGACGGGTTTCCCCGTCGGCATATACGCCATGCTGTTTTCCTGCTTACTTTACATAGATGACCTTGGAATTTTCCAGTTCTTCATAGGTATCGTTGAAATTCTCACCCTGCTTATGTCCTGTCCTGTCAGAGTGTGCCAGGTAGACTGCAAAGCCGTTTCCGGTCTCACTCACTACCGCGCACGGCATCAGGAAATACCCATCCTCCGGTGTTGATTGAAACTTCTGCTCCGTCAGCGGTGTGGTCCAGGGATTATAGCCCGCGATCTCTGTCACCGTTTCCACGAACTTGCAGTTCAGCCACTGCCCGCCGTATGCTCCCGGATACAGTTTGATATCCATCGGACCGCCAAAGCCGTTTGATGTGGCCGTGAATTCCTCGATCCATTTCTTACTGTAATCATTTGCCGTAAGGACTTCCGGATCCATCAACGCATAGGTGATCGCGCTGTGCAGGGTGTCACACAACTGCGTATCGGACGATACTTTTGCTTTTTCAATGTACTTCAGCAACTGCGGCGCCAGTATGGACACCGTTAAAGCCAGGATCGCGATCACGATGATCATCTCTACCAGCGAAAATCCCCTGTTACTCTTCAACTGCTTCATCTCTACACCCTCCATATTGGTTTGCGGATACCTTGTTTTTACGTTCCCCCGTTGATGATATTCAGTATAGCATTCCTGCCAGAATACTCCACCAACACGGATTTGCACTTTCGCAACTCCTGGTTGCAGGGTGTTATATGCAGTTGTCAGATCCCGTTATATCTGCCTTGTCGCCGCAAAAAGCGCGGACTTTTCCTCCTCCGTTTCCATAAAGGGCATCAGTTTTTCGCAAACCTGCTGATGATAACTGTTCAGCCAGGTCTTTTCCTTCGGCTCCAGATATGCCGCATCCACGCCATCCAGATCCAGCGGCACCCAGGTGAGCGGCGCAAATGTCAAAAACTCCCCGTCACTGTTGACACACTTTTTCGTCACCAGCAGGATGTTTTCCAGACGGATGCCATGGCTGCCAGCCACATATACCCCGGGTTCATCCGATACCAGCATGCCGGGGCGCAGTTCCCCCTCTTTGCGTCCGTTTGGCTGCTTCCACCGGATCCCCTGCGGTCCTTCATGCACATTCAGCATATAACCCACGCCATGTCCCGTGCCGCATTTATAATCCATATCCATTTCCCAGACAGGTCCCCGCGCCAGGATATCCAGATTCCTGCCCGTGCAGCCCTGTAAAAAGACGGCATTCTGCAGTGCCAGCATACCGGCCGCTACCCTCGTAAAATGCTTTTTGTGTTCTTCGCTGATCCTGCCTATGGCAAGCGTGCGCGTCACATCCGTGGTACCGCCGTCATACTGCGCGCCGGAATCCACCAGATAAAACCCGTCCGTTCCGATCTGCGCGCAGTCCTCCTCCGTGGCCTCATAGTGCATCATCGCCGCATTCGAGCCGAAAGCGCTGATCGTGGTAAAGGAAAGATCCCGAAAAGACGGCAGTTTGGCACGCATGGCATCCAGTTTTTTCTGCGCGTCCACTTCAGACATCTGTATTTTGCCGGCATTTTCCTTCATGTAAAACAGAAACTTTGTCAGTACGGCGCTGTCTTCCAGATACGCCTGCTTTAAACGTGCGATCTCCGTTTCATTTTTCACGGCTTTCCATTCCTCTGTCGGATTGGGCGTATCGATCAGCCTGCATCCGCTGCGTTCCAGAAGACGGCATGTCAGATAATTGGTATTTTCCAGATCGACCAGGACCGGGTCCGCAAAACCAAACTTCGTAAGGTCTGTATAGAAATCCTCATAGCGTTTCAGCGTGATGTCCTCATCCATTGCCATATTGCAGAGCGCATCCGTCACGGCCGCTTCCTTTACATACAAAAACACCTCATATCCCGTCACCACGGTATAGGCATACGCCACCGGATTATAGGCGATATCATTGCCGCGCAGATTAAACAGCCACATCTGATCATCCAGTTTGGATAAAACAAATGCTGCCGCCCCCCGATGCTCCATCTCATCACGCAGTTCCATCATCTTGTCATGATACTCCTGCCCGTACAGTTTCTTTGGCAGCAGGCGCAGTTCTGCTTCGCTGTCGGCCGGCCGTTCCTTCCAGATACCCTCCGTCAGGTTTTTCCCCACCTTAAAGGAAGCGCCCACTTCCCGCAGCGTCTGATAGATCTCCCTTCCCTGCCGGGCGCTCACCAGCCGTCCGTCCGCCAAAAGCACATCCCCTGCGGCCACCTGGCTCTTTAGATATTCCGTCAGTTTTGGCACGCCGGCATCCCCCATGCGCATCAGCGTGATCCCGCTTCCCCGCAGTTCTTTTTCCGCCTGCACAAAATAGCGGCCGTCCGTCCACAGGCAGGCCTCCTCCGGCCCTACCAGCAAGGTACCGTTCGAGCCGGTAAATCCCGAAAAATATTCCCGTTCCTTATAATGGTCATTGATGTATTCCGAAGCATGCGGATCCATGGTTACCATCAGATACCACTGTGCCTTCTGTTCTCTTACCTTTGCCCTTAACTGTTCCAGCCTGCTGCGGATCTGTTCTGCCTGTGCCATTGATCGTTTGAAAACCTCCACTGCTTTTTTATGTGAAATACCAGGATCTTTAATAAAACACTCATACAAAGTCCGCCGTCGCGGAAGCGCCCACCCGGTCGCAGCCCAGGGAAAGGTATTCCTCCAGTGCCTCCCTGGTACGGATCCCGCCGGCTGCCTTGATCTTTACCTCCGGCCCGATATGCGCCTTCATCAGCCGCACATGCTCCGGCACGGCACCTGCCGTGCCAAAACCGGTGGACGTCTTGATATAATCCGCACCGGCCTCTGTCACCAGTTCGCAGGCTTTGATGATCTCCTCCTCGGTCAGGTAGCAGGTCTCTATGATCACCTTGAGCAGTTTCCCCTCAAAACCGCCATGACAGTTTTTCCGCAATGCCTGGATCTCTTCCAGCACGGCATCGTAATTCCCGGCTTTCAGAAAGCCGATGTTGATCACCATATCGATCTCATCCGCGCCGTTGAGCAGCGCGTTCTCGCACTCAAAGATCTTGCTCACGGTCGTATTGTATCCCAGCGGGAAACCGATCACCGTGCAGATCTTCAACGTATTCCGATACTTTTCCTTTACCGCCTTTACATAGCAGGGCGGGATGCAAACACTGGCCGTGTGCAGGCGCAGCGCTTCGTCACACAATGCCTGTATCTCCTCCCAGGTCGCATAAGCCTTTAATAATGTATGGTCCACATGCCCGATCATTTCCGATGTCGTCATAAACCGCCTCCCTTTCCCCCTGCCGGCTACAGCCCGCGGTAAAAATGCACCCGGTTTCTGCCGGATTGTTTTACAAAATACATCGCCATCTGCAGTTTGCGGTACAGGGTTTCATAATCCTTCCCGTGCAGCGGTGAAAAGACTGCCGCCACCGAAGCCGTCAGGCGTTCCCCGCCGCCTCTGGCAGCATTGGCTTCCTCCATGACGCTATGGCAGATTTCCTCGCAAAAACTCATCAGTTCCGCCTCGCTCAAAGCCACCGGGATAAAGATCACAAACTCATCCGCACCGGTCCTTCCCAGCAGGCTGTCCTTTAGCGCGATCCGTTTGAGCGCTTCGGTAAAGCGGATGATCACACCATCCGCATTGCTGTTGCCCTGCTCCTCCCGAAACCTTCCAAAGCCGTCCAGATCCACCATCACCAGTTCTGTATCGCTCTGGGTAAACCGGATCCTGCTGTCCACCTCGGCCGCCAGATACTCGCTTTTATAGAGATCCGTCAGGGGATCCTTCCGCCCGGAAGAAAGCAGGTTCCTGCGCATGTCCTCCATCTGCAGCACTTTTTCGATGCGCCCCAGCATCACATCGGCTTCAAACGGCTTGGTGATAAAGTCCAGCGCCCCCATCTTTAAGCCGCGGATCTCGCTCTCATGCTCGGTATCTGCCGTCAAAAAGATAATGGGGATATTTGCCGTGCGCGGGTTTAATTTGATCTGTTCCATGGTCTCATAGCCGTCCATTTCCGGCATCATGATATCCAAAAGGATCAGATCCGGCCGGTTTTTCTTTAAAAAGTTCAGCGCCTGCCGCCCGGATTTGGCCATGGAAAGATGGTAAAAAGGCTGCAGAACTTCTGCAGCGCTTTTTAAATTTGTAGTTACATCATCTACCATTAAGATATGTTTCATACCGTTTATCCCGGATCATTCTGGTCTTATACTCGCGAACAAAATGAACTGCCTATTCTAATTTCTGACCGCGGTATATGCAGTTAAACTAATCGATTGCCTGCGGCAATTGATAAGTTTAACTAGTATATATACCTAAAAACGCTTTTACCTGCGCGGGCATCTCTTCCGTTTCGCATACGATATCGTGCAGCACTTTCGCACTGCGGATATCCTCGATCGCCTGCGGGATCTCCACGCCGGATTTTTCATTTAAGATATCAATCAGGTCAAAATCCTCTTTCCCCGCATAGACCGGATCGATGGCCGAAAGCACAGTGCGCGCAAACTTATACGGACTTGCCGTGGAAGCCACTACCGTAACGGTCCGGTCCCCGCTTGCTTTGCCGTAATCCTCCTGTACCGCTGCCGCCACTGCGGTATGCGGATCTATGATATAACCGGTATCCTCATACAGCGTGCGGATCTTTTCCGCAGTACGCGCTTCATCCGCGTAGCCGCCCACAAAATCAGCCAGTTTTGCTTTCATCTCTTCCGTGATCGTATAAGCGCCCTTTTCCTTTAACTCCTGCATCAGCGCTTTATCCTTTGCGTCATCACAGCCGCCGACCAGATAGATCAGACGCTCCAGATTACTCGAGATCAGGATGTCCATGGACGGCGAGCCTGTGAGCATGAATTTCCGCTCTGCACTGAATGCGCCGCTCTGCTCATCCAAAGCATGCAGTTTGTCATACGTACCGGTCTTAAAAAAGTCAAACAATACTTTATTGGTATTGGACGCGCAGATCAGTTTTGCGATGGGCACGCCCAGATGTTTTGCGAAATACGCTGCCAGGATATTGCCAAAATTACCGGTGGGCACACATACATTGATCGGCTCCCCCGCTGAAACTTTGCCGTTTTTCAGAAGCGTCACGTATGCGTATACATAATAGACCACCTGCGGCACCAGACGGCCGATATTGATGGAATTTGCCGAAGAAAAGACAAACCCGTGCTCTTTTAATTCCGCCTTCAGCGCTGCATCATTAAACATCTGCTTTACGCCGGTCTGCGCATCATCAAAATTTCCGGTGATGCCGATCACGCGCACATTTCCGCCGCGCTGCGTCACCATCTGTTTTTCCTGTACGGCAGATACACCGTGCTTTGGATAAAACACCACGATCCTGGTGCCCGGCACATCCGCAAAGCCTGCCAGGGCTGCCTTTCCGGTATCCCCGCTCGTGGCCGTCAGGATCACGATCTCTTCCCCACAGCCGTTCTTCCTGGCCGCCGTGGTCATCAGGTACGGCAATATAGAGAGCGCCATATCCTTAAATGCAATGGTCGAGCCATGAAACAACTCCAGATAATAAACGCCATCCGCATAAACAAGCGGCGCGATCTCTTCCGTATCAAACTTTTTATCATACGCATGTGAGATGCAGTACTTTAACTCTTCTTCGGTGTAATCCGTAAGAAAGAGTTTCATCACCTCATACGCCACGCCCTGATAATCCATCTCTTTCAGCGCATCCAGGCTCACATCCAGCGCAGGCAGCCGCTCCGGCACAAACAGACCGCCATCCTCCGCCAGTCCCTGCAATACGGCCTGGGAAGCCGTGATCTTTTTGTCATTATTTCTCGTGCTGTGATATAAAATGTTCATCTTTAACCGTTCCTTTCTGCATCCTCCGTCCGATGACGAAGACTGTTCCGGTATCGTTTCCACATCCGGTTATTTTATCATCATTCCGTTTTTCTGGCAATGCACAGTTCTATGCGGATGCCAAAGCCTGATCGGCGCTGCCGTTGTATTTCAGATAAAGTAGCGTCAGGTCATCAAACTGATCCGCCTCTCCGACAAACGCCGCCACATTCTTCTTTACATGCTCCATAAGTTCCTCTGCCGTGGCCTCCCTTGCGGCATTCATCACCGCCAGCAGCCGCTCTGCGCCAAACATCTTATCCTCCGCGTTCATGGCTTCCGTCACGCCGTCCGTATAGCAGCACATCTCCATCCCCGGGGATAACTGCCGCTCATACTCCGAATAGTTCAGCAGGTCAAAACAGCCCAGCGGCATGTCATGATCTTCCCGTAAAAAAGAAACGCTTCCATCTGCCGCTTTGATAACCGGATCCTCATGGCCGGCGCTCGCAAAGCATAACTTCCCCGTAGAGGTCTCCAAAATGCCTGCCCATGCCGTGACAAACATATTCTCCTGATTATGCAGACACAACGCTTTGTTTGCGCCGTTCAGGATTTCGGCCGGCGACTTTTTCATCCGTGCCTGATCGGCCAGGATGCTCTTTGCCTCCATCATAAACATTGCCGCCGGAACGCCTTTTCCCGATACATCCGCGATCACAAAATACAGATGCTTTGCATCCACCATGAAATAATCATAAAAATCGCCGCCTACTTCCTTTGCCGGCTTCATACTGCCGATCAGTTCAAAGCAGCAGTTCCTGGGCGGCTCTGCAGGCAGGGCTGCCATCTGGATATTGGCCGCGACTTCCAGTTCCGAATGCGTCCGTGCCGCACTCTCCGACATTTCCTTCTGGCGCAGGATCAGTTTATTCCCGAAATACGATAAGGAAACGCATCCCAGAAAAACGGTCAGCGCCTGCATAAAATCCACAAGATAACTGAAATGCAGCACATCCTTCAGATAGACCATCCTGTCAAAAGGGATCTGCATCGCGTATACCGTATCATACAGCCAGGGCTCGTCTTTGATCTCGATGACTGTCCCAAGCGGAAGTTCCAGGCTGTTCAGATCCAGATCCCCGAAAAATGCGCCCATCACGGTGGACAGAAAAAACACGGCAAAAGAAACCAGCGAGATCTCCATCGTATACCTTGTGGAAAAATAACGGCAGGAGATCACCATCGGCAGGATCATCAATATCGACACATTATAGGTAAACACCACATCCGCCACTGCCAGCAGATTGATCAGCATCGCCATCAGCAGGTACTTGACCCACCTTTTTTCAAAGTGCACCTTATAACTTACGCCTGTACTCGCAATGGCCACCAGAAGCGCAAGCAAAAACAAGCCATCAAGTCTTTCCAGACCGTAGGCATAAAAAAACTGCTGCTTGATCATAAACCAGACGATACAGAAGAGGACGATCGTGATCAGGTTCAGGACTGCCATCAGTTTATTGGCCTGTACCTCATTTTCCCAAAAGATATGGTCTTTCGTTTTTCCGGCACCTGATTTTTTTTCGCTCATACTCATTCGATCGTAAGTATCTTGGCAAAACCTACGGATTTGAATACCTGCATGATCACGTCATTCACGTTCCGTATGACCATGCCGTCACGGTCCGACATCTTTTTGTACGCCTCCAGCAGCACACGCAGCCCTGCGGAAGACAGGTATTCCAACTGCGCAAAATCCAGGATCAGTTTATCCGCGTCCAGCATGCACTCCGAAAGTATCTCTTTCAGTTCCGGTGCTGTCACGGAATCCAGTCTGCCGATCAGAGCCATCTCCATCGTTGCGCCATTCATATTCTTTTCAACATTCAGCATGTTTTCCACCTCTGTCTTCTACTATTTTCCAGATCACAATATATATATTAAGATATCAGCCGCGATTTTGCAAGCAATAAGTTATGCCGTCGGATTTTCCCGTATCAGAAACGGCAGTTCATTTCGTGCGCGGATTATGATAAGTTTAACCGGCAGTACTATCTGAAATCCGTACAGTCTGTTATAATGAGGGTATGGGAAAAGAAAATGCAGGGGTATCGCCTGCGGTGAAAAAAGACGGCAGCATCTATTATCGGGCTTCCGTCACATATCGGAGAAAACACATCAGCCTGGGCGGGTATGAGAGCGCGGAAGATGCGCACCACGCCTACGAACAGGCACGGCTGCTGCTGCGGGAACAAAGCCTGGGGATCCTGGACTACCATATTCCATCTGCACTGCCTTTTGAAAAATGGGTAAGCCTCATCAACTTCCGGGATAACGGCATCTACATCGCTACCCCCATCTATATCATGCGCAGGATGTTTTATTATTATCTGGATCCGGACGAGATCTTAAAGTTTGACGCAGACGAACTGTTTTATTACTCTTCCCACAAGATCATGCGGCGGGGCAGGCATTATTTTGTCGCCGATTACGGCATGCAGGTCAATATCATCAACCGCTACGGCATCCGCAGCTACTCCGTGGAAGGGCGCGATTATTTCTTCCAGAACGGTGATCCCCTGGACTTCCGCGCCGCCAACCTGCAGATCGTCAACCGCTATATCGGCGTCACCAAAGAGACACACCGCGGCAGGAGTGCATATCGCGCCCGCATCCATGTCCGCGGGAATTATATCATCGGCGACTATGCCACAGAAGAAGAGGCCGCCATTGCCTATAACAAAGCCGCGGATCTGCTGAACGCAAAAGGCTGTCCGAAAAACTGGTCCAGGAACTATATCGAGAATCTAAGCGGAACAAAATATCAGGAGCTTTATGATAAAGTGAAACTGTCTGAAAAACTATCGGAGCTGGACTTTTCGCGCTAACCACCCACCCTTACGAAAAATTCAGCATGGCATTGGTTTCCTCTGCCCAGCTGTACTGCGTCATGTACTCCCCACGGTATTCATTCTCTCCGCTGCGGTTGCCGGAAAGCCATTCATAATAATCGCATTTGACCAGATCCACATTCACCGCTACCGCGCCCCGCTGCATCCGGATGACCTCCGCCAGCCCGTGCACGGAAAACGCACTCACCATATCCTGCCTGAGATTGCGCAGGTAAGAGCTTTTCCGGCCGGCATCTACCTCATTCTCCCATAAGATGTCGATCAGCATTCCGTTGGTGCAGCTCGCCCCGTGCCGGTCGATCATAAATGCAAACATCTCTTTGGTCTTTTTGTATTTAAACTCCGCCGGATGCCCATCCAGAAACACTTCAAAATTGCCGAAGGTCTGCACCCGTATGCGTGAACCCTTCTCCTCCTGCGGAGGAAAACGCAGTTCTTTTAACTCTGCACGCAACTTCCGCTCCGTCACCGGCTTGGTGATATAGCCGCTGGCATGCAGGTCCATGGCATCCGCCTTGTACTCCTCATAGCCGGTCACAAAAATGATGTTTAAGCGTTCCTGCATCTCCTACAGTTTTTCCGCCGGGGCAATGCCGCTTCCCATGCCCAGCTCAATATCCAGAAACGCGATCTGAAAAGCATTCTGCCTGCCGGCCGCCAGCGCCTCCTCCATAGTGGTGCAGGCATGCACCTCCGACTTGGGCAGCACGCGCCGCAGCGTCTCGCACAGACCATCCAGAGCAAGTTTTTCATCCTCTACTGCCAGTATCCGCATCTTCTTCTCCTTTTTATCTTTTGTGCAAAAAAAATAGCCCCTGCAAGCAGGGGCTACCTATCCGGCGACCATGCGTTTTCAGGGGGATACACACGCACACCAGATAATTATCATTATACATACCCTGCGTCATAAAAGTGTCACACATATACGCATTTTTTATATCACCTGATCTTATAGTCCGTAAAACATACATTCAGCCTGGCACCGCCCGCGATCCCTTTGACATCTCCGTCCAGGTCATACTGCCACATCACAAACTGATACGGATAGTCCGGCAGGTCTCCCTCCCCGGCATACCATACATCATAGCCGATCATGGAGCCTAAACTGTACTTTTTGATCAGCGTCTCTTTATCCGCGTACAATAATGAAAAGTAACCGTTATCCTCGACATTTTTCAAAAACGTCATGGCCACATTGGTGCGCGGCATCTTATCCAGCGCATCTGTCCTGGCACGCCCTTCTCCCAGCGGCATCACGGAAAGCGCCAGCGGGTATTCCAGCGTGATCTCATTTTCACTGATGGTCTGCACGCAGTAGTCCGCTTCCTCCTTGGCCTCTTCGGTCGTAACGGCAGCCGTTACGAAATACACGCCAATATCCAGTTCCGCCTCCCTGGCCCTGGCATAGTTATCCAGGAAATTCTCATCCAGGGACAGCTCGCCCGTGGAATAGCCCCTCTGACCCAACCGAAGCATCACAAAGTCCACCCCGGCTTTTTTCAGCTGCCCAAAATCCACAAAATCCTCATCCTTGGAAATATCCACGCCGACATAACTTTTTTTGGTATTGTTCTCGTAATACTGCATAAACGGCTTCTGATAGACCAGCCCGGATAAGTCATAACGGCTGCGTGCCAGATAGGGATTGATCTCCGCCCATTCCTCCCTGCCGTCCGCATATGTGATCAGGGTATGCATCCCATCGGTAGAGGGATCCGGTTTTTCCGTAGGCGTTGGCGTTGCCGCCTCCGTAGGTGCCGCTGTGGCTGCCGGTTCCCCGTTATGGTCATACGCGTGCCAGAAATCCAGGTCATCTGCCGTGCGCGTCTCCCCGCTGATCAGGCCGTCCAGGTTCGATGATGCGCTGCCGGTGTTCTGCTGTCTGTAAGGATTGGCGCTGCCGGCAGCCGCGGCATCCGCTTTCCCCTGATTGACATACAGAACGATCGCCAGCGTCAGCAGCACAAAAAAGCTCACCATGACCAGCGCCATCTTAAAAGTGCTGCCCTGCTCACGGTGCCTTGCATAACTGTCGTAATCTTCAAATTCTTCGTCGAAATCGTCGTTTAAACGCATACTACTCTTCTCCGGGCATCCCCACCTGGATCAGTCCGGCTTTTCACTGCGCAGCGCGGATGGGAGGTAGCGGATGCAGAGAATGGTCAGGTCGTCAAATTGCGGCGCCGCCCCCACAAAAGCATCCACGCTGATCCTGATATGGTTTACCAGTTCCTGTGCAGTGGCGTGCGGCATCTCGTTTAATGCATCCAACGTCCGCTGCGTTCCAAAAAGCTCATTATCGGCATCCGTCGCCTCCGCCACGCCATCCGTATAGACAAAGATCGTGCCACCATCCTTCAGCGAATATGTGCAGTCCACATAAGGAACATCTTCCATCCCACCGCACACCAGGCCGTGCTTGTCCTTCCAGAGTTCAAAACGCTCCCCGGTGCATATCATCGGATACTCATGCCCTGCATTTGCCGAGGTCAGCAGCCCGCTTTCCAGATCCAGGATGCCCAGCCAGATGGTCACAAACATGCCCCCGAAATCGCCCTTGAGCAGATCGTTGTTCACCCGCCCCAGGATCTGCGCCGGCGTGCCCCCTGCCATGGTATGGTAACGGGTGATCGTCTCTGCCGACATCATCAGCAGGGACGCCGGCGTTCCTTTTCCGGACACATCACCGATCACCAGTGCCAGATGTGTATCATCCACAGCATAAAAATCATAGAAGTCTCCGCCCACATCTTTTGCCGGATCCATCACCGCATTGATCTCGTATTCGGGCGTCACCGGGAAATCCTTCCGCAGCATCCCGTTCTGGATCTTTGCAGCCAGTGCCATATCAGCTACGGCCTTTTCCTGTTCCGCCGCCATCTGCATGTTTTCCTCGGTATAACGGTCGATCTCCTTCACCATGTGGGTGATATCCGCGGCCAGCGCCCCAAACTCATTTCTCTGTACCACCTGGGCCAGTTCCTGTTCTACCGCGCCACTGTCCTTCTTTTCGATATAGTCCTCCACACTTGTCTGCACATGCTTCAGCGGACGGATCGCTTTGTAATAGACGAAAAGCAACAGCAGCGCCAGTGACAAGAGAATGCCCGGCAACTGCAGCAGGGACAGGTGTATCATTTCCAGCCCCATACGGTCCTGAAACTCCGCCCAGCGGTAAGATAATCCCAGCACACTCCGCACTTTGCCGTCTGCCATAATGGGGATCAGCGCGGTAAAACGTTCCCTGTCCGCGATCAAAAAATCCGTGGTAAAATAAGGCGCACCCCCGGGGGTTTGAAGAAGTTTCCCTATGGCAGCCTCCAGTCTGGAATCCGCTTCCAGCTGTTCCCCCATATGCAGATCATAGCGATACAGATCATAGTCAAAATCCACGAGTTCCTCATCCGGGAACTCCGTCCTGTCCAGGTCAAAAAAAACCTTTCCGATATGATCCCCGTGGGCATCCACGCAGAAGATCCTGTCATAATCATACTTCAGCATTTCGGTTACGTACCCGCTCACCTTCCAATACAGGTCATCCCCAACATACCGGATCTTTCCGTCGTCAGAGAGTTTCTCCAGGTCCGCTTCGGTCACCTTTTCCAGCGCATAGACAGCGTACTCTTCCTCAGTTATTATCTGCCAGTTCTCAAGCCATGCCTGTTCTTCCTCCGTCAGTTCCTCATACCGCATACTGTATTCCCGCGACCGTTGAAATTCCGAAAAGTGTTCCTGCATTTCATCGAAATGCCCTTCCCAGTAGTTGAAATACCAGTCTGCAAGATCCGTGGATACCAGTTCCTCCCTGATCAGGTTCAGATCCCTGCCCATCATCTCTTTTTTTGCGCTCAGGTACACATAGATGCCGATCACATAAAGAAGAACGCAGGAAAGCACCATGGCGATCAGCGCATACACGACCGTTACGGTACCTACCTGCACCAGCAGTTTTTTATCATTCTTTTTGTTTCTGCTATTCCGTGTGTTTATGATACAGCCTCCGCTATGGACTCAGACCTTAAACTTCTTCTTCAGGATCAGTATATTCTGACCGCCCCGAAACTCATATTCCATATGATCCATCAGCTGCTTCACCATAAAAATACCCAGACCGCCCACTTCCCGTTCTTCCGCGGACAGCGTCGTATCCGGATCGGACTTGATCAGCGGATTATACGGCACTCCGTTATCGATAAAAGTCATGCATACCAGGTCTTCAGCATTTTCCGGTTCAAAAGCCAGCTGTAATGTCAGTTCCCCGTCCGTGCCATCCGGATAAGCGTAATTTACGATATTGGAATAAATCTCATCCAGGGCAATGGAAATCTGGGACTGCGCCGTAATGGGGCAATCCCTTTTTTCCAATTCCGCCTCCACAAAAGCCGTTACGCGATCATAACTGTCAAATACCGCCGGTACTGTCAGTTCCACCAGATCATTACTGTTCATCACTTTTCCCCGTTTCTATACCTGCCGGTACGATCATTTCACCTTTCCTGCTGCCCTGGGCGCTGCCTGGGACATCTCCGCTGCCGCTTTCCTGGCCTCGATGCCTTTTCTGACATTGTCATTTACATTGCTGCGCACGCCATCCTGCAGGCTGTCAAAACTCATCTTGATCCTGGCACCATGCTCCTGTGCGCTCATCGGATGCGTCAGATCCAGTTCGCCGCGCAGGCATTTCTGATAGGTCTTTGCCTGATCCTTCGCAAAATAGTTCAGCCCCTTTGCAAACAGTCCCATCTCATTTTCGGTCTCCGGCGCATTCTTTAAATAACTCTCCGTGGTGTTTTCCAGTTCGGACAGGGTTTGGCGCACTTCCCACGGCGTATTGTCCACGCCCAGTCTGCTGAGCGCCGATACCGACTGCACGATCCTGGAATACTCCACACTCTTGTCCGCGCCTGCGAGCCCCTCCAGGCGCTGCGTCAGATCCCCCGCCGCTCCTGCCAGAGCCTTCACATACTCCTGCGCATAGATCACCGCTTTGCCGTGCTCATTGTTCTTTCCTGACATACTTCTGCCTCCTTTCAGTATTATTTGCAGTATTATTTGCAGTATTATTTACAGTCTTTTTTTGATCAGATTCTATTATCAAAAGCAGTCCTCGTGCTTTCTGCTCTGCTGCAAGCATGCTGAACGGGCATATCCTGATTATACCCGATTCCGCAATTATAACATAGAAAGTGCAAGCAATGTGCAAGCATATCGCCGTTTTATTTTAATCTCTTATTTGTTCTCTTTCTTTTTTTTGCTGCCCGGATCGCGGATCTCTGCCTGCAGGTCTTCAAAACGGACCAGCCGCTGCAAGCGTTCCCGTCCGTGGGCAGACCTTTTTTCGTTCCTGTCGGCCGTCGCAAGGTTCTTTTCATATTGCTCCGAGAGAGGCTTCTGCGGATCGATCCCGCTTCTGGGATCGTCGCTGTCTAACATGCTCAGTTCCAGTTCTGCCTGTGCCTGGCCTGCCAGCGCCCATGCCTCTTTTGCCAGTTCCGTACGCTTCTGCACCGCTGCCGGCCTGATGCCGAAAAAGCCGCCGGTTTTAACCACCATCAGCGCATAAGCGCTCTGCTCCAATGCTTCCAGCATCTCCTGTATCTTTGCGGGGCTGTATTCATCCCCCAGACCGCATACCCTGGTCAGCTGCTGCATCATCTGATCCGCAACATCTGATTTTTTCAAATTAGAGCTTTGCTGCAGACTGATCAGGTCACTGCGTATCCTCTCCGCAACCTCCAGCACATCCTGCATGGTGCTGCGGTAGGTCTGCAGCCCCTCCATCAGGCGGCTGTGTCTGGCTTTGCCCGCCTGCAGTGCCTCATCCGCCGGCACATCCGGATCATAAGCATCCTGCGCATACCCGTCAGACACTTCCTCCTTTGGCTGTGCTCCAAAAGTATTCCCTGCCGTCATCAGCAAAAACTGCTGCGACAGTTCAAACGGCAGTCCGTCCGTTTCCACCCGGATCTCCTCTAAGCCGGCACGTATCAGCTTCGGTGTGTCCGCATTCCTGTGCTGGCCGACATAGTCATCATAAGCATACTGGTTACAGCCCTGAAGAAAGAGCGTCGGTGTCGTACCCGCAATCTCATGCCCCAACTCCACCATATCCCGCATGATGCGTTCCGAGATCTGTATCACAGCCGTTAAGTTTTTGCGGGTGTCCTCTATGTCGTCCGTATCTGTCTCTGCATCCTGCATCTCCTGCGCAAGCTCCGTTGCGGCACGCACACGCAGCATGCCCATAGTGGTGATCACGGTCTTAAGCTGCTGCACCCGCTCTATGGAATACGCATCATCTTCATCCGGCCGGATAAACGCATCCAGAAAGTCATACACGCCGTATTTCACTTCCTGCGGCAGCAGTTCCACATTCTGCATGAAACGCACCAGTTCGCTCGCCAGGTAAGACGGCTCTTCTAAAAGCTCACGTATCTGCGCACTGGTCTCTTTCTGCAGATCGTAGACATCCTCTTCTTTGTCATCATCACTATCCCAGTCATCTGATTTCTCCGGGTCATCGTCTTCAGCTTCGTATCCGGCCTCACGCTCTTCTGTATCATCGTCTTCCGCACCGTATCCGGACTCTCGCTCTTCCGTATCATCATCACCATTTTCCGAAAGCGTCTCCTCATCATCCCGGAGCGGATCCAGGATCGAATCCTGGAACGAAGATTTTACCGGCCCCGATAACGGCTCCTCCAGCTCCGCATCTTCCGGAGCATAAGCATCAACGGCCGACATTTCCTCTTCTTCCTCCGGCGTATCCCGGGAATCCTCTGCTGGCGATTCCTCCGCTTCCGGCCAGAGATCCTCTTCCTCCGCATACTCCGTGCTTT
>JAFUUX010000274.1 GCA_017471325.1 Lachnospiraceae bacterium | reverse complement strand
TTAGCAGGATAAATATGAGCGCCAACTGGTGTTTGATGGGATATTTTACTTTATGTTCCTGTGTGCTATGCTTCAAATTTATATCCAAGCCCCCAGATCGTCTGGATCAGGTCTCCTTTCGCCCCCAGTTTGCTGCGCAGTTTTTTGACGTGGGTATCGATGGTCCTGGCATCCCCGAAATAATCATAATTCCATACGCTGTTTAAGATCTTTTCCCTGGAAAGGGCGATCCCCTGGTTTTCCATGAAATAGGTCAGCAGTTCAAACTCCTTAAAGGAAAGTTCTATCGGCTGTCCGTCCACTGTCACGGAATGCGCTGTCTTATCCACGACCACACCGCCAGCCTCGATCCGCCCGTCCCCGGCGCCGCCCGCGGTCCTGCGCAGTATCGCTTCCACCCTGGCCACCAGTATCTTGGGGCTGAAAGGTTTCGAGATATACTCATCTACGCCAAGCTGAAAGCCCAGCAACTCATCCCTCTCCTCGCCTCTGGCCGTGAGCATGATGATCGGCACCTGTGAAGTCTTGCGGATCTCCTTGCACACTTCCCAACCGTCCATTTTGGGCATCATCACATCCAATATGATCAGGGCGATGTCCTTGTCCTCATAAAAAAGATCCAGGGCTGCGCTGCCATCCTCCGCCTCGATCACTTCATACTCCTTCTTGACCAGAAAGTCCTTTACAAGTTTTCGCATCCGGCTTTCATCATCCACCACCAGCACTTTCAAACGTTCCATCCGTATCCCTCCGTTTTACCCATATGATATCTGATCCCTGCACTCTCCCTACTATACCGCCCGTTTATGTGCAAACTGTGAAATACAGGCAAAACATGACAAATTTATTCCGTCCCCTCCATGGATCCCGCACTTTCCTGTGTTTCCGCTGCCTCTAATCCCAGGCTGCGCTCTTTCTCACGGATCGTCCGCTCCCGTTCGTTCAGTTCCATCTCCCAGACTGCATACCGATCCTGTAGCACCCGCTCATAGTTTAAGATATTGGGATTGTCGCTCGCTTCTGCGATCACCAGCATAGCGATCACGGCGATCACCAGAAAGGCAATGACCACGCGTGCGATGCTGCGTCCTGCCCGGCTGTGATTCAGATCCGTGCGCATGCGCCGTATCAGGTCCCGGTTTTCCGTCAGACGCGCCTTTACCTCCTTCAGTTCCGTATCATCCTGCAAAAGATCTGCCGGCAGCGCCGGTATCTTTCCCGGCAGGCTTTCCTTATATTTTTCCAGGTATTCCCGCAGGCGCAGCAGATAGGCATAGCCTTCCGCCGTCTTAAGCATCCGGTCTCCCAGCACTTTGCAGTACAGGGCATAGACGAGCTGCGGCCTGCGGTAATCGACCTGCTTTTCCAGCCGCAGGATCTTATTTCTTTCCTGCAGCGCCTGCTCCGCCGCTGCCACATCCGGATAACTGAAATAGCCCTGCTCGATCGGACCTTTGGGTTTTTCAGGCGTTTCCGTTTTCTGTTCTTCCTTCGGTTTTGCTTCCTGCTGCTTTTGTTCTTCCGTATCCTGCGCACGCATCCGCTTACTCTCCTGTATAAACGGC
Organism: Lachnospiraceae bacterium; assembly: GCA_017471325.1. GTDB lineage: Bacteria > Bacillota > Clostridia > Lachnospirales > Lachnospiraceae > NK4A136. The sequence continues at coordinate 896 of JAFUUX010000274.1, read as the reverse complement.
AGTTGTAACTGTTCAGAACCCCTTGGGTTCTGACAGTTACGCATTTCCGCCATGCATAATCTCGCTTCGCTCGATGGCGGAAATGCCGTTAAACTCGGGCATCCTACGCTACGCTTCGGGAGCCCTCGCGGTACCTTCTGAATAGTTACCGGCAATTTATATCCGACTATACCCACGAACGAAATCAACTGCCGTTCCTGATTTCATCTGCTCTGGGAAAAAGTATATCAAAAAATCCCCCTGCATGAAAGATGCAAGGGGGAAATCATCTTCACTGTTTTTCAGTTCTTATCCAGCACTTTTTTCAGTTCATCCATAAAAGTGTTGATGTCCTTAAACTCCCTGTAAACGGACGCAAAACGCACATATGCAACGGTATCCAGTTTTTCCAGCCGCTCCATAACGATCTCACCGATCACGCCGCTGGGCACTTCTTTTTCTTCCCGCTTAAACACTTCATTTTCGATCTCATTGACCAGATTGCGGATCTGGTCCGCACTGATCGGGCGTTTATGGCAGGCAAGCAGGATACCTTCCTCGATCTTCTTGCGGTCATACGGCTCACGGTTGTTATCTTTCTTAATGACGATCAGAGGGATCGTTTCCACTTTTTCATAAGTCGTAAAACGTTTGTCACATTCATCGCAAACACGCCTGCGTCGGATAGAAGCATTATCCTCTGCCGGTCTGGAATCCACTACCCTGGTATTTTCATGTCCGCAAAATGGGCATTTCATGATCGATATCCTCCATATACTATTCTATGAAAACTCTGTACCACTAGATATAGTATAACAGAAAATAATATTATGTCAACCAAAAAAAGGAACTGCCCAAACCTATCCGTCATTCCCGGGGCAGTTCCTCTGTTTTTTACTTTTTTGCCTTACTGCATG
>JAFUUX010000273.1 GCA_017471325.1 Lachnospiraceae bacterium | reverse complement strand
TTCATAATCCCTGTCGCAGATCGTATCTAAATCAAAAAATTCGCCACCCAGCCGGAATGAATGCCACTCCCGTATCCTGTATAATTCCGGATGCCGCAGCGCCACATACGAACCATAGGTTTCAAACTCGCTATAGGCACTCCGGTGTACCTGCGCCGGCTCTATCGCCCGCAGGATCCGCTCCCAATATGTTTCACCCTGCAATGCTTCATTTGCTTCGATCGCGGCCATCAGTTCCCTCACCGTCTGCGCATGAAACATCATGTGTTCCGAAATAAAGGACGAGCGTATCACTTTACGCAATCCGGGGATTAATTTTGCCATCGTAGTAAAATACAACGCATGATACTCTGTTTTATTATGCAGATAAGGCCTGCCATCCTCCGCAAACATATTTACCGGCCGGCACGGAATGGTATCCCCGTCCCAGGTCATATAGAATTCATCCGCGCACTGCTTTGCCAGTTCAAATTTCAGGAACTGCTGATAATACCAGCCTACCGCCCCTCTGGGTACTTCTTCGCCCTGCAAAAGCCCGCTCATATGGTCATTCATTACATCCCATACCCTGCGGATGGGCAAAAGACTGTTTTCAGCCAGGTATAAAACCCGCTCCCCCAAAGCAAGTTCTTTCACAAGTGCCCCTACTGCCTCACTCCCCACAAAAACCAATTTCCCATGCGGCAGCATCGAAACCAAACGGGCATACTGACTTTTCAACCGTTCAAAATCAGACGGTGTGATCACGATATAAGTATTAAATGTCCGATCATTCATTGTGCGATCCCCTATTTATTCTCAATAACCAAACCACGCTCGCAAACGATAAAGTCAGGATAACGTAAAAGTCTCCATCCTGCAGCTGTGTGTCTTTTCTTTTTCATAATAATTGATACCCACAAATAACAGTTTTCCTCTGTAATGCGACATGCTGTCAAAATATTGTTTCCTATGGATCTGTTCCAACGCACTTTCTGCCGTACTGTTGCGTTTCAGTTCTATGATCATCGCCGGCAGATCGGGAGCATATGGAAGAAATACCACATCTGCAAAACCTTTTCCTTTCGTCACCATAGTACTCGCTATATCGTACCGTTCAGCACCCGGATCATTTCTGCGATCCGGCGGTCATACGTATGTTCTGCCACAGTGCGCTCATATCCCCGCAGCGCAATAGCGGCCCTTTCTTCTTCATGTTCCAGATAGTATCCTGCCTTGTCCAGCATTTCTTCTTTTGAGCCAAATATTTCCACCTCTGCCCCGGGTTCATACAGTTCCGGCAGTTCTTCCTGCCAGTTTGTCAGCAAAAATCCCCCACAGCCGCACACATCATATATTCTCAGGGACAGGCCTGTCGCGATGGGCCGCATGGTGATGTTCAGATTGATCTTACTATTGTAAAAGACCAGCGGCATCTGCGTATGCGTATCTATCCCCTTATGTGCCCGGACGCCCCGCAGGCCTGAAGTATCGCTATGCGTATACAGGTCTACCGTAAAAATCTCTGACAGCGCATTTAGCAGACGCTTTCTTTCTGTTTCTGCCAGTTCGGAGCCGATATGCTCATTTGCTATCAGGTATCTCTGTGCATCCGGATTTCCGTCACATGGTACCAGGTGCAGCTCCGGCACCAGCAGATCCATTTCCTTCATGATCCTGTCCGTCAGCATACTCTCTATAAAATTGACACCGTACACCTGCAACTGCGCTTCTATCAATCCCTGTATATACCCTTTTGCGTATTCACTTAATCCGTTTATCCTATGATACGCATTCTTTTCATTATACAAGGATCCCACAAAAGAGATATCCGATGCATATGCACTGCATTCCGTGCCTTTCGCCGCTTTCAGTACTGCGTCCCATCTCTGCACATTTGTTGCCAATGGCAGGTAAAATATCCCTTCCGGATTTTTTTCATAAAAATATCTGTACTGCGTCCGGTCAAAAAGAAAAATCCTGTTGCACTTATTCTTTATGGCGGATGAGAATAATTCCATCACAGGCACATCCACGGTCCAGCATACGTATGGTATTTGAGCGATCTCACACACCTCCGAGATTGCCGGAAAAAAATTGATGGAAAAAACAAACAAGAACTTTCTCTCCGTTAAAAGCCTCCCCACTGTGTCCACTGTTTCGGCAGGAGTGATATTCTTTCTTGTCATCTGTGTCCGTTCTTCTGTTACTGTGATCCCAAATTTTTGAAATGCCATGATCACATCCGGCTCACAGATGGAATTGTATCGATAAAACAGGATTTCCATTTCCTATCTCCAGCTTCCGTCCATCACAACGTTTACTCTGTCAGTTTCATTATCTGTCCCAGTTTTAGTACAAAATTGTGCTGTTCCTTTACTTTCCGGTAACCATTTGCAGCAATCTGTTGCCGTTCCTTTGCATGCTCCAGATAATATCCGGCCAGTTCTACCGCATGCGGAATGCTTTCGTAACATACAAAATCTTTCCCCATTTCAAAAGCATCACACAGATCTGCCTGATAGTTAGTAAGCAAGAAACCACCACACCCCAGGATATCCATCACTCTTTGCGGTATCCCCCTATGTATGCTGCGAAGCGTAATGTTCAGATTGATCCTGGCACATTTGATCGCATATGGCGCTTCCCGGTAATAATCCACACTCCCCCGGTTTTCCACATCGGACAGATAAGGTGTCTTTTGCGGCGTATAAAGCGCTACCTGCATCTTTTCTGACAATGCACGCAAAAGATGCTCCCTTTCTTCCGTTGTTACCTGTTTTGCCAGGTAATAATTTGCATAAGTCCAGGCCGGCGTCTCATAACTGTCACTGCTGCTTTCTTTCAATGGTACTGTCTGCAGGATCCTCTTCATGATCCCGGGAGTCAGTCCGGGTTCTAATACATCTACTCCATACAGTTGTTCCTGTACTGCCACAAGCGCATCCAGATAGCCTTTCACATACGGTTCTTTGATCTCGTATTTCCGAAATATCCGAAACTTATCCTCCCGGTACATGGAACCGATCATCGCCACATCTGCATCATATTTCCTTTTCTGCATCTCCTCCGGTATCATCCGGTCATAATGCTCCACATCTGCCGCCAGCGGCATGTAAAAAACATTTTCCACACCATCCCTGCGCATGCGTTCCACTTCCTCCGAATCAAAGTGGAAGATATAGTTTTCCGGAAAAAACACGCTCATCGAATAAAGCATCACAGCCGGACTATCATAGATCCAACTGATATACTTTTTCCGACAGGCATGCGCCGCTGCCGCTATCACCGGAAAAAAATTGAATGAAAATATCAGGTCTGCACCGCTTTCCAGAATCCGCTCCGCAATCCTGATCCCTAATGCTTCCTCATATCTTGTACCAGAATCATAAGGAAAAGCAAACAATTCCACATCATATCCCATCTGCGGCAACACACGTTTTATGCTCTCTATACCGAAAGCCGGCCAGTCCATCAACAGCACTTTTTGTTTTGATCCATCTTCCCTCATGCTTCATTCTCCGTTACAGCCGGATTCAGTATCATGACCGGCTTGCCCATAACCCTGCACCTCTGCATCACCGGATCAGGATCCCCATAATATGCATCCGCCACGGAAACCGCCAGTGCCGCATCCTCTGTTTCATCCAGGATCCCCCAGCCTTCCATGCGGTATCCCTCCACGATCTCCCTATACTCCAGCCACTGTTCCCTGTCAAAGAGATGCGCGGCTCCGGCAAGTGACGGATGCTGCCGCCAGATTAAAACGACCTCTTCGCGATGCTCATAAAAAACTTTCAGTATTTCACGCAATTTCCGTAAAAAAGACTTTTGATACTGATATATGGAGCAGACCGCATTCAAAAATAAGACTGCTTTCTTTTTCTTACCCCCTGCCGCAAAAAGATGCTCCTGCCATTCAACGGGATATATTTCATATGAAACCGGCTTTTCCTCATCTGAGGGCTTTCGCACCTCGATCTTTTCTCTCCAGATATTTTCCGTATCCTCTCCTGCAAATTCGATTAATGCTTTTACATATAATTCTTTCATCTGTTCTGACTCTACCAGCACCCTGTCCGCGTGAACCACACCTGGGATCTTTACAAAATAATCCGCTGTTTTTATCAGTTTTTCATCATCCCAGTTAAACGCACCGATCCTGAAATAAGGTACGTAGACCAGTTCTTCTGTATATTTTTTTAATTCAGAAGTAAAGAATTCCGGTGAAAGAACATACGTGTAATTATATCTATCATAAGCATTCTGTGTATAGATCACATCAGGATGCATATGACGAATATCATTTTTTCTATAATCCAACAATTTTAAATCTTTCGGATAATCCTTTATCTCGCAATGTATTTCTGCCAGTGCTCCTCCCCCTGTTCTGTCAAAATAGGGGATCGGCATTACATAAACTATGTTATTTGCATCTTCTGACAGTTCACGATAGATTGGATCCATCAAATACCATAGATCTGCCCGAAACGGAAGAAACAAAATCTCCTTTCGCATCGACAGGTCATGCTCTGTGCTTTGTAAAACTCTATTAAATGACAATTCCAAATCGTTAAGTGCTGCATAAAAACGCTCTTCCTCAGTAATTGCTTCCCCAACCTCATACAACTTTTCGCAATAATCTTCTATATATTTTACGGTTATGAAACCTTCACCTTCCATCTCCTCAATCTGAGTACCAATCCGGATCGCCCCCTCCTGACACTGCTCTAACAGATCTATTATTGCTTCTCGGTTGCTCTTTGCAGCGTTTCGTATCGCACTGTGAACTTTATTTAGAATGCCACAAAACTCAAAAACCTGCTCCTTTAATCTCTGTGGCCGTGGTTCTCTGTTTTTCGCCAAATCATCAAAGCAAAAATTATACCGATATGGATTGCCTCCTTCCATCCCTTTTGTAAGAAAATCCTCTTGATTCCCATACAGAGGGTATTCATGCATCCCACCCTTTCTGACTATCCTCAGGTAATCTCCGTACTCAATCTTTAATACTTCATCATATCCAGCCGGTACATTGATCATAGTATTTTCAAACGGAAGTTGGACAATTTCATTCACAAGATAGGCCGGATACTTATGATTATGGTGTGTACACCAATACGGCATGAGTACAACTTCCTGTGCCCCCTCTGAAGGATACATAAGGGATAACCTTTCAGCCAGTTGGTATAACTGTTGCCGTAAATTATTCTTCCTGTCCAGTTTCACGTTGCACTGTTCTTCAATTACCCTGATCAGTTCCATCCCCTCTTGAGGTGGATCATCACTGTCGATTCCATCATATGAACCAACTCCCAACACATTATTGACCAACGTCCTGCGAATCTCTTCCTCATCCATGTCAGGCGCCACATAATCAAGTACAAAAATATCTATTCCTGCAACATACGGAAACTGATGATACCTCCCTAATTCTTCCTCATCGTAACTGATTGAGTCGCGGTTATTCACACGAGTGATCATCTGCCAGTAATCCCCGCATTCATAAGTCATGACATTGAAATTACGTGGCAAATCCTTTACTGCAAATCTATGAAATTTACGATAGTCATCACGTAACATGCAAATATCCAGATCATCGTCCCAAGGCACATATCCTCCATGCCTTACCGCTCCCAGTAATGTTCCGCAATCAGCAAACCATTTAATCCCATGAGTTTTACAAACTCTGTCAATTTCAGACAAGACCTCCAACTGAGCAGCCCATTCGCGTTTTACCATTCCGTTTATGTAAAACCCTTCTCTTACCTCATCATAGAAATACTCTCTTGGAAAATACATATGAAATTCACCTCACCTTTTCACTGATTCAACAAATAATCCAAAAAACTACCTTTAGTCACCTCATCCTGATATTTATATGTCAGTTTATGAACATCACTCATTGCTATGATCTGTTCCCATCTCCTTTTCCCATATGGTTTAAAAAGATCATGCTGCAGAACATGTGCAGGCTCATTACTGAACAATGGGATCCGTTTATATTCATCATCATAATACTGACAGGCAAGTGTGATCAAAAGATGCACGAGAAAATAATTTTTCAGTTCTTCTTCCTCTTTCCAATAAGCATACAGCATTTTTTTTGCAGACTCAAGGATTAAACTTCTCTTTCTTGCATGCATAAACCAACTATCATAAATTATATAATCGCTGACATTACCAGCGTGAAACATAAACAAATCTTCCTGCTCTATTATAGGTACAATCTGTTCAGTTCCTGAAATCCATACTGTAGCATCTACCCAGGTTCCTCCCTTTTGCGTCAGCAATTCCAGTCGAAGAATGTCCGAATAATGTGTTCTGCTGATTATACCTGTTCGGTATTTCTCTTCAATGAAATCTGGCAATTCTACATAATCCTGGATATTTTCGTGTGATAGAACCACAATTTTTCTGCCAAGTTTCTCCAAAGTCTTATAGCATTGCTGTACAATACCCGGAGCATTTTCTTTACCCTGTAACCAACACCACCATATTGTATCTTGTTCCGGAAGTTCTTTCTCTGTCCAGGCCTCTTCTAGGTTTCTACCAAATTTCCCATATTTGCCTTCACAGTACTTAAATATCAAACGATACTCCTGTAGTTGGGAATACTCCTTTAATTCAGATTTATATTCCATCTGTTTGAGGAGAAGGTGCATTTCAGCACGCATTCTCTCATTCACCATTTCCGAATGATTTTCTACCATCTGTGATGCTACTTTATATGCCTGTTCAAATTGTCCCTGTTCTATCATTTGAGAGGCCTGCATCAATTTTTCCACAATAACATGCTCTTCCATTGTTTCACCCATATCCTTTATCGTCATACCGATCTGACATCATTAATTAAGACACTGCTGCAAAATAAATATACATTTTCTTATCTTTCTTTCTGTCTGCCTGACTTATCGGAAAATCTTAACATATTCCGCCACATCTGTATTTCTTTTTTGCAGCTGAACAGAAATCCCTCGACAAATATCATAAATTAATTTATGAAAGTTTCCTAACCTGTCCTTATTCGCAGTTATCAATAACATCAATATTCTGAATCATAATTGGCTTTTTCCTGTCTTTCATGGCTAAAGCCAAAATATCCGGATCTCCATAATATGCATCTGCAAATTCTACTGCATCCTTCTCCTGTCCGCTTTCAACCAGAATAACTCCCTCATGCATCTTATATTCCTTTTCCACTTTATGGTATTCTATTCTAACCTTCTCATCAAAAAAGCAAATATTATCTCTTATTTCCGACTGCAAACACCACAGCATGATTACTTTATCCTTGTTACGTTCCATGATCTGTAATACATTCCGAAGTTTACGCAGTGCCCTGATTCCATACTGGTATAGAATACTTATTGTCATAACATAGAGAATAATCTTTTTATTCTTCCCCCTTTTTTCTTCCCACTCCTTGGGAATATTTGTACTTTCCATAACACAAACATCATTAACGCTGCGTGATGCCAGACCATTATTTAGATTAGTTCTCCTTATATACTCCTGAATAGTTACCTTTACGCCTAAACCGGCACATCGATCAGCTAGACCACTAACATCTCCTATATACTCCTTACATCTTAATATGGTTCTATCTGATATATCCTGGGGCGAACAGACTGTACCGCCATCTCTCCTATACTTGTCAATCATATTCTCATATTTGATCATCAAATCAGGTGCAATTTCATCAAACGCCCAGGAATCCGTAGTTGCAAATCTTTCTGGTATCCATATAAGTTTATATTTATTTCTCTGGCCTTCATAACCGGCAATCACTTCACAGATCTGAGTTAATGCATCAGATGCATATATAAGGATCTCCCTTATTGATGTATAGTATAGTATCCATTCCCTCTGATCCTCGTAGTCTATATTATTAATAGCCCTTTCTTCATTCTCGGATTGTAGCATCCCCTTCTGCAATACACTATTTTCCCTTAACTGACGAGCGTAATATGGATATCCGTGTAACGCCGACTCTTGTTTAGGAACAATATAATCCTCACCAAAACGTGCCCTCAAGATTGCATCATACCCCAACGGTATTGGAATCTGTATATTCTCAAAGTCTGCCAAAACCGTATTACACAGATACTCCTTCGGAAATCTTTTCTTTTTATCCCTAACATATTCGTCATATCTGACCAAATAGTCTGCATCCGTTTCTTCTGTCAACCTGCAAATCTGGTCATAGAGTATTTCTAATTGATTTTCTATCGGTCTTTCTTCTGTAAACTGATATCCGGTTTCATGTTGTAGATCAACAAGCCTGATTGCCAATCCCTCATTCCACTTATTATAGACACTTTTTTCTAAATTCTTCTCTCTCAATCGTTCAATTTGCCTGCTCATAGCAATTGCATCATCCACACTTCTTAACATCATTAAAATATATCTTTCATCATCCTTATTTCTTGGAAGATAATAATATGGATAAATATCAGGACCCGTCATAAACGGACAGCCATGATGCTGTTTAAGATCTCTTCTCGAAAAAGACAGTCTGTTACTGCTAATGATATGTGAAAAATTCATATTGTACCATGATCTCGTATATGGATTTAGTATGGTATATTTTTCCTTATAATTCTTTGAAATGATATCCAGAAATCGAACGTAATCATCTCTTACCATCCCAATATCTATATCATCATCCCACGGAATAAAACCGCGCTCCCGTACTGCCCCTAACAATGTTCCGTAACATGCAAAAAAAAACAATGATTGTTCCCGACATATTTCTGCAATATCCTGAATAATCTGCATGTCCTCTGCCCAGGATCTTTTCATTACTTCACTGACCAAAAATCCTCTTCTCTCCTCCTCTTTGAAAAAAGAAGGATCATATATTAATCCTGCCACCTGCATTCTCCCATCATTATTCATCCAGTATTTTAAAACATATTTTTTTCACATATGAAATCAATCTTCATCCCACATACTCGGCCATTTCACATCAGCACTCTTAAAATCCTGTTGAAGTAAATCCCGTAATTTTTTATAATATGGGTATTCATGAGCCCCCCTTACTTGTTTGGGAATCATGTAATCCCCAAATTCTATAGTAAGAACCTCATCATAACTCACAGGACACGGAATCATAAACCCCCCCTCGAATTCAAGAAAAACCTCCTCAGAAAACCATTCTTTATCGAATAACTTACTTTCATCCTGATATAGATATGGAAGAACAGCCACCTGGTCCGCCTCCTGTTTGGTATACATAGCTGATATTCGATCAGATATTCTCCATAGTTGATTCTCTACCTCTGAATACTCCACTGGCTCTAATCCCGCATACTCTATCAACTGAAAATAGGCTTCAACCTTTTCTTTTTCATTAACAGACTGGTTTCTCCATATCGTTCCCAAATGACTGGAAGCAAGAAATAGTGACTTTAATATACTTTGATCATTTAGATTTCTTGGAATATAATCTAACGCAAAGACATCTACACCGGCAGTAAACGGAAACATCCAATACCTATACAGAAATTCTTTATCTAACCGGGATTTTCTCGTATTATTTACTCTAAAGCACAGATTCCTGTATTCTCGTTCAGAATAAGGTGTCACCAGTTCTAATCCCAAGACTTGAAATCTATCTGTGCCTTCATTTATCAGCCTGTCCATATCCTCCCTTAGCATCCATACATCAATATCGTCATCCCATGGAATAAACCCCTTATGTCGTACAGTTCCCAGTAAAGTTCCATAGGCTGCAAAATACCGAAGCCCAAGATCTCGACAAACAGAATCAAACTGCTCAAGCACCTCTAATTGCGCCGCCCAACACCTTTTCATAAGAGATGATATCTCAAAACCATCCCTGACCTCTTTATGAAAATATTCCTCCGGAAAATTCATCTCATACTCCACGATCAACAGAAATTTTTACTTTATCGTTTCGCCCTGCGCTACACGGCATCGTTTTTCACAAAAGCAAAAACCATACGTTAATATTTTCTCATATCCTTCGCGCTTTAGTTCTGTAATATATTCTTTCTCCCTGATCTGGGCAGCGGCTCTCTCCGCTTATCACTTTCCATTATCAACCCTCCCATATCCATCATCTGTTCAGGTAAAATAATGTTTATAGAAGAGAGATCAAATACCTGCATTTTAACTTGCTTATAATGATTATATCAGACAGATTGTTCATCTACAAGTGGAATGTAAAAGGCTGCCCTTTCGGACAGCCTTTCGTTCATCATTATTGAGCAATGTGATTGTCTTGCATTCAGACTCCTGATTATCCAAGCAGGGACAGAACGCTCTGGTTTGCCTGATTGGACTGTGCCAACATGGAAGTACCAGCCTGTGCCAGGATATTGTTGTTGCTGTATGCAACCATCTCTGTAGCCATATCGGTATCACGGATCTGGCTCTCTGCCGCTGTAGTATTCTCAACTACGTTATCCAGGTTCTTGATAGTGTGCTCTAAACGGTTCTGAACCGCACCAAGAGCGGAACGCTGACTGGAAACCTGAGCTAACGCATCCTTAACAGCTGAAATAGCACTTCCTGCTGCTGCGCTCCCCGCAATATTAATCGATGTCAAACTAAGACCAGCAGTACTCATAGTTCCTATTGAAACTCTGATAAACTGACCTTCTTCCGCACCTACCTGAAGATTTACATCAAAGGAACCACTCAACAGACTCTTTTCGTTGAATGTTGTCGTGCTGGCAACTCGGTTGATCTCACTCTTCAATGCCGTAAATTCCGCATCCAGATAACTACGATCCACAGAAGTGTTAGTACCGTTTGCAGACTGGTTAGCCAGTACGTTCATACGCTGCAGCATATCGTGTACTTCAGTCAATGCACCTTCTGCTGTCTGTACTGCGGAAATACCATCCTGTGCATTTCTGGAAGCCTGGGTAAGACCTTTTACCTGACGGCGCATTTTCTCGGAAATTGCCAAGCCTGCTGCGTCATCTGCCGCACGGTTTACACGATAACCGGAAGAAAGTTTCTCGGTGCTCTTCGCCTGTGCGCTGGTGGTTAAACCTAACTGCCTGTTGCTGTTCATTGCTCTCATGTTGTGCTGTACTACCATAATCATTTCCTCCTTGAATTTTGATTGTGTGGCTTCCCTGCCACGTTGACTGGTTGTCGGGGATCATCCCCGCTTGTATTATATGTATCGGAGTGTTGGCTCAGATACTTAATACCTTTTTGAATTTTTTTCAGATTTCTTTTCAGCCTCCGTGCTGTTAGTTAAATATTACCATATTCCGCCGAAAAATCCAAGTGTTTTTTTGTAATTTTCCCCCTAAAATACTCCCCCTTTACCGATCCATCTCTTTCATATCAATCTGGAGATCTTCATAAATATGCACCGGAACCATATCTGCAAATGTATAATCAGCTTCCTCCGCAGCAGGCAGGTCATACACCCTGACTTTTTCCGTTTCCGGATCCACGATCCAATATTCCCGCACACCTGCACGCCGGTAACTGTTCAATTTAATGAAACAATCCATCTTACGGCTGGTCGGAGACACGATCTCAATGATCCAGTCCGGCGCCCCGTGACAGCCATCTTCTTTGATCTTATTCCTGTCACAGATGACGGAGATGTCCGGCTCCACATAGTTTCTGTCATCCTCCTGCAAAAAAACGCCAAATGGTGCCGGCAGGACAACACAGTCTCCTTTTTTATTTTTGATATGCTCAAAAATCGCACTGGACAAAGCCATCAAAATGCGCTGATGCCGGAATCTCGGCGGTGCCATCATATACAGATCCCCATCGACCAGTTCGGCACGCTGTCCCTCCGGCAGCGCAAACACATCAGATACATCATACTTTACATCATCAATACGCAGAGCATCCATATCCCCACCCCCCTCTTATTTTTTCTTATCCATCAACTGCGGATCGATCAGATTAATACGGTTCATACTGTTGTAATAATTACTTGCTACTTTTGCATTTGCCCTGGTCTGGCGGATGCGCCTGCGCTCTGCGGAAGCACTCTGTTCCATCAGCGTTTTATTCTTCTGCTCACCTGCGATCAACGCATTGCTTTGCTCCGTCACCCTGCGGATCTGCTCCTGCAGTTTAGCGATCCGTTCACGGTATCTGCTTTTCTGCGGTTCCAGTTCCTCCCGGATCTTTTCAAATACAGACTGGAACCCCTCATCCAGTTTTTCCAGCCGGTCAATGGCCTCCGCCTTTTCATCGATCAAGCGGTCAAAGGTATCCCAGTCCGGTTTGTCTTCTTTCAGCGCTTCAGCCTGCTGTTCCGTCATGCGCAAAAGACCGTTTAGGCAAACGGTCTTTTCCTCCATGGATTGTATCATTGCATCCAAGTACTGTTCTATCATATTATTATATTCCCCTTTTTATCAGGTCTGCTGCTGTTTTGCGATACGCATTACCTCTTTCCAGGTATCCCGCACGGAGCGCAGGTGCTTCACCACCTCTTCCATGATCTCTTTATCTTTCTTCATATTGGCTTCGATCAGCCTGCGGCTTAAATAACTGTAGATATTCTCAAAATCCTGCGCAACAGGATACTTAAAATCCAGCGTCCTGCGAAATTCATCTATGATCTTTTCCACCTTGACGATATTGATATGCGCCTTCTGCGTATCCCCTTCTTCAATGGCTTTGATCGCAATATTGCCAAATTTGATCGCTCCCTCATAAAGCATCAATGTCAACTCTGCAGGTGTCGCTGTCATGATCTTGTTCCTTTCATATTGTGCATAAGGATTATTTGCCATCTTCCCGTCTCCGTTTCATTTCAATAATATAAAGTTTAACTGAAGAACCCGCCTACTGCTGTCTGATTCTTCTGCATCAATGCCAGTTTGGATTCCATCTTGGCAAATCTGCTGTACCACTTATCCTCGATTGCGGTGATCCTGTCTTCCAGTTCCAGTATCTTTGTATCCCAACTGGTTGATTCGCTGGCCAGTTGTTTGTCGTTATACACCTTGTAGATACTGCTTAAACTTGACGTTCCCATCTTGCTGTACAGATTATCATACATCTTTGCCGATAACTGCTGAAAAAAATTAGTTACAGCCTCCGGATCCGAAGCGATCATTGCTTTCAGTTTATCCTCTTTGCCTGCTGAAACCTCATCATCTTTATCTCCATCAATATGCAAAGCATTACGCTCATTTTTTTCCGCTGTAAAATAATCCTGCGTGGAAATCCCAAAATCGCTTAAATACATAGTTTTTCCGTTTACATTAAAGCCCCCCATCGTAGCATCGGAAAGCGCCTGCAGTACACCGGAAAGATTTTCATCATTTCGGAGAAGTGAACCCTTGATCTTATCTTCCCACTCTTCCACTTCTTTCTCACTCATGGCTTCCTTCTGCTCATCCGTCAGGGGTTCATAACCTTTTGCGGAATCTGCATTATAGAGTTTGCTCATCTCACTCATGAGTGAATTGTACTCTTTCAGTATATTCTTGACCACATCATAAACACCGTCATAATCCGTAGCCGTATTGATCGAAATATTTTCATTCAGATCGCTCGGCACATGGTTGATCGTATAGGTGCTGCCGTTGATGGTCATGGTATTGGTCTGGGACTCAAACTCCGCCCCATTCAAGACAAGTTTTGCATTAGAGCCATCGATCTTGGAGGCTGCTGCGGAGATACCGAATTCTGTCTTGACATTACTCTCCGTAAGGGAATTCGCTTCAGCATATGCTTTGATATTCTTATCCGTAGCAAGTCCCAATTTTGCCAACGCACCTAACCCCGCCGTCCCGGAGTTATCTGCGATCAACTCAAAATCATTGTCTTTTCCGGTAGTTTTTGCACTGATAAACAGACGCTGATTAGTCTCATCAAAGTTTGCATTTACCCCTGCATCCTTCAACTGCTTCACGAAATCATTCATCGTGGTCTCGCCACTGATCGTGATGTCCCTGGTACTGCCATCCCCCTTCTTCAGTGTCAGCGTCGTCTCGTCAGTAATGCCCAGTTTGCTCAGGGCATCACTGCCCTTCAGGCTCTCACCGTCCGTGGATGCCACCTTGCTGCCGGTCAGATACGCCGCTGCTGCCGCCGACTTGATCTGCGCCGTCTGCACGCCACTAGCTGCATTTGCTCCTGCTGTCACGGTCAGTGCGCTGTTTGACGTGGTCGTCTTCATCTTTTTAAACGCACTGGAGAAGCGCGTTGTGGAAAGCGTTTTTGAATAAAAGCCATAAATCTTGCTGTTCAGATCCTTCCACGCATCCTGCGTCCAGGTATTCAGTGTCTTGCTGTTCCTGGCTTTCTGCAGTTTGCTTTCCGTTTTAGAAGTATAAGCCTTGATGATGCTCTCGGTATCCATACCGGAGACCATACCGGTCATACGTATCAGATCAGATGCCATATCGTTTACCTCCCTGTATGATATGTATCGGCAAATAGTGCCTGATTATTATGCTTTGAAACAATTTCCTTATCGTTTCTTTCAAAATTCCTGCATACCTTATCGCTTCTCATCTACGATCAATCCTGCGTACTCCCATACCTTGGCGATCATGTCCAGCGTCTTCTCGGGCGGCAGTTCCTTGATCACCTCTTTTGTCTTTTTATCCACGATCTTAACCGTGATACGGTTGGTCTTTTCATGGATGCCGAACTCAGAAATGTAATTTGCCTGCTTCTTGGCCAGTTCCTTCATCGCCGCTGCTATGGAGTCATCATTTGCCGGAGCCTGCTGCTGTTGTTTCTTTTCCCCGTCTTTGCCCTGGCTGTCCTCCTCTGCCTGGGATTTTGCCAGAGAAATCGTCTTATCATCGACTTTCGGGGCATTCGCCTCTAAAGGCTGTCCTTCCATGGATTCCGTAGTACCGTTCTGCACTTCCGCTGCTTTGGCTATCGGCTGTGCCATCGTGTAACTCATTGCGCTGTTTAATGGTTCTATTCCTGCCATTCTGATCACCTCCGTGTGATATGATTCGCCCGGTCTGCGCCTGCCTGCGCCCCCCGTCCATCCTGCCGGCATGCTTCTTGTATCTGAACATCGCGCTGTCTTACTGTGCATATTCAAACATGCCAACATATGACAATATAAGTTATCTCTTATATCGGCCGACATAAGAGATAACTTTAGAGTAAATTATGATTTTTTTAATTATTTTTACTGAAACAGTTTATTCAGTGTCTCCGGCGTCTGCTCCGCCATTGCTTCCTGATTGGCCTGCTGGATCTGCTCATAAACTTCCTTACGGTAGATCGACACCTCCCGCGGAGCTTTCACACCAATCTTGATCTGATCCCCTTTCACCTCCAGGATCGTGATCTCGATGTTATTGCCAATGACCAGCGCCTCTCCTTTTTTTCTCGACAAAGCAAGCATTTACTCACCTGCCTTCTTTTCTGTATTCGCTGCGGCATCCTTATTTGCCTTCAAAATATCATAGATCTGGAATTTCACCGGGAAATCCTCTTCCAGGATCACCTGCACGGCCTTGCGTGTTGTCACATTGACCACCAAAGGCGCTTTGAGGTTGATGCTCATCTTCTTCAGGTCACTGGGCACAGTGATCGTTACCAGCACCAGGATATCCTCGCCGTCGCCGATCACCTTGAGCAGTTCGTCATCCACTGCCGGATTATAGTCTGTCTTTGCCACCAACGGGTCGATCACAGGCATTGCGAAATTCGGCTCCTGCACACTCTGTAGCCAGCGGATCCCGGCCTGGTTGCCCTGCTCTGCATCATGGATCAGCGCAAAATCCGTCAGTTCCGGAAAACCAACGATACCATTCGGAAAGTTGATCATCTTGTCATCATCGATCGTCACTTCACCAAAAATCCTAGTCTTGATTACCATAACCCCTATCTCCTTTTCTCTCAGCATACCTTCCCCGGCACTCGCCGTAGTGTTGCGTTAATTATAACTTATTTTACATGCTGATACAAGAAATTTTTTCATCCGGGAATCGAGCAGGAAAGACGAAACCGATTCTTCCATTCTTTAAGATAAGTCTTTAATGATGGAACAAACGGATGCCGGTAAAGGCCATAGCGATCCCCAGTTTATCGCAGGCTTCGATCACCAGATCATCTCTCTTGGAGCCGCCCGGCTGCGCGATATATTTCACACCGGAACGGTATGCTCTTTCCACATTATCACTGAAAGGGAAGAACGCATCCGAGCCCAGAGCCACATCCGTTGCCTGTGCCAGCCATGCCTGCTTCTCTTCCTTCGTAAATACCTCCGGCTTCACCTTAAAGATCTTCTGCCATGCGCCCTCTGCCAACACATCCATATAGTCCTCGCCGATATAAAGGTCGATGGAATTATCACGGTCCGCACGACTGATGCCGTCCACAAACTGCAGTTCCAGCACCTTCGGGCACTGGCGCAGCAGCCAGTTGTCTGCCTTGCTTCCGGCCAGGCGCGTGCAGTGGATACGGGACTGCTGCCCTGCACCGATACCGATGGCCTGTCCGCCTTTCGCATAGCACACGGAATTGGACTGCGTATACTTAAGGGTGATCAGCGCGATCACCATATCGATCTTTGCCTGCTCCGTCAGTTCCTTATTCTGCGTCACAATGTTTTCCAGCATGCCCTTGTCGATCTTCAGTTCATTCCGCCCCTGCTCAAAAGTGATGCCAAACACATCCTTATGCTCCACCGGCTGCGGCATATAGGAAGGATCGATCTTGACGATATTGTAAGTACCGCGCTTTTTGCCCTTTAAGATTTCCAGCGCTTCCGGCTCATATCCCGGCGCGATGATGCCGTCGGAAACTTCCGGCTTGATCAGTTTTGCCGTTGCCACATCACATACATCCGATAATGCGATAAAATCACCGAATGAAGACATACGGTCCGCACCGCGTGCCCTTGCATACGCACACGCGAGCGGCGAGAGCTCGATCGTCTCATCCACGAAATAGATCTTTTTCATCACATCATCCAGTGCAATGCCGACTGCCGCGCCTGCCGGTGACACATGCTTAAAAGAAGCCGCTGCCGGCAGATCCGTCGCCGCCTTCAGTTCCTTTACCAGCTGCCAGCCGTTGAACGCATCCATAAAGTTGATATAGCCCGGTTTTCCGTTCAGTACCTCGATAGGCAGTTCCCGTCCGTCATTTACAAAGATCTTGGACGGTTTCTGATTCGGGTTGCATCCGTATTTCAGTTCCAGTTCCTTCATTGTTTCATTCCTCCTCTATTAATCGCGCTTTTTAATATCTGACTTTGTCCGGGGCCGATACCGTAACCGACCAAAGAACGGTCGCTAACGGTATCTGGCTCCTATCCTGTCATCCGTTATGAGGCTGCATCTGCGCAGCTTTGGTTTTATTGATTCTTGTTTACGATCCTGCTTTCATATTTTCCGCTGGCGATATCGATATAACGCACAAAAAGGGATACTTTGTTTTCTTCATTCAGCGCATCCCATAGTGTTTTTGTCAGTTCCCCGATATCGTCTGTCGGGATGCCGATCCATTCCGGCTCTCCTTCAAAGGACGGCAGCGGATCACCGTCACTCATATAGGTATGGATAAACCTGCCCTCTCCCTGTACCGGATCCTCATAAGCAAAGGTATAGCGGTTGCAGGCGGATGCGTCTCCCTGGTTGCTCTTTAAGATAGACATCGCATAACTGTACTTTCCGGCCTCGATATGCATCACGCCGGAAATACGCGGTGTGTAGTTGGGACCGTCCGGCTCAAATTCCCGGCTGCGCAGGGACTGCTCAAAGGTCATCTGCTTATCCATGCCCTCATAAATAGTATCGGTCTGGTCACCGTTGGTCACAATGGTCTTATTGCCCAATACACGTACCGGTGCATAGATGATCAGGCTGGGATCCGAAAGTTTTGCCGGATCAAAAGCCTGGGTGCGGATGCCTTCCCCTTCTTCCACAAACACACGATTTCGGCTGTTCTCACTGCGTCCCATGATAAAATATGCCGTTACCGCATATTTTCCGCTTGGGGACTTTCCCAAAATGATCCCGCGACCGGGATACGCGTTGTTCTTCAACAACTCAACAATGTCATTTTTCTTCATGCCTGCTCTCCTTTCATCATTTAAAACATTTTGGTTTAAAACATTTCTGTTCAAAATATTGCTTTCCCTTTTCGGTTTTCAATAAAAATATTATGTCATCATTATAATAAAATCCGTCCGGGAACCTTTGGTTACCCAGACGGCCGGTTTGCATGTATAAAGATATGCTTCATGTGGTGAACTCCACAAACCCTCTCCCGGGCTTTTCCGTCAGTCACATATCCTGTTTTGTGTCCCGTAACCGGGCCTGACCCGCACGGAACAGTTTTATACCCGTGCGAACAGATAAATGAGATCCTGCATGCCGCGCGGTATATGCAGAAGTTCTAAATATCCAAAGAACGGATATCGGCAACTTCCAGTATATTTTACTTTAGCGGTACAAAAAATGCAAGCACATTCGTAACTGTTTAGAACCCAAGGGGTTCTGAACAGTTACGCACATTCTAATAAATCCTGTCATTTGCGATCTTGGCAGCCAGAGCACACAGGAAGGATACCGCTATGGCAAACGCAAAACAAAGCAGAACGTCCGAGCGGATGGTGCCCTCTTTTCCCACATAAGCCGTAAATGCCATGCACAGCAGAAAGATTTCATTTGCCATGCTGCGCCATCTGCCCCAGAATGCGTACAGATATGAGCCGCGCGGTTTCAGCAGACAGTTTGCCAGATACCACAGCAAACCGCCCAGCCCAATATAGGCTGCACCCATCAGCCCGGTCAGCATAAACAGACAGCAAAAAGCAAATGCAGGCATTACGGACAGCGTGCCCCTAAAAAGCAGGATCTTTTTGGTACCACGAGGTTTTTCACCATAAGACATTTCCACATGAAATCCGTATCTCCAGTATTCTTTTTCCAGGCCATAATGCGACGGCAGTACCGTCAATACGATACCCAATACCTGCAGTACAGGCAGAAAAAGATAAATCTCGTTAACGCCGGAAAAAGCGCTGAATTCTAAATTTTGCAGCATCGGCGCTTTTATCGTTCCTTTTAATACACTCATCAGCACGATCCCATAAACCGCCGCAATGCCAAGCCCTGCCGGTTTGGCCCATTTTCCCAGATAATTTCCTGCATGAAAGATCATCAGGTGTACGGTAGCGCCTGCAGCCACATAGAGCAGCAGCAGCGCGATGCCCAGATCATTCCCCATGACCGCTTTCCCCCGTACCCGGATAAACAGAAACAGTATAATTGCCAAAAGGCTCATTCCGGCAAGGATCAGGTTGCTGATCTTCTTTAACTGGTCTGCCCTTTTATTCTCCTTCGCAAACCAGGCACGTATCGAGACGATCTCCTGCCCAAGGTCATTCCTGTCCTCTACGGTATATTCCTCGCTTTTCAGTACATGCTCCGCGATCGCTTTCTCCATCTCACCGTTGTTCAGTTCCGAAAAACGTCGCGTGATCTCTTTATCCAGGTGCTCTACCTTGGTTCCCCCGTTTCGAAGCCGCATGCAGTATACATCTACTGCCGTCCGATACAGACTGTACAAAAACAGCACCAGCAGCAGTGCAAATACCACCATCGTCACCAAAGGCCACCGTTCCTGCCAGGCTGCACCTGCCGCACCCGTTCCGCCGCCGACAGCCTCCCAGGCGTTCCCCCACCTTGCCAACAGTGTATTCCAGAACAGCAGCGGGATCAGAAGTGCTATATTCAGCGCTATGGAAAACACGATCTTTCTCCTGCCGGCGAACTGATAATACGCATTTGTACACATCGCATCCTCATGTTCCCGATGCAGTTCCCCAATCGCCTTTTCCATTGTCTGTTCTGCCGCCTTCATCGTCACATCAAAACGGTTCAGGCTGGAAACGCCATATTCCAGCATCTCTCATCCTCCTTACAAACTGTCCACTGAAGTTCATATTCCCAGGGAATACTTATATCCTACCGGTGCCATCTGCCCCAGGAACAGATACTGCCAGGTACAGCTCAGTTTATCCGCAAAGATAAAATCCTCCGAAAAGCCCTGCACGCCGATACTGCCCAGGATCAGGTCGGCCTCGATCTTTTCCAGAAACTGCAGCGCCAGCGTATTCAACTTGGCAAAAGCCTCCCGTTGTACCGGAATCCCTGCGTTTTCCTCCAGTTTCACTGCTTCGATCGACGCCTTTAAGGATCTGCTGTTGCTCCCCTGATAACGATACTCATCCAGATGCTCCTTCCACCAGCACAGATAGCCTCTTGGTCCATAATGGCAGTACGCGTGGTCTACCAGTTTCCTGTCTTCTTCTGTCTTCATCTGCTGCTCCATGAAATCAAACAACAGTTCATAACGTTCCGCATACTCCTTTTTCAGCCCCTTCCGAAACCGTCCGGCCACGCGGTCATACCCCCAAAAGCAGAGCAATCCCAGAAAACGCAGCGAATCCACCACCGGCTGATCCTTTTCATCCGCATACAGCCTGCCCGGCTTCTCCAGCAGATAACGGGTAAATGCTTCCAGACTGTCACAGCCGCAGATCGTCCGTTTGCTTTTGTCCGCCGACAGCAGGAAATACATCCAATAGAAACACATCCCTTCCCCTTTATTGTCCGCTTTCAGCGTATCCGTAACCAGCTGCAGTGCTTCCACCACTTCTTGCTGCAGTTGCTGCGGGGGGCTTTTCTTTTCATACCACTCCGTGATCAATCCGGAGAAAAGCAGACCATAGTAATCATTATCCGCCTCTCCGCGTTCCAGAAATCCTTCCAGCGCCAGACTGATCTCGTCCAGATCGTTGTATATCTGCCCGCGCCAGCATAGCACTTTGTAGCCGGACAGATACATGATCGTCTTTGCCAGTCCCACATTATTCTGAAACGGAATGGCTTTTTCATTGGAGCACCGGGTATACTTCTTCATGATCTTATCCAAAAAACAGGAATGCTCAAAATTCTGCATACCGTAAAAATTCTTTAGCACCCCGTCATATAAAGCAAACAGTGCATCATCCCAATGGGAACACATGCCTTTCCAGATATCTTCATCCTCCCAGCACTCCCTGCCAAATATCCGGATGGAACGTGTAAAGATCTTTGACTGTTCATACCCCGGGATCTCACGTGCCAGCCCCTTATCCCCTTCCAGCCAGCGTTTCACCTTTGCATAGTCAAAACGCGCAGAAGGTGCATACTGCAGCAGACCGCGGATCAGTACCTCCAGGAACGCGTCTTTTTCATCGATCTCCTCCAGTCCGTAAAAAGTATTCGTGAGCATGGCGTTATTCACCTGGGCACGTTGTTCTGCGATCCCTTCTTCTTTATACCTGCGCAGAATATTACGGTACATCATTTCACCGTTGTACAGCGTCCATACAGTCTGCCCGAAAGAATAATAATCCGATGCGCATACAGCTGCCTGTCCCATCAGTTCAGGCGCATAATACCCCAGCGTCCCGTTTTTTTCTTTATCCGTGGCAAAGCCATCTTCCCGCAGATCGCAGGTAATGCCAAAATCCGCGATCACCACTTCACCCTGATACAGATACAGGTTATCCGGTTTGACATCCCGGTGTACCAGTCCTGCTCCGTGAAACCGGTGCAGTGCCTCGTTCAGAGCCGGTATCACCTGATCATGCAATTCCCGGTAACTGAACCGCCCCTTTCTTTTCCCAAGATCTCCGCTTTTGCAGCAAGGATAGATCTCCACATAATACTCTTTCCCCTGCAGCAGGATCGTCCCGTATTCTATCAGCGGCAGGATATGCGTATGCTGCTCATCCCGTATTTTCGTCAAAAAGGCGATCACCTTATCCCGGGTGCGCTTCCTGGCAAATGATGATCCCGGCGTAACGGAAAGAAGAATGCGTGCCACATATTTTTTTTCATCTCCATCTCTGCTGCACGCGTATATCTGTGATTCACCGCTGTCAGCGCTGATCACATGCCCTCCTTCGATCCTGAAACGCCTTCCGCTTTCCCCGGTAAACATCATATCCGCAGATAATAAGTATTTCCCGCTGCCTGCGGCCGCTTTGCCGGTCCCCGTCCGTACTGCCATACCCACAGACTGTGGCATTGTCGGGATCCGTTCCTCCGTACCTGCTGCGTCCTGAGGCATCGTCGGGATCCGTTCCCCCACATCCCCTTCCTCCTGGGGCATCGTCGGGATCCGCTCCCCTACATCCCCTTCCTCCTGGGGCATCGTCGGGATCCATTCCCCTACATCCCCTTCCTCCTGGGGCATCGTCGGGATCCGCTCCTCCGTATCTCCGTCCTCCTGAGGCATCGTTGGGATCCGCTCCTCCGTATCCCCGTCCTCCTGAGGCATCGTCGGGATCCGCTCCTCCATATCGTCATCAGCCTGCGGCATTGTCGGTATCCTTTGCTCGTCCAATCATTCCCCCTCCCTGCGCAGTAATATCACACTCATATTGTCCTTCGATCCCTTTGCGATCGCCATCCGGCAGATCAGTCCGCAGCATTCCTCCAGGCTTTCATCCTGCTTATGTTCCATGATCAGTTCCCGGAATTCCGCGTCCTCCACCTCATCCGAGATCCCGTCCGAACAGATCATGATGATATCATCCTTTACAAAATCCTCTGTCAGATCCACGATCCTGGGCACCACTGTTTCCGCATTTCCGATGCATTTGTTAATGATGTTTTTCTTTGGATGTGTTTTCGCCATTTCCGGCGAGATCTCTCCCAGATCCACCATATCCTGTACTAAAGAATGATCCCTGGATAACTGTGAAAAGAAACGGTATCGGAAGCGGTACACTCTGCTGTCGCCCGCGTTAAAAACCAGAAAACGGTCTTTGTCCGCATAAATGCCCGCGATCGTTGTGCGAAGCCCGTTATGCAGGTTTTCAATACTCTGCAGATTACGGCATCGGCTGTTTGCCGTTTCGACCGCCTCACGGATCTCCTCCTGCGTCACACCGGGCCGGTCCAGATGGCTGAAGAGTTCCAATGCAGTCATCGCAGCGCGCCCTCCTTCTGCCATCCCGCCCACGCCGTCACAGACCACTGCCATGATATGATCCTGCTGTGTCTTTCCGGCAAAGGATCCGCCGGTCAGCAGATGCGGCCCGATCAGCAGCCTGTCATCATTCCCTTTCTCATATACACCGATATCAACCTTCCCTGCGTACGAAAACACCTGCCCGCCCCTTTCCTGAAAACCTGGGAACTGTTCAGAACCCCCGGTTCTGACAGTTACCTTCTGAATAGTTACAAAACCTGTACGTTTTCTTTACACACCGCATACTATGAAGTTTCTTTTGTAAATTGAATCTTCCCTTCTGCGATCACCGCATTCACAGTATCTCCCTCTTTGATCCCAGCCTCAAAAAAATACTCTGCCAGTGGGTTGATATACCGGTCTTCCATCAGGTTGCCGATCCCACGGCCGCCCATTTCCAGCACCTCATCCCTGGCTGCAAGTTTATAATAATGCTCCAGCACATCCTCTGTTACCACCACTTTGATCTTGTTCTGTTTCTCGATCCGTGCATTGATCTTCTCCACCTGCCCCTTCACGATCGACCGTGAGGCTTCCGGACGGATAAAGTCATAAACGATCACGTTATTACCGATACGGTTCAGCATCTCCGGTTTAAAATGATCCTTGATAGCGCTCAAAACCTTCGGCTGTATCTCCGCATAGGTTTCACCTGGATAAACCAGCTGCTCCCTGCATTCCCTTCCGCTGGCATCTATATACTGCCGGGTGATCCCCAGATTGCTGGTAAAGATGATCAGCGTTTCGGAAAAATACACCGTATTTCCCTGGCCGTCCGTCATACGGCCATCTTCCAGGATCTGCAGGAACTTATCCACGATGGACGGATGCGCCTTTTCGATCTCATCGAATAAAAGGATCGAGAACGGTTTTTCCTTGATGGCATTGGTCAGCTGGCCGCCTGCCTCATATCCCACATATCCCGGCGGTGCGCCGAATAATTTTTGATCGGCATGGGACTCGGCATATTCACTCATATCAAAACGGATGCAGTTATTCTCATCACCAAAGAGCTGTTCTGCCAGCGCTTTCGTCAGCTCCGTCTTACCGGTTCCGGTAGGACCGGCAAAAAAGAGCACGCCGCGCGGTTTATTCTGCCCGGAAGAATGCTGCAGACCTGACAGCCCGGATACTGCACGCTTTACGATATTGACCGTTTTTTCGATCGCCTGATCCTGTCCCATAACACGCTTTTGAAGCAATTCCTCCAGATGCGATATCTTTTCCTGATCTATGGAATGCCACATATTCTCGATAATACCATATTTATATACCGAGACCGCGTCTAAAAGTTCCGTATCCGGTTTTCTTGCCCGCATCCGCTGATACAGGCTGCGCAGTTCTTTTAATTCCCTGTTCTTCAGGCCATCCGTAACATCGATAAATTTGTCTTTGATTTTCTGCATGGCCGGATCCGTTGAAAATTCCGTATACTCTTTATCAATAAACACGGCACGGATCTCTTTATCCGGATTGGGGATAGAGATCGTTCTCACATTCGGGTTATTATAAAAAAACCAGGCCGGCAGATCGTTAAACTTCTCCACCACCATGATCAGTGTATTAAACTGATCCCGGATCCTGGCCGCATTTAGGGACGCGAACAGAAGATTTAAAAACATCTTGTTCTCCGCGGGCTCCAGTGCCGTCGGCGAGGAAATGTAACGGGAAGCAAAACTCATCACCACACAGACCGGTTTTTCCCGATCCGCATCTACGATCGCATTCCGGATGGTAGAAGAAAGTTTTTCGATATCATCCAGTTTGCAGGCTTTTTTAAAGATACGATCGATCCCGAAGGAAAAAGGATTTTCCTCTCCCTCCGGCACGCCGGAATATTTCTGCATCATCTCTTCGATATTCCCGAAACGGTCACCGAATTTATTATAGATCCCGGTCGCCGGATCGCAAAACATGAAATCATAAATGCTCTCATTCATATTCTCGTTATAAAGCTTAAAGAGCGTCATATTCAGATCCACAAACGCCTTTGGCGGTTCATCTGCCTGTGTCCGCTCATACAGGGGATAAAAATCGTTAATATTCCCTTCTATGATAAACGTACTCTTTATGCCTTTAAAACTGGATATCTCCTGCTGCCATTTCGGCACACTGTTCTTTCTCACGGCTGCGTTTCCTTTCTGCTATGGATCCCGACGGATACCAGCTGCCTGCCCATATAGATATTCTGGATCTTTCTGCCTTTCTGCAGATATGCTTCATATAAAGTTTTCAGATGCTCTTTGAAAAAAATGATCTGCTGGTTTGCCGATCCGCGCAATACAACATCCGTCCTGTTTTCCTCTTCGCGGTAAGGACCATCGATCAGTACCGCCACTGAGGCCCTGAGCCGTTCCAAATCCCTCCCGGTCCACAGCATTTCCAATTCCCTGTATTCATAGCCTGTATAGACCAGGATATCTTCAAAACGCGCTGCCAGTGACTCTGTCAGCTGCAGCAGTTCTTCGCGTTGTTCCAGCGGATCTCCGCCACTGATGGTGATGCCGTTCAGTTCCATCGTGGAACTGATATTCCCGATGATCTGAAGGATATCCCCTACTGCATACTCCCTGGCTCCTGCAATATCCCACAGTTCCGGGTTCGCACAGCCCCTGCAGTGTTTGCTGCACCCTCTGGTCCAGATCACCAGCCGCTGTCCCGGTCCTAAGGTTTCGATCGGTGCCAGGATCCTGTCGATCTTCATGTCCCGATCCTGACCACAAAGGATACTGCATTTGCCAGGGTAAGGATCTTGCCGTCTTCAAGTATCGTAGGCGCATTCGCCTCCAGTACCATATTATTATAGATCGTCTGATTGGTCCTGCTGATATGCTTCAGAATCCAGTCTCCGTATTGATAAGAGATCCGGCAGTGTTCGCCGGATACCTTCAAAAGGCCTCTGCTGCGAAAAAACTCTGCACCATATTTTCCATATCTGCCCAAAGTACCGCCTTCTTTATCAATATCGATCCGGATATGTGAATTCAGTTCCTCCAGATATAACGAATCCCCTTTCACCTGCGCTGCTGCCGTGCCGGGAGCCTGTTCTTTTTCCCTGCTTTCGATCACCCATAAGAATCCGTCGATCTCATGCTGCTTTTTGCAGCCTGCGCAAAAGAAACTGTCCGCCTGCGCATTTTCCAGGACCGTCTTGGTTTGGGATTCCGGGCACATGACATAATACTCCCTGCCATCCGCCGCAACGGCATTCTGCGGCTGCGGCGCCGAAACGCTCATGCTCTCTGCCGCCGTCTGTGCCGGTGCCTGCGGTATCATGTGAACCGGTACATCCGCTGCAGGCACATTCCCCGTCAGTTCCTCCGCGCAGATCTCACAGATGGCCGCCCCATCCGGGTTTTCATACCCACATTGTTTACATATGATCGCCATTGCTTTACTCCCTGTACATTTTCTTCAGTTCTGTTTGTTTCAGGTCTTTCCTGGCCCGGTTTTTGGACTGCGTTTCCGTTTTATTTTCGGTTCGGATCTTTTTGTTAAACTTCTTATCCGGTGCATTGTGTTTTTTTGTCTGCAACACTACGCCGCGATTGGCCAGTTCCTGCGTGATCTGCGGATGCATGCTGCAAAAGGCGCATTGCTGCTGAAACAGCCTTTCATCTTCTGCTGCAGAAATATCCGTATCAAAACCGATCCCCACAACACGCATGGTTACCTGATTTCCTTCAGATACAAAAACATCAATGGCCGTCGCCTGATCCACACCGTATAGTATCCTGCCGCTCTCATTCAGTTCACTTAGCAGTTCCGAACGTACCACGTCATAACCATGCTTCGCCATGACTTCATCAATCTGCCTGCGGATATATTCTTTCGACATACTGCTGTCTGCCAGCTGCTTTACCTGCCCGATCTCTTTCTCCAGTTCCTCTTTCGATCCAAAACTTTCGATCTCCCGTATCCCGTCGGTCAGATCAAAACTCTCCATAAGGTACTCCTCATACAAAGCCTCGATCTCCTCCATGCCATCCCTGATATGCGTTGCCATTTTTGTAAATTCATCATATAAGCGACGGATGCGTTTCAGTTTTCTTTCCGGGCTGAAATCGCCCCCTATCACTTCCTGTACATCCTGCTGCAGCAGCAGCATGCTCTGCTTGTGTTTACTCAGCATATGCGTGCCGGTCATAAACTTTTCAAATTCGATCCGAAAAACCCCTGCCGCCTCTTCTACCGTCTCTGCGGACACACCGCTTTCCCCGCTGCTTTCCTGCATCACTTCCACGATCCGCCTCTGCTGCATCTGTTGCAGCTGCTGCCGGTTCTTTTCCATCTCCCGGAACTGGATACTGCTTCCTGCCAGGTCATTCAGTACGATCATTTTTTGTTCATACAGTTTCTGAAACTCACCGGTGATTTCTCCGATACGCTGCTCGATCTCTTTTGTCTCCAGCATTTCATTACCGCTCCGGACTTTTTTCAGCAATCCCGTCAGTTCCTCGGAATATTTCTCCTGCAGCCCCCGGATCTCATCACAGGCCGGCTTCAGGGACGGCTCCCGGCTCATCTGTTCCAGCGCACCGTTATCCCCGATCTGTTTCAGCAGCTGTTTGATCTTTCCTGCCAATGCCTTTCGTGCTGTTCTCGCTGCTTCCAGTTTCATCTTTTCCTGGCGCCGTATCTCTGCCACATCCACTTTCGGTCCGCTCATTTCCGTTTATCCCTTTCTGTTTCCCGGCACCACAGATCCAGGGTTACTATCACAGCCCTTCGTGCTGTGATAGTAACGGGTTTTGCCAATGAAAATCGCCTGCGGCGATGGGCAAAACCCATCTCGCTCGGAATATTTGGGTCGTAATCGCGCAGCAAGTGCGCGATTCGACTGTGAATAGTAACGATCCAGGATCTGTTCGTCTTCCCCGGCTCGTCACCTGCTCCATTGTCATAAACCACTACGGTTATCCTTCATTATATGGTATTTCCTATATTCCTTCAAGCACCATGCCTTTTATGATCTTTATGCGTTCACCGCTACATCTTTTTCAGTTCCGACAGTGCCAGCGGCATGGAAATGGCCAGTGTCAGTACATCCGCTGCGGTCTGCGTGATCTCCACGCCCAAAAGTCCCAGAAAGTTTGGCAGGATCAATATCAGCGGGATAAAACAGATCCCGTTTCTGGCAGATGCGGTAATGGTTGCCTTCACGCCTTTGCCGATGGACTGCAGCATCATGTTGCTCATGACGATCAGTGCGGACAGAGGCAGCACGCAGGCCTGGCAGCGCAGCGCCACCTTGCCGACCGCCACCACCTCCGGATCGTTCCGGAACATCTGTATCACCTGTGGTGCAAACACAAAACCGGCTGCCCCCAGCAATGTCAGAAATACGGTTCCCCACTTTACGCAGAACCAATAGCCTTCCTTAACACGCTCCTTTAATCCCGCGCCGTAATTAAATGAGCATACCGGCTGGTATCCCTGCCCGAAACCGATGAGCGCGCTGGACATCAGCATAAACACCCTGGTCACGATAGACATGCCGGCGATCGCGGCCTCCCCGCCCCAGATCCCGGCCGCGCGGTTTAAGAGCATCGTAGAGACCGCAGCCATGCCCTGGCGGAACAGGGACGGCAGGCCACCGTTGATGATCTGTATAAAATAATAACCGTTGATACGGATATTCTTCCAGTTCAATCTGATATTTGCCCCTTTGGATGAGCCGATCAGCAGGATCACAAAACTGGCTGCCTGGCCGGAGATCGTAGCGATGGCCGCTCCGCGCACGCCCATCCCCATCGCCAGGATCAGCAAAGGATCCAGCAGCATGTTCAGCACTGCACCGGCCAAAAGCCCCACCATGGCATACACTGCACTTCCCTGAAAGCGCAGCTGGTTATTGATCACAAACTGTGACATCATAAACGGCGCGCCGATCAGGATCAGCCGGCCGTATTCCTCCGTCATCCGCAGCGTCTGTGCCGAAACGTCCTCCGAGGCCAGAAGTTTTGCCAATGCGCTGATATTTAAGTTTCCCAGGACTGCCACGCAGATCCCCGTCAGTGCCGCCAGCACAAAACCGGTGGAAGCCATCTCCGAGGCCTTTTGCTTTTCTCCGGCTCCCAGCATACGGGACAGATAATTTCCCGATCCATGTCCATAAAAAAAACCGATGGCCTGGATGATCGCCATCATAGGAAAAACAATACCTACTGCCGCCGTTGCCTGTGTGGCATTCTCCGGGATCTGCCCCACAAAAAACGTATCAGCCATATTATAGATGCCTGTGACCAGCATACTGATGATGGTCGGCACCGATAACTGCAGGATCAGTTTCGGCACCGGCGTTTCCGTCATCCTCTTATATCTGACAAGATCTGCGTTTTTTTCCATCCTTCTTCCAGTCCCTATTTGATCTGTCCCCGCAGGATCTCCAATGCGCGTTCCAGTTGATTGTCCGTTTCATCCGCTTTGTAAGCCTCCGCGTCAAACTGCAGTTCTTCATCCGGCTCGATGCCCACTTTATGGATATCATTCCCCAGCGGTGTATAATAATGGCTCACCGTCAGTTTGATGGCAGAGCCGTCCGTCAGCGTAAACAACTGCTGCACTATGCCTTTTCCGTAGGTCGTCGTGCCAAGCAGCGTGCCCTTTTTGTAGTCCTTGATCGCACCGGCCAGGATTTCCGATGCGCTGGCACTGTTTCCGTTCACCAGCACCACCATGGGCACATCGATCTCATGGCTGCCATCACAGTCATAAAAATCCTGATGTCCGTACTTATCTTCGGTATAGACCACATGCCCCTGCGGCAGCAGCATCCGTGCGATCTGTATCACTGCGCTCAGGGATCCACCCGGATTGCTGCGCAGATCCAGTATCAGTCCCTTCATTTTATCTGCCCGCGCTTCCGCCAGAGCCTCCGCAAACTGGTCTACCGTCACCACATCAAACTCGCTGATGGAAATGTATGCCAATCCGCCGCCCTTGTTCTGATACTCTACCGTAGGCGTTTCCACTTTACGGCGTTCCACGTCCAGTTCCAGTTCTTCCCGTTCCCCCAGTTCGCCGCGCACGATATCCAGATGTACTGTCGTCTTTTCTTCCCCGCGGATCATCTTTACCACATCCGACAGATCCATGTCGTACACGTCCTGCCCGTTGACTTCCACGATATAATCATTTTCCAGCAGCCCGCTTTCCTCGGCCGGTGTATTTTTGATCACACCGGTAATGCGCGGATAGAGCGTATCCAGATCCTTGGTCAGATAAGCGCCGATACCGTAGTATATCCCCTGGGTATCCTGCTGCATCTCGATCCATTCTTCGGGTGAATAATACTCCGCGTAGGGATCATCCAACGCGCCCATGATCCCGGAATAAATACCCTCCTCGATGGCATCATCGCTGACACTGTCGATAAACTCCCTGTCGATCAGTTCCTCCAGCGCGCCGATCTTTCCGACCACTTCTCCGTTCCGAAGCACCGAGCCCTCCGGAATGCTCCCCTGATCGATGCTGACCTCTGCCGTGCCTGCAGATGACGAGATACGGTTCCTGCCGCTCCCCGTCTCCGTACCGCTGCCGGAATCCTCCCTGCTCCGCTGCACGTACACATTGATGCAGAGTACGACCACCGCAACAAACCCGACCACAATAAAGCCGGTCAGTACCCCCAGCCAAAATGATTTTCCGCTGTTATCCTTCTGTTCCATTGTTTTCTCCTCTATGAAACGCCAGTTTATATCTGACTAACTCCGGTCAGCTAACGCATGTGAGACTCTAAGGGCTAACTCCCTGAGACTCTCATCAGGATGCCGATCCCGTTCTGACGCATAATGTTCTTAACGCAGCAAAACTGCTGACAAGAACATCAATGACCGATCATAGTTGTTTCTGCCGGAAACTTGCATGATCTTATTGGATATACGGCATCGGATCTACATATTCCCCGTTCAGCCGCACGCCAAAATGCAGATGATTTCCCGTGGAACGCCCGGTAGTCCCCACGGCTGCGATCTTCTGCCCCCGCGTTACTTTTGCGCCCGTTTTGACATACAGCGCCGAAGCGTGCATATATACTGTCAGCAGATTATCACCATGATCGATCATGATGTAATTGCCCATACTGGAAGAATACCCTGCCGCCACGACTTTGCCGTCATAGGCTGCCAGGATCGGCGAGCCGCCCGGTGCTGCGAGATCCACGCCATTATGCAGTTTCTTAACGTGCAGTGTCGGGTGGATACGCCATCCGAAAGGATCCGAGATACGGGTATACTTCGGTGCCGGCCAGGCAAATTTCCCGCCGTTATAATGCATGCGCTCTGCCTCTGCCAGCGCCGCCTTATCCGCCGCGATCGCTGCCTCCACCTCTTTGATCAGCTGGTTCTGCGCCGCGATCTCCGCCTCATATTCCCTGACCGTCTGCTCCTGTTTTTCGATATCGGATTCGTATGCTGCGATCTGCGCCTGCTTTTCCTGTATCAGTATGTTGATGTTTTCCTGTTCCTCTTCTGCTGCCGCCTTTGTCTCCTGCAGTACTTCCTCTTCCTCCTCCAGCACCTGCCTGGTCACATTCACTTCTTCCACCACCAGGCGGTACTCCTCCAGTTTCTTCCTGTCATATTCCGAAAGCATCTGGATATAATCCGCTTTGTTCAAAAGATCGCCAAAGGATTCCGCAGACAGCAGCATCTCGGTATACAGCGTTTCCCCGCGCTCATACATGAAACAGATCCTCGTCTTCATGGCCTCATACTGCTCCGCTGCCGTCTGCTCCGCTGCCAGCAGTTCCGCTTTGGTCACTTCAATCTCCGCTTCCTTCGCCGTGATCTGTTCATTCAGGCGGTCTATGTTGTTCTGGATATTCGCCACTTCCTCATCCAACGCCGTCACATAGCCTGCCATCTCATTCTTCCTGCTCTCCAGACTGTTGATGGTCTGCTGCACGCTTCTTTTGCCGCTCTGCAGCGCATTCTTTTCCTGCTGCAGACCTCCCAGTTCATCCTGCTTTTCCCCGATGCGCTCCTTCAGCGTGTCTATATCGTCATCCGCATGGGAAATCAGACCGGTGCCCAAAAGCGCCAGTCCGCCCAGCCAGAAACATGCAATTGTTAAAAGGATTTTCTTTTTCATGATCAGATATTTTCCTTATTTCTGAATGCATCCGGTAATGTATCAGACTTTCAAATGCCTGCGCACGGTCACCAGACTGCCCAGAAAACCGATGCCCACACCGACACCCATGGATACCGGAAACAACTGCTCAAAAATGACATTTACCGGTAAAAACTGCAGCACGGTGGCCAGGATCGCAAAACGCCCCACCACATATGCGATCAGTTTGTCATAGATCGCATAAATGATCCCAAGCGGCACAAGCGCGCCGACCGCGCCGATGATGATGCCTTCGATCACAAAGGGCGACCTGACGAAAAAGTCTGTTGCACCGATATATTTCATAATGGCGATCTCTTCCTTACGCACGGAAATACCGATCATGACCGTATTGGAGATCAGGAAGACCGACACCGCCAGAAGGATCGCAATGATGCCGATGGAAACATATGCGATCAACGAATTCATGCCGCTGAGCATATTGGCCGTGATTTCGGAACGGTTGACACGCCGCACGCCGTCCATTGCCTGCAGATAGGCCACCAGTTCCGCCTGCCGGGATACATCCCTTAAATAGATCTGGTAGTTCATGGAATGTTCCAGCGGGTTCTCCTTAAAGCCGTCTGCATACTCTCCCAGATATTCCGTCTTAAAACCCTCCCAGGCCTCATCCGCGGATACATAGACCACTTTGGATACCGCCGAATGATTCCTCAGGATCTCTCCGATCTCGTCAATGCGCTCCTGCGTTGCATCATCATTAAAGAATACCGTAACGGACACACCCTCTTCCGCCGTCTTCACCATGTGCTGTATATTCAGTACGATCGCGTATCCTACGCCGAACAAAAACAGGCAGGCGCTGATCGTCGCGATGGAAGCCAAGGTAAACCATTTGTTTTTAAAGGTGCTCTTTATGCCCTGTCCCAGGCAGTAAAACAATGTACTAATTATCATAAATATATCCACCCGCTTCCTCATCACTCACGATCACACCGTTTTTGATCGTGATGACCCTCTTCTTCATATCATTCACGATCTTATCGTTATGCGTTACCACCACGACCGTTGTGCCGTTCTTGTTGATGCGGTCTAACAGATTCATGATCTCTATCGTGTTTTTTACATCCAGGTTACCTGTAGGCTCGTCCGCCAGCAGGATCGGCGGCTGGTTGACCAGCGCGCGTGCCAGCGCGACCCGCTGCTGCTCGCCGCCGGAAAGTTCGTTCGGCCTTGCCTTATATTTGCCGGCCAGTCCGACCAGTGCCAGGATATTCGGCACATTGCGCTTCATCTCCCGTAAAGGTGCCTGTATGATGCGCTGCGCAAAAGCCACGTTTTCATATACGTTCCGATCCTTGAGCAGCCTGAAATCCTGAAATACGACTCCCATGCTGCGACGCAGTTTCGGTACTTTTCCGCGCCGCATGTGGTCCACCTGAAAGCCATTGACCATGATCGTGCCGTTATCCGGCTTTAATTCGCGCAGCAGCAGACGGATCAGCGTGGATTTTCCCGATCCGCTGTCTCCCACGATAAACACGAATTCCCCGCGCCTGATGTGGATATTGACATCATTCAGCGCCGGCACGCCTTTGATGTAAGACTTGCTCACACCCTCCATGGATATGATGACATCATCATCGATCTTCCCTTTTTTACGGCGTTTTCTGACCGGTTTTGCCTGCACAGCCTTCTCTTTTTCTTTCCGGCTCTTCTCTTTCGGCTGCCTGCGGTCTGCCCTTGCGCGTTCCCGTCTTTCCCTGCGCATCTCTTCCTGCGCTATGATCGCATCCCCCAGTTCACCGATCTTTACGGTATCATTGATCCTGTCTTCAAAGTTCTTTACCGCGATCTCATCCTCATAAGGCGCTTCCCCGTATTCGCCGTCATAATCCTCTTCGTATCCGTCATCATAATCCTCTTCGTATCCGTCATCATATGCTTCGCCATGCTCGTCCTCATAATACACTTCCGTGTCCGGTTCCGCCTGTTCCGACTCTGCCGCCTTTTGCGCCGCTTTTTTTGCCTCGACCTTCTCCTGCAGATCGGCAATGGCTGCGCGCACTTCTTCAGAGTCTCCCAAATCTTTTTCTCTTCTTGCCAAAGTTTCTTTCCTCTCTCCAGAAATCTTAATAATTCTGGTTTTCCATATACTTCATATACTCTACTACCATCAGGGCGATCTTGAAAGTAATGGCATCCTCAAACACCCTCAGATCCAGGTTCGTGCTCTTCTGCAGTTTATCCAAACGGTACACAAGCGTATTCCTATGGATAAAGAGCTGTCTGGAAGTCTCCGAAACATTTAAACTGTTTTCAAAGAATTTCTGTATCGTGGTCAGCGTTTCCTCGTCAAACTCCTCCGGATTGCGCCCGTCAAAAATCTCCTGGATAAACATCTTGCACAAGGGGATCGGCAGCTGGTAGATCAGGCGTCCGATGCCCAGTTCGTTGTAAGGGATCACATCTTTTTCCGCAAAGAAGATCTTGCCGACATCCAATGCCATTTTGGCCTCTTTATACGAACGGCTGACCTCTTTGATCTCCCCGACAAAAGTACCATAGGCCACCTTTACATCCTTCAGTCCTTCTTTGGTCAGGAAACTCACGATCGCATGGGCTACCTTGTCTACATCTTTTTCCGCATTTTCTTCCGGCAGTTCCTTGACGATCACCACATTATTCTCATCTACTGCAGTGACGATCTCCCTGCTGCCGTTAACTCCCTGGCATTCCCTGACCAGATCGATCGTGTTGCTGTCTTTCCCCGATGCGGTTTCCACGATCAGTACCACGCGCTTTAAGTCGATCTGCATATGCAGTTTTTTTGCGCGGCTGTAGATATCCACTAACAGCAGGTTATCCAGCAGCAGGTTCTTGATGAAATTGTCCTTGTCGAAACGCTCCTTATATGCCACCAGCAGGCTCTGCAGCTGGAAGGCCGCCATCTTGCCTACCAGATAAGCGTTTTCATTTGCACCGGAAACGATCAGTACGTACTCCAGCTGCTGCTCATCAAAGATCTTAAAGAACTGGCAGTTCTGCACCTCCTGGCTTTCGGCCGAAGAATGTACAAAATCCAGCACTGCATTCTCAAAATTTCTTTTCTCTTTCATCGTGCTGACCACCAGCCGGCCTTCCATATCCGTCACGCACAGTTCCACATGCGCGATATTCGTCATGCCGTCAAGTGTATTCTGCAGTATTTGATTTGAGATCATCCCTCTCTCCTTCCCCTGTGGTCCGATATACCCCAATCCACAAAATGGGCATTTTTGCCAATATAACCCCTGCTTTATGTAATAGTTTTCTGAATGCCCTTTTGCCATTTTAATACAAATAGACAAAAAAATCTATACTTTTCTCTTCATTTTTCATAAAAAATCCATAGTTTACACTTAGATTATGCGGATCAAGACATTTTTTTATCGGAATCCTGCCCAAAAAAACGTTCCGTAAATTTCCTTGACAAAAAAAAGGAAAACAATGATAATAAAAAATAATAAATAAAATTCGGTATTTTGTATTCGTTTTATACCAGTAATCGGAAGGGGTTGAAAACTATGAGAATCGGCGGAATCGAATCCAGCATTGCAGCAGCATCCGTAGGTTATGCACAGGGTACCGCCATGCAGTCTATCAGCACAGCGGTATTGAGCAAGGCCTTGGACAATCAGGAAACAGCAGGGGAAGGCATCGTCAAAATGATCGATTCGGCTGCTACCGCTGCCATGGAACGCTCTGTCAATCCGCATATCGGCGGCAATTTTGATATGAGCGTATAATTGAGGAACTAAAGTAACTATTCAGAAGGTACCGCGAGGGCTCCCGAAGCGTAGCGTAGGATGCCCGAGTTTAACGGCATTTCCGCCATCGAGCGAAGCGAGATTATGCATGGCGGAAATGCGTAACTGTCAGAACCCAGGGGGTTCTGAACA
>JAFUUX010000272.1 GCA_017471325.1 Lachnospiraceae bacterium | reverse complement strand
TGTAAAGATTTACTTTTTCTTGCTTAATCTTCCCTCTTTTTGCCTTTACGTGATGCCAGCACGACACCGGCCACTACTGCAGCACCTACACCTACCGCGATGGCGCCGCCGGCACCGCCGCCCTGCTTCTGCTCCCCGCCTGTCTCCGGTGTCTGTGCAGCGTCCGTCTCTTCCGTAACTGCCCCCAGCGGATTAGCGGAAAGCATCGCTCCCGTGATCGCCGGCTGTTCCGATACCGCCTTTGCACCGGTGGTATAGATACGCGCGCCGGCATCCGCAGGCGCATCCGCGGTCAGTTCCAGCAGTCCGTGCATGTCGATCGTTCCGTCCGCATTACGCGTTGGCAGCACCGTCACATCCGTGCTTGCAAACCACGCTGAGGATGCTTTGATCCCCTTGCTGTTATAAGATGCCGCGCCGTCAAAGAAATAGTTGTCTGCATTCTTCAGTGAATAAATGACGCCGTTGGCCGAACCCAGTTCCCCTGTCGTTGTCCCGTTGTCCGCAAAGGAAAGCATTCCGGAAACCGTCCACGCCTTCCGGTTGGAAGCACGGGTGTACAGGCTCACGTTATAGGCCGATCCGTTCAGTGAATTATTGTAAGATGTACAATAGGTGATCCCGCAGTCCGGACAGGAATTGCTGGTGATGCCCTTTGCGTAATTGTTGAACGAGATGCTGTTGATCAGCTGGTGACCGCCATACATATTTTCCCCGCCCAGTTTAAAGCCATTGCCTTCACCGAATTCCACATTCGGATCTGACGGATCATCCGTTGTCAGGAACCCGTTGCTGTATGCCACGCAGTTTTCAATGGTCACCGCGCCGATCTCACCGGTCGTGGATTTTGCATACAGATCCCATCCGTCATCAATATTGTTATGTGAGATGCAGCCCAGGAATACATTGCCTTCCCCGCAGGTCAGTTTTGCCGCAAAACCATCGGCGTCATTGCGTGCTTCATCACAGCAGTCATACGCCTCACAGTTTTTGATCAGGTTGTTGCACGGCCACATCTCCGCATCGTTATACTCACCGGCATAACGGCTGATCTGCAGGCCGGAATTGCCCACATTGTGGATCACGCACATCTCGATCGTATTGTGATTGCCGCATACGCTGATCCCCTTTGCCTTGCCATCCGTCACTTCCAGTCCAAAAATATGCCAGTAACTGCCCACTACGGAAATCAATGATGTTGAGTCCGCATTATTCGTGCCGGAGATCACCGCCTTGCCGGTATTTTCCGCCATCAGCACGATCGGCGCATCCTCGCGGCCGTTCACATTCCTGCCGATCACGTAATCCGCATCCGGCGCGTAAGTACCATCCAGCAGCACGATCACCTGTCCGGGCTGCGCATAATCCAACGCGGTCTGCAGATCCAGCGGCGCTTCCCTGCTGCCGGCATTCTGCGGAAGGCCTTCCGATGATACGTACATGGTCTCGCCTTCGTTGCCAAGTTTATAATACGTTATGCTGCAGGTGCCCGTCTGTTCCTCTGTATTGGCCAGATCCGTCCTGCTGCTGTCCGGCACAAAGGTATATTGGAAATCGTTGCCGCCTTCCTTTAATGTCACAGGCAGTTTTACAAATCTTCCTTCTTCCAGCGTGACCTGGGTATCGGTCCCACCGCTGATACGCAGCGTGCCGCCCACATTGGCTGCCGCGATCAGTTCCGTCTGCTCCGCATTGGAAGTCTCACTGTTGTAAAACTTGATCTGCGGCTCGATCAGGGTAACTGACTCACCGACCACCTTGCCTGCACTCTTCTCAAATGTGATATCCGAAATCTCCACACCTACCTTGCGTGCCGACATCACGCCCACGCAGAGCGATCCGTCGTCCATCTTCATCAGGCAGTCCGTACCGTCAAATGCGATGGTCCCATCTGCGCCGGTCATGGAGGCGATATACTGTGTATCCGTCTTTTCCAGCGTATAGGTAAAACTGTCCCCCACATTCACGGCATCATCCGGGTTTGCCACCGAAAACAGATCGCTGCTGCGCAGGTTTCTCTCATCTCCGGCCACATTGGTCGCATCTGCCGTAGTATACCCCGTTACCAGTCTCGCGCCGTGGGAATGGTATCCGCCGCCCTTCATCTTATACTGCCCGACTGCTACGGAATTGAAATACTTGGTATCTTTAGAGCCCAGTCCCTCCATATCGGTAGCGTAGATACCATAGCCGGTCTGGTTGTCCGGCCCGTCCTTGACATCCGTTACCGTAAAGGTCGCGCTCAGCTTAAAGTTTTCCGTATTCGGATCGATCTTTGTGTAATAATAGAAGAAACCGTCTTCCGAATCCGCCACTTTACCGTTCTGCGCCGATGCAAAAGCGACTGTGCCTCTGCCGTTTGTCACATCCTCTGCAGCCGTTGCCTCTGCCGCGCTCCTGATCTCGATCTCCTGGCCATTGACCGTGGCCGCACCGCTGGTCGCCGAGCCGAAGCACGCCACATACCACTGCTGCGCGGCTTCACCTGCCGTAAAGTTTTTGCTGTACTCTGAGGTGCGGTCATCCTGATATGCTTTTACGGTCACGGTGTATTCCTGCCCGTCTTCCAATCCGGTCAGCGTATAGTCCCCGGCCTTCGCATCCAGATCCGATACTGTCTTCATCTCACCGCCGGCAGGACCATAGGATAATTCAAATTTATCCACTTCCAGATCCAGCCAGTCCACGTATGCCGTGCCATTCCCCCGGTTATCGATCCAGCGGATCTCCGGTGCTGCCAGGGGCAGTTTGTAATCCTTCAGGTTTTTGAACATACCTGTCTTATCCTCGCCGCCGGCACGGTACGCCACGGGAATGATCTGGTAATCCCCTTCAAAATTCGGTGCCAGCGTGACCACATCCCCCTCATAAAGCGCACTGGTCACTTCAAAGCCGTCCTGCATGGCAAATACCCGTACCGCATCCGCACCGTCGATGCCGACATTTGCATTGACTACGACATCGATCGTGCCCTGCTCATTGATCTCTACGCTTTCGATCGTCGGTTTTTCCACCGTCTCCCAGGGTGCGCGCTGCGCCGGTGCCT
This sequence comes from Lachnospiraceae bacterium, assembly GCA_017471325.1. GTDB lineage: Bacteria > Bacillota > Clostridia > Lachnospirales > Lachnospiraceae > NK4A136. The sequence goes on along the minus strand of JAFUUX010000272.1, from coordinate 1,960 downwards.
CCGCGGAACCGGTAAACTCTCCTTTTACATAGTAGATATTGATACCCGCATCTACCCGGAGCTGATAAGTCCCCGACTGCGTCACTTCAAACTCGAACGGTTCCAGCACGCCGCCGTCCCCGGCAGAGCCGGGCGCCTTGTATTCCTGCCCTCCCACCAGCACCATGCTGTCATCATACAGGCCCAGTTTACGGTTGGTCTCACTGCTGTTGGCGCTCAGCATATAAACCTGTAAGGTTCCGGGCCCCGGTGCAAAAAAGTTGATGGTGCGGTTATTCTCCGTTGAAGCGCCATTGGATTTCAGACGTTTCGTAAAAGTCAGCGTACCGTCCGCCGACTTCTTGCTGTTGGCATCCACCGTATATGCGTAGGTGCCATTGGCGATCAGGGTAAAATCCCCCACCACGGTCGTAGACTTGATATCGCCATCCGGCAGCGTGCTGGCATTGAACTCGATCACCGTTTTCTCATCTTCGGCAAAAGCCGTCAGCACGGCTGTACCGGGCAGCGCGCCCGCCAGAGAGCCAAAGGTCATCCCAAATGCCATGGCACCGGCCGTGATACGTATGGCAGCACGCCTCCATTTCGTTTTCTGTTTCGTTTTCCGTTTCATCAAATACCCCTTTCTAAATTCATATCTACGGTTCCCGCGCTTGGGTAAGCGCTTACATTTATTGATTTTACCATGTTTTTCTGCTTTGGGAATATGTGATTTTACATGAAATTTGCACACTAAATATAGGAATAGTGAGGAAACGTTCCTCCTCTTTCCGGGAAGGATACCATCGTATTCAAAAACCGGGTTACATTGACCTCTGTTTTCTCACCTGCCAGCATCCTGACCACTGCTTCTTTTGTACCTGCATAATTATAGCGTATCCGATCCGAGATCACTTCGTAACTCGAAGTCCTTCCCCAATAACTGCCATATTGTTTTTTCTTCATGGCACTTACAACGGATTCCGGATTATAGATTTCAGAACCATATTGATCATGTTCTTCACATCCTTAAGCGAAAAGCGCATGCTATGATCCTGTTCATTTCCTGCTCACTAAAGTCATAAGCTTCGGGGAAGTATTTCACTACACAACCGCCCATCATGTACTTGTGGCGATCCTGAGTCTTTCTGAGTTGCTCCTTCTCCTCACGCACTACCTTGGCAAGCTCCGCATTGGCTCGCTTCACCTTCTCCAAAGCCTTCTGCTTTTTGGGTGAAATCTGTTGCTGTTCCATTTGTAAAATCTCCTTTCTTTGTTGTGCCGTTTCCGGCGATTTGGGGATAAAAAAAGACGGGGACGAATAATCATTTAAGATCGTTCGCCACCGTCTGTGGTAACAATATTCAGTTTTTCTATGTCATATTAACTTCCGATTTTCCTTACTATAGATATATTACTTTGGTAGTCTAAACCCTTATATTGGCTCATATACTGTTCCCTTAAATAACTGGTACAATATCGGATACCACTTATCATCATCAACATAGTTGCATACCGGACAATACGCATGAGTAGAAAACAGCGCTGTTATTATACTTAAAACAAATAGGATTAGCGAAATAATTGCCAAGTATTTATACAGGAAGTGTTTGTTCTGCTTTTTTACCAAAATAGCAAACACTGCAAGTGCCGCAAGACTCATAATAACTGGTGGTTCGACTTCGGCATAATCTATATGATGCGCTGCAATCTGATACGCGGTCCAATGTATATATATAAATGAAATGCAGATAAGGGCGGCAGTTCCCACTATAAGAATAATAGTAGCTATAACCCTTTTATAAACCATTTTCACATACTTCCTTCTTTTTGATTATTGTTAGTCAATTATGCTGAAAGATAATCTCCCTAAAATACTTAAGATATGTTATTGATTGTCTTTCACACTCAACTTATCTGCATATGCCATAACACGTTTGGTCATTCTCTCTTCTTCGCTCTCCCAAGGTTCAACCTGAGC
>JAFUUX010000271.1 GCA_017471325.1 Lachnospiraceae bacterium | reverse complement strand
CATGGGCTATATGAAATACCTGCTGGCCAAAGACCGCCGCATGGAGCCGTCCTGGGTACTGCCGGACCGGGATACGGAAGGGGAATATGTGGAGGTGGCGCTGCCGCTGCAGGATATGCCCGAGGCTTTTGTGTGCAACAATGATGAGGCAGCCTGCAGGCTGATCGATACCCTTGGGAGGGCGGGATACCGTGTGCCGCAGGATATCGCGGTCACCGGTTATGATGATTACGCTTCCCGGGAAACGGCAGGCCTGAAACTGACGACATGGCATGTCAATGTGGATGAAATGATCCGCCTTTGCATACAGCTGATCGAGGCCAGAACCTCAGATCCCGGTTACCGTCTGGGAACCGTCACGGTGACCGGCCAGATGGTGCAGGGGCAGACGGCCGGAAAATGGGAAAAATAAAGATGGGGCAGCAGGCAGCCACGGAAAACGGCGGAAAACCGAAGGCTTTCCGGGTGGTTTTTTTTGTGCTTTTGGGACTGGTACTGCTCTTAAATCTGTTCTGTTTTAGCCCGGCATTTTGCGACTGGTACGTGGTGTACGTGTTTCCTTTATGGCTGGATACCTACGGGCGTTTTTCCGATCTCTTCCCGTTTTCGCTGGGGCAGGTGCTGATAGGCGCAGGGATCCTGCTGGTGCTGGCGGCAGCAGTGTTATTGCCCTTTACACTCGTATCGCTGTGGAAATACAGGAAGATGCGGGGGGCGGAAAGGCGGCAGGGTTTGTTTTTGCGTTTCAGCGGAGGTTTTTACCGTGTTTTCCTGTATATCCTGCTGCTTACCGCGCTGCTGATGACGCTCAACTGCTCGATCCCCTACCGCTGCAGCAGGCTTACGATCTCTGACCGGGAGGATTATACGATCGGAGAACTGCGGAAACTGCGCAATTATCTGGTGGAACAGTGCAATGCTTATGCGCAGCAGTTTCCGCGGGATGCGCAGGGGCGCCTTGCGGTTTTTGTGAGCGTACGGGAAATGGATGAAGCATCCCGCAGGGCGATGCAGGATCTGGCAGATCGATATCCCCGCCTGGGCGGTTATTATCCGGATATGAAGCCGGTCTTTCATTCGCAGCTGATGGTACAGAGCGGCATGGCGGGCGTATATTTTCCCTTTTCCATGGAATCCAATTACAACGCGGAGATGTATTTTCTGAATGATTATGCGGTGTTCAGTCATGAGCGTGCGCATATCAAGGGTTATATGTTTGAGGAGGAAGCAAATTTCTTTGCCTATCTGGCATGCACCGGCAGCGAGGATCCGCTGTGCCGGTATTCCGGATATCTGTCTGTGCTGGGATATGTGGACAATGATTTCTATGCCAGTACCACAAAGGAGGACTATCTGCAGCAGGTCCGCATTTCACCGGAGGTCTGTCTGGATGATATCTTTGTGACGGAGGAAGTGCGGCAGAAAGCGGCGGAGGAAAGTGGCATTTCTGCGGAAACGGCTACGGAAATGAACCATACTTTTATGGATGGCTATCTGGATTATTATGATATCGAAGGCGGCAGGGCGAGTTATGCCAGAGTGACGGGGCTTTTGCTGCAGTATTATGACGTGAACGGATATGAGTGAGTGCCGGTGCCGGCGGCGGGAAGGAAGAATGGCCTGGCCGGCACCGCCGGGGAGCAGTTTGAAAGGAAAAGGGCAGAACAGATGGGGGGAACGGTGGAGATGCAGACAGAAAAGCGGCTGAATCTGGGGATCCTGGCACATGTGGATGCCGGCAAGACCACGCTGAGTGAAGCGCTGCTGTATAAAGCGGGGAACCTGCGGCATTTCGGCAGGGTGGATTCCCGGGATACTTTTCTGGATACGGACAGCCAGGAAAGGGAGCGGGGGATCACCATCTTTTCCAAACAGGCAGTCCTGCAGTACGGGGATCTGCAGGTTACGCTGCTGGATACGCCGGGGCATGTGGATTTCAGTGCCGAGGCAGAGAGCGTGCTGCAGGTATTGGATTACTGCATTCTGATCGTGAGCGCGGCGGATGGCGTGAAAGGACATACCATGACCATCTGGTCGCTTTTGAAGGAGTACCGCGTTCCCACGATGATCTTTGTGAACAAGATGGACCAGCCCGGCATGGAGCGCGAAAAGACGCTTGCGGAGATCAGGCGCCGGCTGGATGTCAATTGTGTGGATCTGAGCGGTGCCTCCGCAGGGCTTACGGAGGCGCAGGCCGAGGATGTGGCAGCCTGCGATGAAGAACTGATGGAGATGTACCTGGAGAGGGGCGCAGCGGCGGTCAGTGCGGAGAAGATCGCGGAACTGGTGGCAGGGCGGCGGTTATTTCCCTGCTTTTTCGGATCGGCGCTGAAACTGGAGGGCATAGAAGAACTGCTGTGGGCATTGCGCGCATATACGGTGGCGCAGGTGTATGGCACGGAGTTTGCCGCCAGGGTGTTCAAGATCACCCGTGACAAACAGGGAAACCGCTTGACGCATCTGAAGATCATGGGCGGCAGTTTAAAGAGCAGGGAACTGTTAAATGACGAGAAGGTGAACCAGATCCGCATATATTCCGGTGAGAGATACGAGAGCGTGCAGGAGGCGACAGCAGGACAGATCTGCGCCGTGACGGGGCCGGAAAAATCCCGCATGGGGATGGGATACGGAATACTGGAAGGAACAAACCTGCCGATCCTTGAGCCCGTGCTCTGTTATAAGGTGACGGCACCGGAGGGTGTCGACGCGGATACGCTGCTGAAAAACCTGTGCATCCTGGAGGAAGAGGATCCGCAGTTTTTCGTCACATTTGAAGAAACGCACAGGGAGATCCTGGTGCGCGTGATGGGAGAAGTGCAGCGGGAAGTGCTGGAACGGACGGTACAGGACCGTTTCGGCATCCGGATCACATTTGGAACGGGTTCCGTGGTATATAAGGAAACCATTGCGGCGCCGGTAGAGGGCGTGGGGCATTTTGAGCCGCTGCGCCATTATGCGGAGGTACATCTTTTGCTGGAGCCGCTGGAGCGGGGCAACGGACTGCAGTTTGGCACGGTCTGCAGCGAGGATATCCTGGATAAGAACTGGCAGCGGCTGATCCTGACGCATCTGCGGGAAAAGATGCACCGCGGGGTGCTGATCGGAGCAGCGGTTACGGATATGAAGATCACGATCCTGACCGGGCGCGCACACCAGAAGCATACCGAGGGCGGGGACTTCCGGCAGGCGACATACCGCGCCGTGCGGCAGGGACTGATGTGTGCCGAAAATATCCTGTTGGAGCCGTACTATCATTTTCGTATGGAACTGCCGGTGGAAAATGTGGGGCGTGCCATGACGGATGTGGAAGGGATGAGCGGCAGGATGAACCCGCCGGAGGTATTTGGGGAGACGGCAGTACTGACGGGACAGGCACCGGTGGTGTGCATACAGAATTACAGCCGGGAGATGGCGGCCTATACAAGGGGAAAAGGCACGCTTTCTCTCAGTCTGGCGGGATATGGGATTTGCCACAACGCGGAGGAAGTGATCGCGGAAAAAGGATATCTGCCGGAAGCGGATCTGCGCAATCCGCCGGATTCCGTATTCTGTGCCCACGGAGCAGGTTTTACAGTACCATGGAATGAAGTATATGACTATATGCATGTGGAAAGCGCATATCACCCGTATCCGGAAGAGAATGCACGGAAGGAAGCGCAGGTGTTCCGGGCGAGGAGTATGGCAGGGAGCGTTCCGGAAGGCGGCAGCATCGGTACGGAAGAGGTGGATGCCATCTTAAACCGGACGTTTTATTCCAACAGTGATACGAATGTAAAAGCGGCGGCGCAGAAACGCAAAGGCGTAGGGGAACAGGAGGAGCGCAATATTTCCGTGGCAGAGGAAAGCACATATCAGTACAGACCCAAGGCGCCGGTGCGATCCTGCCTGGTGGTGGACGGGTATAATATGATCTTTGCCTGGGAGGAATTAAAGGGCCTGGCAGCGGAAAATCTGGACAGCGCCAGAGATAAACTGATCGATATTTTGTCCGGCTACCGGGGGGTGAGCGGCAGTGAAGTGATCCTGGTATTTGACGCCTACCGGGTGAAAGGGAGGAAAAGTACGGAGGCGGCACATGCCGGTCTGCGCATTGTCTATACCGGCGAGGGGGAGACGGCGGATCAGTATATTGAGCGTTTTGCGAACCAGAACGGGAGAAAGTATCATGTGACGGTAGCGACTTCCGACCGGCTGGAACAGATGACCGTCTGGGCAAACAACTGTCGGCGCATATCGGCACGGGAACTGGAGCAGAAGATCAAAGAGGATACACGGCGGCTGCTGCAGGAGTATAGGGAGAAGCGTAATATTTGATGTATCCTCGCGGAGCGTTATAGTAAGCGCAATTATTTATTGCGCTTACTATAGTATTGCGGCACCAAAGAGTATATAATGTGATGTGAAAACAGGAGGAGCATCATGGAAATGTCAGAACTGATCCAAAAGGGAGAGATGTACGCGATCATACCGGCCAGGGCCGGCAGCAAGGGCGTGAAGAATAAAAACATCCGCTGTGTAAAGGGTTATCCGCTGATGGCGTATGCGATCGCGGCCGGCAGGCTTTGCCCGCGGGTATCGCGCGTGCTGGTGTCCACGGACTCGGAGGAATATGCAAAGATCGCAAGGTATTATGGTGCGGAAACGCCGTTTCTGCGGCCGGCGGAATATGCGGGGGATACTTCGCCGGATATCCAGTTTATGGAGCATGCCATCGGCTGGCTGGCAGAGCGTGAGAAAAAACTGCCGGAATATTTTATGCATCTGCGCCCTACTTCCCCGCTGCGGGAGATGGACATTGTCAACGCGGCAGCCGAAAAGATGCTGGGGGATCCGCTGGCAAGCAGCCTGCGTTCGGCACACCCGCAGGTGTTTCCGCCGTATAAGATGTTCTGCGTCCGGGAGGATGGATATTACCGCAGTTTCGTGGAGGGCATGACGATCGACGAAGCCAATAATCCGCGGCAGGATTTTTCGCAGGTCTATGTGCCGGACGGCTATGTGGATGTCCTGCGGACGGCATTCATCATGGAACATCATCTGATGCACGGGGACCGCGTGATCGCCTATACGATAGAAAAGGCCGTGGATGTGGATGCCAGAGAGGATCTGGAATATATCGAGTTTTATATGGAGAAGAAGGAAACGGAACTGCTGCGGTACCTGCGGGCAAACTATAACCCGCTCGGAGAAGCGCGGCTGTAAGCAGGCAGGAGGAAAAAGGGGATCGGCATGAAAATACTGATGATGGGGCTGGGCAGCATAGGACAGCGGCATGTACGGAATATCCGGAAGGTACTGGGAGAAGAAGCAGAACTGCTGGCGTACCGTGCGCGCGGGGCAAAAATGACCTTTACGGATAAACTGGAGATCCGGGAGGGTGTGGATCTGGAAGAGGAGTACCGGATCACGTCCTATACGGATCTGGAGGAGGCACTGGCGCAGAAGCCGGAGATCGCCTTTGTGACAAACATTACGGCAAAGCATATGGAATGCGCCATCCGGGCAGCCAAAGCCGGCTGTCATCTGCTGATCGAAAAGCCTCTGGCAGCGGATCTGCAGGGGACGGAAGAACTGGCGCGGATCGTAAAAGAAAAGCAGCTGACGGTATTTATGGGCTTTCAGAACAGATACCATCCCTGCGTGGAGGTGCTGAAGGAAACCATCGGCAGCGGTATGCTGGGCAGGATCGCTTATGTATCCTGCGAATTTTCGGAGCGGCTGACAACGATGCACCGCTATGAGGATTACCGGCAGACCTATATGGCCAGACAGGATATGGGCGGCGGGCCGGTGCTGAATCTGCAGATGCATGATCTGGATATCCTGCAATGGATCTTTGGCGTGCCGCAGAGCGTAACGGCAGTATTGCAGAGAAAGAGCAGCCTTCAGATCGATGTGGAGGAAAGCGCCTCGGCGGTATTCCGCGCAGCAGACGGTTTTCCGGTCTATACCCACACGGACTTTTTGCAGTACCCGCCGGTGCACTGTTTTAAAGCGGCCGGAACGGAGGGCAGGATCGAGGTGGATCTGAACACTGCGGAGTATGCGGTCTGGATGGGAGATGAGCGGATCCGGTCCGGAGCATTTCAGGAGTTTCAGCGAAATGATATGTTTGTGCAGGAACTGGAGGATTTTCTGGCAGCGGTGCAAAGCGGGCGCGCGCCGAAGATCGGCCTGCAAAGCGGCATCGATACACTGCGCATGGCAATGGCGATCAAGCGTGCGGATGCGGAAGGCAGGGAAGTACGGCTTACAGAGGTATAACCAGCAGCGGGAGCCTGTATGGCGGAAATGCGTAACTGTCAGAAAACAGGGTGTTCTGAACAGTTACAGGCAGGAGTTGATCGATGGAGAGAGGAGGCAGGAAAAATGGCAAAAAAGATTTACACAAAGCGTTTTGAAATACCGGGAAAAGTATGCATCGTGACCGGCGGCGGCGGGCTGATCGGCATGAAGCACGCGGAAGCGATCGTGGAAGGCGGCGGCGTGCCGGTTCTTCTGGATATCATGCAGGCGGGAATGGACAGAGTCAGAAACAGCCTGCTGGAAGAGTACGGAGAGGATATCACGGTAGAAACTTTTGTGACGGATATCACGGACAGGGCGGCACTTGCGCAGGTACGGGATGTGTTGCTGGAAAAATACGGGCATATCGACGTGCTGATCAACAACGCGGCAAACAACCCCAAGGTAGAGGGCGGCTCGAAAAACCTGGGCGCGATCCGTTTTCATAATTTTCCGGTGGAGATGTGGGATCAGGACATTGCGGTAGGACTGACCGGCGCCATGCTCTGCGCGCAGGTGTTTGGCGAAGTGATGGAAAAGCAGGGCAGCGGCGTGGTGCTGAATATCTCATCGGATTATGGCCTGATAGCACCGGATCAGCGCATCTACAGAAAGGAGGGCCTGCCGGAAGAGGAACAGACGGTGAAACCGGTATCCTATTCCGTGGTAAAGCACGGGCTCATCGGCCTGACCAAATATCTGGCAGTATACTGGGCGGAGAAGGGGATCCGCGTCAATACCTTATGCCCGGCCAGCCTGGAAAACGGGCAGAACGCGGAGTTTCAGGAAAAGATCAGCAGGCTGATCCCCTTAGGGCGCATGAGCCGGCCGGATGAGTATGTCTGCACGATCCTGTATATGATCTCGGATGCGGCTACCTATATGACCGGCGCTACGGTAGTGCTGGACGGCGGAAGGACGATCTGGTAAGGTATAGGGCAGAAGTGTCAGAGCAGTCAGCAGTAAAGAAAAAGGAGAGAGGGAGCAGGATGGAGATCCGTAAAGAACAGATCAAGACATTGTTTGATGCAAAATTTCTGCGGGTATATGATCTGCAGTATGCGCCGATGGGGCATTATTACAGCGCCTCACGCAGGAGCATGGAGGATCTGCCGGTATTGAAGGATGAGGCGGCTTATGCGGAGATGCTGCCGGATGCCGTGAGCATGGTGGTGATCATAAAGGACAAGGCAGGGGAAGCAAAACTGCTGCTGGCCAGAGAGTACCGTTATCCGGCGGGCAGATTCCTTCTGAGTGTGCCGGCGGGGCTGCTCGATGCTGCGGATAAAGCGGAAAAAGAGCCGTTATTTGCTGCGGCACGCAGGGAACTGCAGGAGGAAGCAGGGCTGATCCTGACGGAAGCGGACCGCATGAGCGTGGTCAATCCGCTGCTGTTCAGCACGCCGGGCATGACGGACGAGAGCAACGGGATCGTGTGCGTGGTAGCCGAGCGTGAGAACCTGGACGGCCTGACGCAGGAAGGCGCGGAGGGGCAGGAGCTGTTTGGCGGCTTTGCGCTGACGGATATGGAGACTGCAAGGAAATACTTAAAAGACGGCCGGGATGCGGAAGGGGTGTTTTATTCCGTATTTACCTGGATCGCGCTGATGTGGTTTGTGAGCGGTATGTGGAAAGAATGAAAAAAACAGCCATTTTGTGATGGGGCTGATATGAGGAAGACAGGGGCAACGGATTTATGAAGATCATGGAACAGGTGCGCAGCGGTTTTACCTTTTTTGACGGCGGCTGCGGTACGATATTGCAGGCAGCCGGCCTGCAGCCGGGGGAATTGCCGGAAAAATGGAATATCACGCATGCGGATGTGATCCGGAGGATGCATGATGATTATCTGCTGGCAGGCGTGCATATTTTAAAGACAAATACCTTTGGCGCAAACAGCATGAAATTTGGCGCGGACGGGGAATTTTGTCTGGATGCGGTGGTAGGCGCGGCCGTGGAGAACGCGCGGGCGGCCATCCGGGCGGCAGAGCGCGGCACGGCGCCGGATGGGACGGCGGCTGACGCGGCACTGTTCTGTGGGGTGGCGGCAGAGCATTTTGTAGCGCTGGATATCGGACCGCTGGGGAAATTATTAAAGCCGCTGGGAGATCTGGACTTTGAAGATGCTTATGCCGTTTTCCGGCAGACAGTAGATGCGGGCGTAAAGGCAGGCGTGGATCTGATCCTGATCGAGACCATGAATGACATTTATGAGGCAAAAGCAGCCGTGCTGGCAGCAAAAGAAGCGGGGCTGCCGGTATTTCTGACCACAGCCTATGATGAGTCGCATAAACTGCTCACGGGCGCCGATCCCAGGACGGTGGTGGCCGTGGCGGAGGGCCTGAAGGTGGATGCGCTGGGCGTAAACTGCAGCCTGGGGCCGGAGGAGATGATGGGGATCGTGGACGAACTGGCGGCATATGCCAGCGTGCCGGTGATCGTCAATCCCAATGCGGGGCTGCCGCGCACGGAAAATGGAAAGACGGTCTATGATGTGACGCCGGAGTTGTTTCAGGCATCCATGAAAAAGATCGCGGAGAAAGGCGCGCGTGTTCTGGGGGGATGCTGCGGCACCACACCGCCGCATATCGCCGCAATGATACGCACGGTGAAGGAGATGTCACCGCTGCCGATCACCGAAAAGACGCATACGCTGATCGCTTCCTATACCCATGCAGTGGAATTTGGGAAGAAACCGGTGCTGATCGGGGAGCGCATCAATCCGACAGGAAAGAAAAAGTTTAAGGAAGCGCTGCGTGCGCATGACATGGACTATATCCTGCAGCAGGGACTGGTGCAGCAGGATCAGCACGCGGATGTGCTGGATGTCAATGTGGGCCTGCCGGAGATCGATGAACCGGCCATGATGGAAGAGGTGATCGGGGAACTGCAGGCGGTGAGCGATCTGCCGCTGCAGATCGATACCACGGACACGGCTGCGATGGAAAAAGCGCTGCGCCGCTACAATGGAAAAGCCATGATCAATTCCGTCAACGGCAAGACCGAGGTGATGGAAGCGGTATTCCCGCTGGCGGCAAAATACGGTGGCCTTGTGGTGGCGCTGACGATAGACGAAGACGGCATTCCCCCGACGGCGGAGGACCGCGTGGCCATCGCGGAGCGGATCTATGCAAAAGCAGCGGAGTACGGGATCGGTAAAAAAGATATCATCATCGATCCGCTGGCAATGTCCATCAGTGCAGAGCCGGATTCCGCAAAAGTGACGCTGAAGGCGCTGCGGCTGATCCGCGAGCGGCTGGGAGGGCTGACCAGCCTGGGGGTATCCAATATTTCCTTTGGACTGCCGGGCAGGGAGCTGGTAAATGCCGCTTTCTTCACGATGGCGATGCAAAGCGGGCTTTCGGCAGCGATCATGAATCCCGGTTCGGCGGAGATGATGAAATCCTACTATACCTATTGCGCGCTGCAGGCGCTGGATGACAACTGCGGTGCTTATATTGCCTTTGCGGCCGGATATGCGGCACAGGCGGCGGCAGCACCGGCAAAGGAAACGCAGGTGCAGGCGCCGGCAGGCAGCAGTGATATTTACGCGCAGATAGAGGAACCGGCCGGGCGGCCGCTGGTGGAGGCGATCGTCAAGGGGCTGAAAGAGCGTGCCGGCTTGTTGTGCGGCGAACTGCTGGAAAACGGCATGGAGTCCCTCCGGATCATAGACGGCGCGCTGATCCCGGCTTTGGATATCGTGGGGAAAGGCTTTGAGAAAAAGACAGTTTTTCTGCCGCAGCTGCTCATGAGCGCGGAAGCGGCCAGCGCGGCTTTTGATGTGATCCGTGCGCGCATGCGGGATTCCGGCGCGGAGCAGGAGATCAAGGGCAGGCTGATCCTGGCGACGGTCAAAGGCGATATCCATGATATCGGAAAAAACATCGTGAAGGTGCTGCTGGAAAACTACGGCTATGACGTGCTGGATCTGGGCAGGGATGTGGCACCGGAACGGATCGTGGAGACGGCAAAGCGTGAGGACATCCATCTGGTGGGGTTAAGTGCCTTGATGACAACGACGGTACCGGCGATGGAGGAAACGATCAGACAGCTGCGTGCCGAGTGGCCGGAAT
>JAFUUX010000270.1 GCA_017471325.1 Lachnospiraceae bacterium | reverse complement strand
CTGAAGATCTTTCTTCTTGTGAGAATCAAAACGATTGGAAGAAGACCGGGGCACAAGATCAGCCTGGTAATAGTTATAGACATTTGATAATACTGCTGTATTGATCGCCATAGCGCCCCCTCCTTTCTTCCTTGAATTCCCTGACCTGTATACCGGAAGAAATCCCTTCCGGCATCTTAAGTCATGATCTGCACATCCGGCCGCGTTCCTTTGCGCCTTTCCTCCCGATATACTGTTCGGGATGCGTGCTTTTCGGGTATAACGCCAACAGGGTATAAATACCCTTTTTATAGTTAAGATAAATATATCACTTTTTTGTCAAATATACAAGAATTTCAGATGAAAGAATTGTGCAAAAAAGCACCAATTTTACGCATGAAACTTGTCTATCTTTTTACCAAGATGTTTCACAACTTATGTCAATCAGCGCCCCCGTCCTCCAGCAGCCGCCCCTTGTATTCCACTGCCATCTGCAGAAAGGCATCACGCATCTGCGGATACAGACCTGCCATCTCCTCATAGCAGCCCGCCAGCATCTTCAGCGGGATCTGTTTTCCCGCTGCCGCCTGCAGGATCGGCTCCGTTTCCTCCAGCGCGTTGATATACCATATGCTTGCCTCTTCAAAATCTCCGGCATCATAGTAATACTGCCCCAGTTCGCAGCAGATCTCCGCGCAGGGCGCCAGACTGATATTCTTTAAGCTCCACTTAAAGAAGCCATCCTTATCTCCCGCCAGCCGTGCCGCGCGTGCCAGCACACAATAGGCATCCATGCGCTCATCACTGCCGCGCCCTTCCTCATAGATGGCTGCCCGAAACACCGGCTCCGCCTCCGCAAAGTCCTTTGCCTCCCCTGCCAGATACAGTTCCATCGCGTACATATGCAGCAGTTTTGCCGACAGCACCTTTCCATCCGATACCGCCTTTTGAAATACGCCAAAATCCCGTCCCGAATGCTGCCCTTCCGGCCAGTGCTCGATCTCGATCTCACTGTCATAGACCACCGGCTCCAGCCGCACCGACTCATGCACCGGATCGATCCAGACAAAATTCCGCAGCCGCTTAAAAAGTTTCGGCCGCAGATCCTTTTCAAAATTCTCTGTCGTCCGGAATGCATGCCGGTTCACATACCACATCTGCACGATCTCCACTTCCGGCTCCATCACTTCTTTCAGTATCCGAAACTTCTCTGCATTTGCCGCATCGATCAGCTCATCCGCATCCGCGGAATAGATATAGTCACAATGGCATTTGGAAAAAGCAAAATTCCGTGCCGCCGCGAAGTCGCTGACCCATGCAAAATCATAGACCTGCTCCGTATACCCTGCTGCGATCTCTTTCGTCGCATCCGCAGAGCCCGTATCCACGATCACGATCTCATCCACCAGTTCCCGAAAGGAATCCAGGCAGCGTGCCAGCACGTTCTCTTCATTTTTAACGATCATACATAAGGATACACTGATCATCATTCTTTCCTCTGCAACTGTTCAGAAGCCCTTTTTTCGGCCGGTTACTTCCCTTTTGCTTTTTCCGCCGCCCGGCAGATCATCTCCGTCATCCCCAGCAGGATAAAGATCACCGGCGTACACACGCACTGCTGGTAGCAAAAGATATTATGCCCGATATATGCCGCGATCGCCCCCATAAACGCGATCAGCACCGGTTCCTTTGTCACTGCCCGGCACGCCCTGCGAAACATCGCGATAAAAATCCCCAGATACGCCGCCAGTCCCAGCACGCCTTCCGTGACCAGCATGTTCAGCCACTCGTTATGGGCGCAGGCTAAGGACAGGCCATGCCAATACACGTTCACCTCTTCGGCACAATAGGTGTCCATCGCGCCGTCAAAGCAGTCCGGTCCCACACCGATCAGCAGATCCTTGATAGAGGCATTGGTGATCGCCCGTGCCGCCATGCGCCAGTTAAAGCCCCGGTGGTTGCCCCAGCTTTCGCCGAAATAAAAGAAGCCTGTCTCACCGCCAAACTGCACTTTTCCATTGGTGACCAGCAGGATCATCATGAGCACGCCCCAGATCACCAATACCGCCATGGTCACCGTCGCACTCCAGATCCAGGTCTTGTATTTTGCAATCTCAAAAAACGTTTTCCCCTTCTGTCCGGCACCTGTATCTGACGGCAGCGCCAAAATACGGAATGCGATATATACGCCCGCCAGCAGGATCAGCAGCGCCAGCATCCAGGGCGATGATGTGATAAACTTCGTGATCTTTTCCTCTCCCGTGATATAGGTCCGCTGCCTTTCAGGATACAGCACGCGCATCCAGCCGACCATCTTAAAGGACGCCAGACCGATCAGCCCGATCTCCAGGAAACGCGCCAGTTTCTGGTTGCTTTCCAGTGAATATCGGAAAAACACCATCAGGATCAGCACCAGGGCAACGTATATACTGTCGCTGTTGGTCGTACACACCATGCCAAAGCCCAGCGCCACAAAGGATCCTGCCAGGATGCGCGTCCAGTGCTGCTCCGCGATCCAGTAAAAATACAGGCCAAAAGGTACCACCAGGATCGCGTAGGACGAATACCAGCTCGTCTGCCCCAGCGTGGACAGGAACTTTTCCATATCCTCCGTTTTCACATGATCATACAGCCCCAGCGGATTGAAACAGAAACGCTGCAGTATACCGATCTGGAAGCAGACCGCAGCCGCTCCCGCCATGCTGAAAAACGTATACGGACTCCATTTCCATGCCCGCGACACAAAGAAATAGATCATGACAAACGCCAACTGGCTCATGACGCCCATGTACCAGCCTTTGTACCCCCACAGCGCCACCTCTTTGTAACTGCTGAAGATATAAGAAAGCATGCTGATTCCCAGAAATGCCGCCGCAAACAGATCCACGCCGGAATACCGGCGCGCCTCCCGCAGAAAGTCCTCGTCCTTTTTATGACTGAGATAATGATAGAGGAATGCCGCCGCGATCAAAGGCAGGCCGACCAGGGATACCCATTTGAAAAAAGCATATTTCGTTTCACCCATGTTAAAATAACGCCCGTGCACCCCGGTGTCATAAAAAAGCGGGTATACACAGAGCAGCAGAAAAACATAGGCCGCCACCAGAAACTGCTGCAGATAACTGCTAACTGTCTGGTGCAGTGTTTTTTGTATTTTTACTTTACTGCTGTTCCTGTTTGTATTCTTTGCTCTCTTTTTGCCCATTTTATATTCAGACTCTCATCCTTTTTCTGCCGTTTGCATACCGGCCGCCGTATTCCCAACAGCCATGATCTTGCAATACTCTTCCGTCTTATCCCGCATGATCCGGAATCCTTTTCCCAGTTCATGCAAAGGCAGCCTGTGCGTGATCAGTCGCTCCGGGGTGATCCGGCCGTCATTTAGTTTCTGCAGCACATAATGCCAGTCATCCGATGTCTTTTTGGTGTATGCGGAATTCCATGTTCCGAGCACCGTTAACTGCTTACGCAAAATCTTCCAATAGACATCCCTCGAAAACAGCATATCCGAATGCGGATTCCCCATAAAAACCACGCGCCCCCCGGGTGCCGCTGCGTCCAGTCCCAGCGCGGCCGTTTCATTTCTCCCCACGCATTCAAAGTACAGATCCACGCCACAGCCGCCGGTCTTACGCATGATCCAGTCTGCTGCATTCTCCTTTTTACTGTCGCAGTAGTGGTCTGCCGGTATCCCGAGTTTTATGGCCTGCTGCATCTGGAATGCCTTGTTCCCGATCACCAGCAGTTCCTCCACTCCCTTTTCCAGCAAAAACATACTCAGCAGAAGGCCGATGGTCCCCAGGCCGCATACCGCGATGCTGCCCATGCCTGTCGCCCCCTCCGCACTCCGTCCGGCATCCTGTTGTCCGCCCAGCCCGATGCGCATGGCATGCACTGCCACCGCCATGGGTTCCAACATGGCCGCTGCCTCATCACTCACAGTATCCGGCAGTTTCAGCAGATTCCATACCGGCACGGATACATACTCCGCAAAACCGCCATCCCGTCTGGATCCCAGATAATCATACCGGCTGCACATCTCATACTGTTTTCTGCGGCACTGCGCACACTCCTTACAGGGGATCAACGGAAAAATCCCTGCCCGCTGTCCGATCCAGGCAGCACCCACGCCTTCCCCCACTGCTTCCACCACGCCGGAAAACTCATGCCCCGGGATCAGCGGATGTCTGTGTGCGCCGGTATCGTAAATGCGTGGAATATCCGAACCACAGATCCCCGCAGCACATACTTTTACCAGCACTTCACCCGCCGGCGGCACCGGCTTATTCATTTCTTCAAACCTTATATCATTGATCCCATGCAAAACCCATGCTTTCATAACACACCCCCCGGGGCATCTGTTCCTGTCCGGTGCAGTATCGCTTCATAGCGTTCAAAATCCGCTTTCGTCGTGATTTTAAAGTTTCCCTCATCTCCCGGGATCATGGCGATATCCATCCCTGCCATCACCGCCGGCTCTGTCGATCCTTTGATCTGAAGGATCCGGTCCGGCAACAACGCCCGATTCGCCGCCAGGTATTTTCCCAAAACAAACGCTTCCGGTGCCTGTCCGGCAAATACTTTCTCCCGTTCCAACAAGCGCGATACCGCCTCACCATCCTCGCTGTAATATACCGTATCCTTCATCGGCAGCACCGGCATGGCTCCGTCATGCAGCCTGCAGGCGTCCATACATGCCTGTATCTGCGCTGCTGATACAAAAGGTCTCGCCGCATCATGGATCAGCACAATGCTTTCCTCTCCATATATCTTCGCCAGATCCTGCAGGCCGTTGAAGATCGACATCTGCCGGTTCTCCCCGGGCAGTGAATATCCGCAGATCCGGTGTTCGTTCTTTAGTATATTCCCTGTCTGTATTTCCCCATGCTGTGCCTGTGACATATCCTGCTTTCTTTGCCCTGCTTTCCCGGACGCTTCTATCTGAAGTTCCTCCTGAAATCCCTGCCAATCCGCTTGTATTTCCGCCTGCCTGGCTTCCTCCGCAACAATCTGCACCGCATCGATCTCCGGGCACTGAAAAAGGGCGTATAGGCTGCGCGTGATCATCATCCTTCCGCCCGTTCTGATATACTGTTTCGGTATGCCTGCCCCCAGCCGGCTGCCTGTGCCGCCGGATAAAAGAAGTGCTGCGCAGAGCCGCTCCGGCTTTCTGCCTGTATCAGACGCTCCATTCTTTACTGCAATACTCATATATCCAACTCCCGGATCTGCCGTATCGTCTCGGCATAGGCCGTCTTTTTGCCAAACAGAAGCGTGGTTCCCAGTACAAAACCTTTGACTCCCATCGGCGCAAATGTCTTGATCTTCTCAGCACTGCAGGCTCCGTCCCAATATACTTCAAAGCCCATTTCTTCCTGCAGCGGAAGTAATTTTTTATATTTTTCCCCTACATATGAGAGGAACATCTGTCCGGCATTCCCCGGATTGACCGACATCACCAGCACCTTCTTTACGATCCGCAGCATTTCATAGACCGTTTCCACGCTGGTGCCCGGATTGATCGCGATCCCGGGCACCATTCCTGCGTCAATGATCTTCTGCAGCGTCGTTGACGGATGATACTCTGCCTCCGGATGGATATACACCGTATCTCCCGGCTTTAAATGATTCAGAAATAAACTGACAGTGTTATTCGGATGTTCCACCATCAGATGTACATCCAGCGGTTTCTCTGTCGCCATACGGATATAGCGCATGTCATTTAAAGACATGGCAAAATTCGGCACATAGCGTCCGTCCATGATATCAATATGAAACGAATCGATCCCCGCCGCATCCAGCGCCTGCACCTCATCCGCAAGATGACCGTAATCCGCGCACATCATCGAAGCCATCAATTCAAATTTCATTTTCCGTGCTTCCCTTTCCATAAATGCTCAGGGCCTTGCAGATCCTGAACAGTTACCCTTTTCTGCATTTAGCCCGATCAACCTCAAAAACCAGGAGAGGTATAGTGCACCTCTCCCGGTTCGATTCCTGCCTGCTTTCAGTTTCCTGCGATCCCCATCATCCTGCGTGCTGCATCTTCCTGCCTCTTCTTCTGCATCTGCGCATTCACCTGCTCCAATACATTCTGCTTGCCAAGCTGAGATACATAATCACCATATTCCGTATCCATCATCGTGCTCTTTGCCGCATAGGTATTATAATTGGTTACACCATTTAAGTCGATCGCCACATCAAACGCATTGCTCTGCGCTCCAACGGCCGCCCTGCTGCCACCTATGGATTCTAATGCTTTATCGATCTTACTGATATCAAACTCTCCCCTTACGTCAAAGTCCGCGATCCCCAGAGCCTCCAATCCCGTATCCGGTCGTGTCAGTTCCCTCTGCGTTCCGTTTGCGTCCGAATTGATCAACAGGACACTGCCATCCTCATTTTTCAAAAGCGGAATGCCGTTAAAATCTGTTTTGTCTGTCATATCGCTGATGCCCTGCTTTAACTGATCGATCTCCGCCTGGATATAACTCTTATCATCATCACCAAGCAGGCCGTTGCTCGCCTGTAATGCCAGTTCCCGCATACGCTGCAGCGAATCTGCTATATTGCTCATACCGCCGTCTGCAATATTTGCTGCATTTTTCGCATCCTGCAGATTCCTTGTACCTACTTCATAGCCGCCATTCTGCCTGTCAAACTCCTGGCTGATGGCCATCTGCGCAGCCCCATCAGCCGCTTTGTTCACCCTGCTGCCGCTGGAAAGTGCTCCATAGAGATAATCACTCCCCGCCTGCCCTATACTGTTGATACTGCTCATACGCGCACCTCCTTTTTTGCTATAAACTATCCCCTGTTTCTGTCACTTTCTTTATTCTTCCGCTGCCCGTATCCAGCCCTCATCCCTATCCACGCGGTTTTCATACCAGAATGCTGATAATCATAAGGATTGGGGGATATCAATCCTATTGTACATTTTTTTTGCCTAATATTCAAGCATGAAGCAGTCAGATCTCTGTTCAAAAATATCTTGAAAATCGCCCTATAAATGGTACAATAAAATTGAGATAAAGAGTGTAGAGGCCGGTTGCCCCTTTAATGCTTTAAGAGGCTTTTCTTCGCACTCACCTTCTACAAGATAAAAGCATTTCCTCATCCGTATGCCTTAACATGTAACCGCCCCCTTCTCATCCCAATACTCTTTATGGTGGCACGGTTGCCCCGGTCGCAGCTACTTGCTAATCATATCTTAAGCTCCGCTCGTACGATGTCTGACAGGCGCTCATCCAGGTAAAACTCCAGCAATTTCTCATTCTTCAGCCCGGTACCGCCGAAACATTCCTCTGCTACGCCACCAAACATAGCCCCTAATGTATCGGAATCATTACTGAATCGATAGATATTCCTTAAGAAACCGATATACGAATCACTCTCATAGAAACACCTTGCTGCTGCCGGGATACTTGTCATACAGCTAACATCCTCCTGATAAGTCCGGCACAGTTCCGCTATCGTTTTGCCGCTGTACTTGTATGTTTCCGGAGGGTATTCGCTCAGAACATAGTCATAAATCTCCTGCTTCGCCTTCCCATGCCGCGCCATCCATACGCAGGTTGCTACAACAACTGCACCTTTGATCCCCTCCGGATGATTATGGGATACTTCCGCAGACCTGGCAGCCTCTGTTTTGACCTGATCCAGGTCTTCATAATACTCCCCGATATAGGAGACCCGCATAGCCGATCCATTTCCATAACTGCCATATGCTTCTCCCGCTTTGTTACCAAACAGCCAATTGAAGAACATACCGCCATAACCGCAATACGGATACATCTTCCCGATCCGCAGCATCTCCTCGCGGTAATCCCTGTGATTGTCTACTGCACTCTTTACCGCCAGCGTCATGACGGTATCATCGGTAAACATGCACTTTTCCGTAAACAGTTCACATGTATCCGGATCGCGCCCTTCTACGCTTTCAAACTCATACTGCGAACCCGAGATATCCCCGAGGATTGCTCCGATCACTGCCATAATCTCACCTCCGCTCTTCTTGTCTGTTCCGAAAGGATTTCTTTCTTTTTTGGCATATCTGCCAGCCGTCCCATCTTCTTTCCGGTCTTCGCAAAGATCAGTGCATCATCGTAGGAACAATTATATTCTCTGGCATAAGTGATCAACGCATGATCCAGATAAGGATACTTCCTGGCCTCTACATATCCGCGGTTGGCTTCCAGCTCCGCCCTGTGATACAGCGTCCGCAGTCTTTCATCACTTACTTCAAACAATGCCTCTATGATCCCCATACCGCTTTCTCCTCAGCACCTGCACTAAAAATCATCATCTCCATCGAAGTCTTCGTCAAAAGAGTCTTCGTCGTCAAAGAGCTCATCATCATCATCATCCTCATCATCCGAATACCCGCCGCTGTTCCGGCGGATCATCTCTTCCTCAAACTCGTCCCTCTGCCAGCGCTCAAAGAAGTCTATCTCGCCATCGTGGTTTCGATCAAACAATTCATCCGTATGCCTTAACATAAACCCGCCTCCTTTTCTCTGTGAAACAATCTGGCCGCCCCTGATCTATATTCACCCTGCATCCCGCACTACTGCATCTTCCACATTACTCGTCAAATGGAACCCCTTACAGTATCCACACCAATAATAGTCCAGCCTTTTCCCCCGTTCGCGCTCGAACAGTTTTCGGAAATAATTCGCCGTGTGTTCGTCCCGGTACCGTTTCTTCCTGCCACATTGCCACCATACTAATCTTGTCATATCCGGTTCCCTCCTTTGGTTTTGTTGGTTGCCGTCTCCCCCCCTACGTTCCTACGCTTCGCCCTCAATCCCAATCGTCCGGCTCATCTTCCAGATAATCCCAGGCATCGTCTTCGTTCTCAAAGTCGCCCCGATTATCATAATAGAAGCCATCCACATCATAATCGTCCACATCCCTATGGGCGGAACTGCTATTACTATACGTCCTGCCGGAACTCGTCGTACGGGAAGCACTGCTCGTCGTCCGTGTAGAACTGCCTCTGCTGCTCGTTACCGCAGGTCTTGGCGTAGGTGTCGGCGTGCGGTTATAACTTGAGTTACTATAACCGGAGCTCCTGTAACTGTTGCTCCGATTAGAATCCCCCCAGTAAGACGGTCTGGAAGGTGTAAGCGCCACAAGCAGCTTTAATACGATCCACAATACCCAGATTGCTAAGATTACTTTACCCAGATAGTCAAATATGTCCTTCATATCTACCATCCTTTCTGCCGGCTCCCGGCTGTGCTGACCTGCCACTCCCCCTCGCCTATCTCTTATTATCCATTTTTCCAGTCCAATATTTGTCGCTCTGCGGAACCGGCCCCCCCTTTTGAGGCATTTGAGGTATAAAAAAACATTACAAAGTTTCCTTTATAATGTCTTACCGTGTGTATCCGGATCCCGGATAGCAGCTGGCTGACATTGATTTTCGTTTCTAGCGTAAACCTTTAGTCCCTGTAGCTTTGCGTCGCCACTTTTCAATGGCTTTGCCCGATATTCTGTTTGCTGTAAACGTTTGCCCGGTGAGTATCGTAATCTACTCCGTTTATATATAGTAAACGACAAAACTATTTTCGTTTTGTCGTTTACTGCGCCGGATTTTGGCCGCTGAAAGCGGCATATTTCCTTACAAAATCCGTGCGCATCCTCGCGGAGCGTTATAGTAAGCGCAATTATTTATTGCGCTT
>JAFUUX010000269.1 GCA_017471325.1 Lachnospiraceae bacterium | reverse complement strand
TGTAACTGTTCAGAACCCCCTGGGTTCTGACAGTTACGCATTTCCGCCATGCATAATCTCGCAGCTAACGCATACAGTCCTGCTAAATTCGCTACGCTCATTAAGCAGGAACTGGTATTCGCTCGATGGCGGAAATGCCGTTAAACTCGGGCATCCTACGCTACGCTTCGGGAGCCCTCGCGGTACCTTCTGAATAGTTACAAAATGATTGCAATTTGTTTTGCGAGCGATTAGAATGAAAATTGTAGCCCATGTATTTACATGAACTGTAATAATCAGCTTGCATAACTGCTTAAGGAGTGAAAAAGATGAACAATCAAAAAAGAAGATCATTAAAGAGTATTTTGCTCACACAGATCATCATTGCCGCAATGATTGTTATTGTGATCATTACGGCGATCAACAGCAGGATCCAGTCGGATAAGATCGTAGAACTGACAGAATCGGTGCTGAGCAAGGAGTCGGTATCATATTCCAACGAGGTATACAACTGGTGGAGCGGCATCGAGGGACGGGTGCAGCAGACAGCGGATATCTGGAGGAATTCACCGGCTTTGGCCCATGAGGAGGCACTGGACATGCTGCTGCAGCTGACGGCTTTGGATCCGGATTCCCAGGATATCTATATCGGTTACGGTGATACCATGACATTCCTGGATGGCTCCGGCTGGAATCCGCCGGATACCTTTGTGTTTACAGACCGTGCGTGGTATATCGGCGCTATGGATAAGAAGGGCGAGATCTACACTTCCGAGCCTTATCTGGACGCATCCACAGGAAAAACCTGCCTGGCCTGCGCAGTTCTTTTGGAAGATAATGTGGTGCTGAGCAGCGATATCAATTTTGACAAAGTGGCGGAAAAACTGAATGCCTTTAAATCCAGCGCGGATGAGGCAAACTTTTATATCATCAACAAAGCGACACAGGATATCCTGGTCAGCAATGTGAGCGCTGTGGTAGGTGAGACGGTTGCGGACAGCGCGGATCCGGTCATGCAGGGACTAAGCGGTGTCTACAGTTCCCTGAACACGGACAGAAACATGGACGCGGATAAAGTAGTTGTGGCAGATACACCCCAGGGCAGGATGATGTACGTAGCGACAGATATCCAGCACACATCATGGATCGTAGTAACGGCGGTGCCGTATAGTTTCATCAACAAAACGATCATGCATTCCATCGTGCTGACGATCGCGGTCGGACTGGTACTGATGGTGCTTTTTGCGGTATTCCTGTACGTGATCATCAGTAAGTATCTGAATCCGGTATCCAAAGTGACGGAAAAGATCAATGGGCTCAGCCAGGGTGATTTTACGGTATCCATCGTGCCGGAAGGCAATAATGAGATCACCACGTTAAGTGAGAAACTGAATGACTATATCGCAAATATGCGCAAGATGCTTCTTGGAATGACGAGCATCTCAGATGATATGAATCACAGTGCCGGTGACTGCTTCAATATTTCAAATACGCTCGCTGCGTCCAACAGGACACAGGGGGAATCTTTGGAGAATCTGAACCGGGTACTCGGCAATATGAACCAGTCCATTGACGCAATCGCAAATTCGGCCTCTGATCTGGCAGCGACATCCGGCTCTTTGACCGAAAATGCAGAGGATGTAAAGAAACTCTGCAGCGAGACCGTGAAGTCTTCCGAAAGCGGTAAGGCGGAAATGGAGAATATGACAAAGAATATCCGGACGCTGAGCGATACGATCACGGAACTGACGGATATAATCCGGATCACGGCGGATACGGTGAGTGAGATCACGGGGATCACGGATACGATCAATGCGATCTCCTCCCAGACAAATCTGCTGTCCCTGAATGCATCCATAGAAGCGGCGCGCGCGGGAGAAAGCGGGCGGGGTTTTGCAGTGGTGGCAAATGAAGTGGGTGCCCTGGCGGGACAGTCCTCACAAGCGACAGATTCTATACGGCGGCTGGTGGAAAATATCACGCAGAATATTGAAGATATCAACAGAAAAGCGGATGCCTGCATAGAAGATATGGAGGTTTGCATGGCTGGCGTGGAGCGCGTGAATGCGTCCTTTGCATCGATCTATACGGATATCAGCAGGGCTACGGAGGGCATTACGGAGATTGCGGACGGAATAGACCGTATCAATGATGTGGCTTCCGGAAATGCGGCGACCACGGAGGAGCAGGCAGCGACGATCACGCAGATCCTGGATCTGAGCGAGCAGATCGTGGCAGAGAGTGATAAGATCTCCGGTCAGACCGACAGCATCACGAATGTATCGGAGAACCTGAACGGATATGCAAACAGCATTTCGTCAGATCTTAAAAATTACACATTGAAATAGTTTGGAAATAGCAGGATCATTTGAAGTGAAAAGAAGGGCTGCGCGATCGCGCAGCCCTTTTGATGAAATGAAAGCAATGAAGGAGCAATGCCTTCCGGCATGAACGGTAAGGCTCAGATCCTGGCTACGCCGGAATCGATCGCGGCCTGTGCCACTGCTTTTGCAACGGCAGGTCCTACCTTGGGATCAAACGCATGCGGGATGATATAGTCCGCGCTGAGTTCTTCATCAGAGATCAGTTCCGCCAGGGCTTTTGCGGCAGCCATCTTCATTTCTTCATTGATGTCGCTGGCACGCACATCAAAGGTACCGCGGAAAATGCCCGGGAAAGCCAGCACGTTGTTGATCTGGTTCGGGAAATCGCTGCGGCCGGTAGCGATGACAGCGGCTCCGCCGGCTTTGGCATCCTCCGGGAAGATTTCCGGGGTGGGATTTGCGCAGGCAAATACGATGGCATCTTTGTTCATGGTCTTTACCATTTCAGTGGTGACAGTGCCCGGTGCGGATACACCGATAAACACGTCGGCACCGACCAGCATATCGGCAAGGGTGCCGGCTTTCTTCTCCAGGTTTGTGACTTCTGCCATTTCCTCTTTGATCCAGTTGAGGCCGTCTCTGCCTGCATAGATCGCGCCTTTGCGGTCGCACATGGTGATATGCTGAAAACCGGCGGAGAGCAGCAGTTTGACAATGGCAACGGCAGCAGCACCGGCACCGGAGGTGACGATCCTGACATCTTCTTTCTTTTTGCCGACGACCTTTAAGGCGTTGGTCAGGCCGGCCAGTGTGATGACAGCGGTACCATGCTGGTCATCATGGAAAATGGGGATATCGGTCTTTTCTTTCAGTTTGCGCTCGATCTCAAAGCAGCGGGGCGCGGAGATATCCTCCAGATTGATGCCGCCGAAAGAGCCGGAGATCAGTGCCACTGTATTGACAAATTCATCTACATCTTTGGATCTTACGCAGAGCGGGAAAGCATCTACATTACCAAAGGATTTAAACAGGACACATTTGCCTTCCATAACGGGCATGCCGGCCTCCGGACCGATATCACCCAGGCCGAGCACTGCGGTCCCGTCGGTGATGACCGCGCACAGGTTATGGCGGCGGGTCAGCTCATAAGACTTATTGATATCCTTCTGAATCTCCAGACAGGGCTGTGCAACCCCGGGTGTGTAGGCCAGGGACAGATCCTCTTTGGACTGTACCGGCACGCGGGAAATGACCTCGATCTTTCCCTTCCACTCGCCATGGAGCCGGAGGGACTCTTCTGCATAATTCATTATTTTCTCCTTCCTGATGGCTCAGCCATCAAAACATATTTTTCATGATCGTGAGTGTACTCACTTGTCCTATTATACGGGATAACAGACGGCAGGGCAAACTTTTTTTGCGGAAAGACGGGAAATATGATATGAAGCATAAAGGTAACTGTCAGA
>JAFUUX010000049.1 GCA_017471325.1 Lachnospiraceae bacterium | reverse complement strand
ACTGTCATGATAAATTTAAAGGAAGGCGAGTAATTTATAGACGACGGCCGGCCGGTACAGAACGCCGGTCGACCGTTCGCCTACCGCACTACGACCGCTGGACACCGCACCAACGACCGCCAGAGACCGCAAAACGCATATCTTCCGCAAATACAAACGCGCATCTCATACGTGTATCCCGATCTTATCCTTAAACCTTATTTTATCCTCATACATATATTGATCCGCGCGCTTAAATACCGGCTCCACGGTCTTGTCATCCGCGGAAAACTCTGCCATGCCTACCGATGCGGAATACCGCTCCCATTCGGCCTGCGAAGCATCAGCAAAAGACGCTTTCAATTGCTCACGCAGTTTCTGCAGGCTCTGGTGCCTTTTCCCGTAATCATTCCCGGTAAGTACTACCACAAACTCGTCCCCTCCCTGATCTCTTCATTTAAGCCTTCCACTTTCCTGATATAGGAAGCCTTATTCCCTACACCGGTCAGGGGATCCTTTTTTAAGAACTCCGCATCCGTAAAGGAAGCAAAATTATCCGCATTGCTCTGTGCAAGCCGTTTAAAATACCCATCGATCTGACTGACATTGATCATATAGGATACTGCCGCAACACTGCCCGCTGCCAGCATCACCATGATGATCAAAAAAACGTACATTTTACTGCCAATGGAAAACCTGTTGTTCTACTGCATTTTGCTGTCCTCTTTCCGGCCTATAAAGAAAGCCCCCTGTCATTTTTCAGCAGGGGGCCAGGGATTCCATACTGTTTTATGCGTTTACGATCTTGCCGAAATCAGCCTTTAAGCTGGCACCGCCGATCAGACCGCCGTCAATATCCGGTTTGGACAGCAGTTCCGCCGCATTGCCTGCATTCATGGAACCGCCGTACTGGATGCGCACCGCTTCCGCCGTTGCCGCATCGTACATCTGCCCGATGATCCCGCGGATCATGCCGCACACTTCCTGCGCCTGGTCTGCCGTAGCAGTCTCGCCTGTCCCGATCGCCCAGATCGGCTCGTATGCGATTACCAGGTTCTTTACCTGATCCGCTGTAATGCCATCCAGATCCCACTTGATCTGGCGCGCGATCCACTCCTTATAGGTGCCTGCCTTGCGCAGCGCCAGGGATTCGCCGCAGCAGAGGATCGGGTTTAAGCCTGCTGCAAAAGCCTTCTTTACCTTTGCGTTGATCAGGATATCATCCTCACCGAAGATATCCCTTCTCTCGGAATGTCCGATGATGATGTACTCCACGCCGGCATCTTTCAGCATCGGCGCGGAGATCTCGCCTGTAAATGCACCCTTGTCCTCGATATAGAAATTTTCTGCGCCCACATGTACATTCGTACCCTTGACTGCTTCTGCTACCGGTACGATATCAATGGCCGGTACGCAGTATACCACATCCACATCATCGTTCTTTACCAGATCTTTTAACTCTGCACACAGTGCAACTGCCTCGCTGGGTGTTTTGTTCATCTTCCAGTTGCCGGCAATGATACGTCTTCTTGCCATGATCCTATCCTCCATAATCATTTATGCTCTCGAGTTTTTCGCTTCTTTTAACACCTGACTTCGCTAAGCTCGGCAGGTAAGTAGACACTAAGTTCAAACTGCGCTTCGCTTGCCTGTTCTCTCGAGTCTGTCGCCTCCTTTTAACACCTGACTTCGCTAAATTCGCACTTCGCCAAAATCAGGCTCGTGCTCATTAAGCTCGGCAGGTAAGTAGACACTAAGTTCAAACTGCGCTTCGCTTGTTTTCACTAAGTGTCTACTTATCATCTGCTGCTACAACGCCGGGAAGTTCTTTACCCTCAAGGAATTCCAGGGAAGCACCGCCGCCGGTGGATATATGGCTCATCTTGTCCGCAAAGCCCAACTGATTTACTGCCGCTGCGGAATCACCACCGCCGATGATCGTGGTCGCTTCGGTCTCTGCCAGTGCCTTTGCTACAGCAATGGTACCCTTTGCCAGCGTCGGATTCTCAAATACACCCATCGGTCCATTCCATACAACGGTCTTTGCGCTCTTGACTGCCTCTGCGAACAGTTCCTGTGTCTTAGGTCCGATATCCAGGCCTTCCTTATCCGCCGGGATCTTATCAGCATCTACAAATTCCACATCGATCGGTGCATCGATCGGATCCGGGAAACCTGCAGCGATGGTGGTATCTACCGGAAGCAGCAGTTTCTTACCCAGTTTCTCAGCCTTTTCCATCATCTCTTTGCAGTAATCGATCTTCTCATCATCTACCAGAGACTTGCCGATCTCATAGCCCTTTGCCTTTAAGAAAGTAAACGCCATACCACCGCCGATGATCAGCGTGTCGCACTTCTCCAGCAGATTGTTGATCACGTTCAGCTTATCCGCTACTTTTGCGCCGCCCAGGATCGCTACGAAAGGACGCACCGGATTTTCAACGGCGTTGCCCAGGAAGTCGATCTCTTTCTTCATCAGATAGCCGACTGCACAGTTGCCGCCTTTTTCACGGACAAATCTGGTCACGCCTGCCACGGACGCATGCGCGCGGTGCGCGGAACCAAATGCGTCACATACATAATCATCGCACAGATCAGCCAGTTCTTTTGCAAATGCATCACCGGCATTCTTCGGCTTGGTCTCCTCTTCCCCACGGAAACGGGTATTCTGCAGCAGGATCACATCGCCCTCTGCCATAGCCTCTACCGCTGCCGTCGCATCTGCGCCTGTTACGTTATAATCAGCGATAAACTTCACCTCTTTGCCCAGTTTCTCTGTCAGTCTCTTTGCCACCGGTGCCAGGGACTCACCCTCGTTCGGTCCGTTCTTTACCTTGCCCAGATGAGAGCAAAGGATCACTTTGCCGCCGTCCGCAACCAGTTTGTTGATGGTCGGCAGTGCCGCATTGATACGGGTTTCATCGGTGATCTCACCATTCTTCAGCGGTACGTTGAAATCACAGCGTACCAGTACGCGCTTGCCTTTTGCGCTGAAATCATCTACGGATTTCTTGTTTAATGCCATTGTATTGTCCTCCTTGGTCAATTTTTGATCATCAAAAAAGATGCTTTATTTATCAAAGAAGGCCCGGCCCAAATGGACCGGACCTCTATCATCGAACGATCGTCTGACCCGCTGCGCGGTATGTGCGCACCATACATTTGCAGAGTGTCAGGCTGTGGTCCGCATGTATAAAACTGTTCGCATCACCCCCGGCGACT
This sequence comes from Lachnospiraceae bacterium, assembly GCA_017471325.1. Taxonomy (GTDB): domain Bacteria; phylum Bacillota; class Clostridia; order Lachnospirales; family Lachnospiraceae; genus NK4A136. The sequence continues at coordinate 12,711 of JAFUUX010000049.1, read as the reverse complement.
GCGTTTGCCGAAAGGTTCCGCCGTAAAAGAACTTAACCCAACTCAGCGAAGTACTTAATGGTACGAACCATCTGAGAAGTATAGCTGTTCTCGTTGTCATACCAGGAAACTACCTGTACCAGATTGTCCTGACCTACCATTGTCTGGGTAGCATCAAAGATGGAACCATAGGTGCTGCCTACGATATCGGAAGAAACGATCTCTTCCTCGTTGTAACCGAAGGACTCTGTTGCAGCAGCCTTCATTGCAGCGTTGATCTCTTCCTTGGTAACGCTCTTCTCAACAGTAGCTACCAGGATCGTGGTAGAACCTGTCGGAGTCGGTACACGCTGTGCGGAACCGATCAGTTTGCCGTTCAGTTCCGGGATAACCAGACCGATCGCCTTTGCAGCACCTGTGCTGTTCGGAACGATGTTGATCGCGCCTGCACGGGATCTTCTCAAATCGCCTTTTCTCTGCGGACCATCCAGGATCATCTGATCACCTGTGTAAGCGTGGATGGTGCTCATGATACCGGACTTGATGCCTGCCAGATCATTCAGTGCCTTAGCCATCGGAGCCAGGCAGTTGGTTGTACAGGATGCTGCGGAAATGATCTTGTCATCTTTGGTCAGTGTTTTATGATTTACGTTGAATACGATCGTCGGCAGATCATTGCCGGCAGGTGCGGAGATAACAACTTTCTTTGCGCCTGCATTGATATGTGCCTGCGCTTTTTCTTTGGATGTGTAGAAACCGGAGCACTCCAGAACTACATCCACGCCAAGCTCACCCCAAGGGCAGTTATTTGCATCCGGCTCTTTGTAGATCTTCAGAGTCTTGCCATCAACAGTGATGGAATCCTCACCAGCGGATACCTTGTCAGCCAGAGCATATTTACCCTGGGAAGAATCATACTTCAAAAGATGTGCAAGCATCTTCGGAGAGGTAAGATCGTTGATTGCTACTACTTCATAACCTTCTGCACCAAACATCTGTCTGAATGCAAGACGACCGATACGGCCAAAACCATTGATTGCTACTTTTACTGCCATTGTTTGTTCCTCCATAAAATGTTTTCGTGTGAACCCTTTTTTCACAGCAACGTTATTGTAGCCGATATAGGCGCAAAATTCAAGACTAAAATATGGTTTTTTTGCGAATTTTATTAGGTTTTTTAATGTAAGCGCTTACTTTTGACGGCTTGTACAGACCACAACATCTAGTATTACCGTGCTTGACATAGGCGGCGCTTTTTTCTAAAATAAACCGCATACGGACCGCATCGGTCCGTCATGATACCGTTATTTTCAGGAAAGGAGCCCTATACCATGTCTGTACTCGCTGACTGTCATCTGCACTCTTCCTTCTCCGGGGATTCCGAGGCCCCCATGGAGGAAATGATCCAAAAAGCCATCTCTCTTGGCATGAGGGAAATGTGCTTTACCGAGCATATGGATTTTGATTTTATCTATACCCCCGAGGAACCGGAAGGATTCTATGAGGTCAACACGGATGCCTACCTCTATGACCTGCTGAAATACCGTGAAAAATACCGTGAGCAGATCAAGATCCTCTTCGGCATCGAACTGGGCATGCAGACCACCGTTACCCGCAAAAATCTGCTTTATGTAAAGAATTATGATTTCGACTTTGTCATTGCCTCTTCACATCTGTGCAACGGTAAAGATCCATATCTAAAGGAAACTTTTTTTGAAGGCCGCCCGGAAGCCGAAGCCTACCATGAATATTTCCAATATATTTATGAATGCATCCGCAGCTTCCAGAATTTTGATGTCTACGGACATCTGGATTATGTGCTGCGCTACGGTCCCACAAAAAACGAAAACTTCCGCTTTGAAGAATACCGGACGGATATCGACAGGATCCTGAAACTGCTGATTGAAAACGGGAAAGGGATCGAGGCCAATACCAGCGGCTATGCTTACGGTATGGGCGGCCCCCACCCCTGCCGGGATATCCTGGCACGCTATAAAGAACTGGGCGGCGAGATCCTCACCATCGGCTCCGACGCCCACAGGCCCGGGATGATCGGCAGCCATTTTGAGGATACGGCAGAAATGCTTAAGGAGATCGGATTTGAATATTACTGCGTCTTTGAGAACCGCATGCCGGAATACCATAAGTTATAAAAAAGTGTAAGGAATGACTTACTTATCGCTTGCAGGCGGCACCGCTGTTGTGTTATACTTGCAAGCGATTTTTATGTTGGTTAACGTGAATCCGTTCCAAACGAACAGAAGTTTTGCTTACTGGTCTGCCTGTTCGTAAAACGCTATACAGAGCAGTGCCGGAAATGATTCGGGTTAACCGCATATACCGCAGCGAAAAATAGACAACGGCAGTTCATTTCGTTTGCAGGTATCATATACAGAATTTCAGGAGGATACAACCATGGCATTTGAATTTGTACGCAAACTGCCCACCCCGGAAGAGATCCGTGAGCAATATCCGGTGCCGGCAGAACTGCAGGAACTGAAAAAACAGCGTGACCGTGAGATCTTTGATGTACTCAGCGGCAAAAGCGATAAATTTCTGGTGATCATCGGTCCCTGCTCTGCCGACAATGAGGAAGCGGTCTGCGACTATGCAAACCGCCTGGCACGCATCAACGATAAGGTAAAAGACCGTCTGGTACTGATCCCCAGAGTCTATACCAATAAGCCCCGTACCAACGGTGACGGCTATAAGGGCATTGTCTCGCAGCCGGATCCGGAACAGGCTCCGGATTTTTTGCAGGGTCTCATCGCGATGCGAAAAATGCATCTGCGCGTTATGGAGGAAACCCATCTGACTGCGGCAGACGAAATGCTCTACCCGGAAAACTGGCATTATGTATCCGATATCCTCTCCTATGTGGCGATCGGCGCGCGCTCCGTGGAAGACCAGCAGCACCGCTTGGCCACCAGCGGCTTTGATGTGGCTGCCGGCATGAAGAACCCGACCAGCGGGCATCTTTCCGTGATGCTCAATTCCATCTATGCCGCACAGCAATCCCACTCCTTTATCTACCGCGGCTACGAGGTGCGGACCAATGGCAACCCTTACGCGCACGCGATCCTGCGCGGTGCGGTCAATAAGCACGGCGCTTCCATCTCCAACTATCACTACGAAGACCTGATGCTGCTCATGGAACTCTACGCGGAGAGCAAGGTGGTCAATCCCGCCTGCATCATCGATGCGAACCACAATAATTCCGGCAAGAAATTTGCCGAGCAGCCCCGCATCGTCAAAGAGGTGCTCCACTCCCGCCGTTTAAACGGTGATATCCGCAGACTGGTAAAAGGCGTAATGGTGGAAAGTTATATCAAAGAAGGCAACCAGAAGATCGGTGAGAGCATTTACGGCAAATCCATCACGGACGCGTGCCTGGGCTGGGCAGATTCGGAGCAGCTTGTGTACGATATCGCGGATTTAGTGTAAAAGAAAAAGGGCTTCGCCCGACTGATTTAATCAGTGAAATCGAAGCCCCTTTATTATTCTTCACGCTCAGGATTTTTTAGAAAACGTATCAACGATCAGCTGACTCACATTTTTGAAATTGGGCTTTTCCGGCAGATTCTTTATCACTTTTTCGGCTTTACCGGAAAACTCTTCCGCCAGTTTGGATTCCATCATTTTCTTCACCCAATCTATATCATCCAATGATTTCTTACCAAGATAGATCTGTTCAAATGCAAAAGCAGCACCTTCTCCGAGGATCGTTACGAAGCTTCCGCCGATCACACCGTTCATTATGCTTGCTGCTATGTTGATCCCGGGAATCGCTTTTAACGCACTGATCGCGGTCCGCGCTACGGCACTCACGGTTCCCACTTCTATGATCGAATCGATAAATCGTTTGGATTTATCCCCCTTTTTGATCTCGTATATCCCGGCAATGGCCTTTATTTCCGCCAGTTCTAAAGAACTGAGCATCAGACCGTCTGCGATCGGGATCGGTACCGCAGTCACCGTAACGCCAAGCACGACCGTGGTGGCAACTACGCCCTGCGCAAGCGCCCGCTTCCTTTGCAGAATATACGCAGCCACATCCTGCTGTGACATCCGGATTGCTTCCGGCATCAGTTCATTTGTTTTATTGATCAGAACATCGATCCCTTTCGGAGGAACTATGATATCATCCTGTATTACAAAAGGAGCCGCTACCACGGGAATCACCTCTTTGAGCCGTTCCGCCTGGCGGGTCTTTCGAAATGCCTCCTTCACCATTTTGATATTTTCTTCCGATTCCGTACTCGAATACGATTTTGTGATGACAACCACTATGGGGATCGACTTCCACATACTCGTTGCCCGCAGCATACTTTTTATTGTATCGTAGAACAGTTTTCTTCTCGTTCCTTCCACGCAAAACCAGATAGCATGGATCTGCTTGTCTTCTTTCTCTTCTTCATCTTTCTTCTTTTTTGCACTGTCTTTCGACCATTTCTTTACTGCATTGATGGCCTTTGTCTTTCGGAAAAACGTCGGTTCAAAACCGATCGTATCAATCACACGAAACGGAAGTCCTTCCCCTTCATAGATCTCCATTCTCTGGGTAGTGCCGGTCATCCCGAATCCTACTTCGGTTTCTTCTCTTTTCAAAACCGCGTTGATCAAGGTTGATTTTCCGACTCCGGATTCCCCTATCAACAGCACATTTCCCAATTGCATAACGTTCTCCTTCCTTTCCTGCTCAATCCCGGTTTTCGTGTTTGATCGCTTCAACAACAAAAGCGTACAACACCGCAGTAAAAATGATCAACCCCAGAGCACTGAACAAAGAAGCAAAATACAGCTTTCCGATCGCCGTATTGTTCTTTATGCCCTGTACATTGGAATAGAACTTACCATCCTCTCCGAGAAAAACATCCATCGTCCTTTCCAGAGTGCAGGATGCCTCATACCGATACACCTCCGAATCATTCACATTGATCAATTCTTCTGTCGTATCATTGTAGGTGACATATACCTTATTCCCGCCTCTATCAACACTCACGATATTTACAGATACCTTTTGTCCGCCCGGCTTGATCGTATTCAGCTTAACCCAAATCCAACCATAAGGATCAGGCACACCATCAGTAAAATACCGGAAAAATAGCTATACTTTTTATACATTCTTTTATGCAGTACATAATAGTCATTCGGATCTTTCTGATACCAGTTATCATAAGAAAACGTCCGTACCATACTTTTTTCGCAATTCATATTCCGTCACCCACACCCCCTGAGCCAACCCTGCTCATATTGTATTTCCTGCCGGCCCGGCAGCTTAAAAAATTATATCGTAACGCCATAGAAAAGTAAAGTTACTAACAGAAAACGAGCAGTCCTTAACGGGCTGCTCATTTTTTTATAGAGGAGAAAAAGTATCGTGAATGTCTTGGTAATATAAACTTTACCCTCGCGGGAAGTTTTTCGCGTACACCTCACGCAGCTTGTTCTGCGACATGTTTGCATAGATCTGGGTGGTGGAGATATCGGAATGCCCCAGCATCTCCTGCACGCTCCTTAAATCCGCGCCGTTCTCTACCAGATGTGCCGCAAAGGAATGGCGCAGGGTATGCGGTGTGATATCCGCAGTAATGCCTGCCTTGCGTGCATAATATTTTACCAGTTTCCAAAATCCCTGACGGCTCATGGGCTGGCCGGAGCAATTGGTAAAAAGCACATCGGAATTCTGGTCTGCCAGCATCAGACCGCGGGCATTGCGGATATAATCTGCCAATGCTCTCTTGGCCGGTGCGCCAAACGGCACCACGCGTTCTTTTCTCGCATCCCTGCAGATGATATAGCCGATCTGCAGATTTACGTCGGAGAGTTTTAAGCCGATCAGTTCCGACACGCGGATGCCGGTCGCATATAACAGTTCCAGCATCGCCCTGTCCCTCATATCCTTCGGTGCATTGCCCTTGGGCTGTTCCAGCAGGCGGTTGACTTCATCGGTTGTTAAGATCTCCGGCATCCTCTTTTCGATCTTCGGTGCCTTCAGATCTTCGGAAATATCTTCTTTCACATATCCCTTACGGAATAAGAAGTGGAAAAATGCCTTGATCGACGCGATATTGCGGGATACGGTCGCGGCCGCCGCCCCATTCTTCTCCATATAAAGCACATAGGACTGCAGTGTGGTCACGCTCACCTTGCCAATCTCCGTAATGCCCTGCAGTTCCAGAAAGCGTTCCAGTTTTGCAATATCCCTCTTATAAGAGAGTTCGGTGTTGCGTGAAGTTTTCTTCACATCCTGCAGGTAGGTGATAAATTCATCGAGTTCCTTCTCCATCATTGTGACTGTCATTTCCGTTGCCATTGTTTCCATAATCCCTCTCAATCCTATTTTTCTGTAACCCGCTTTGTCTACATAATCTTCTGCTCTGTCATCATGTTATGTTGACGCTTTTTGCAAGTTCTGATGTGATTATAAAAGTGGCATTTTTAAAAAGCAAACAGAAAATCAAGAGTTTTTTTCACAAAAAAAGGGCCGATTTTTGCTGACACAAAATATCGAAACCCCGATAAATCAAAACCACCACATCTTGCCCATTGCAGCAAAAAATTTCATTTCAAAATTGACTGTTTTAGTCAATTTCTGTCCTTTTATGTGAACGTAAAGCATAAAAAAATACGATTTACATAAGCGCCCGGCACGCCTTTTTCCCGTCAACCCCAGCGTCCGGCTGCCAATCCGTTCTGATATGCCATGACAGCCGCTACCGTCTTGGCATCCTGCAAAGTACCGTTATAAGCCAGTTCCAGCAATTCTTCCCCTTCCCAGGCCTCCACATTGATATACTCATCCGCATCCAGATGGCGCTCGCTTTTTTGCAGATCCCGCGCCAGATAGATATCGATCTTTTCATTACAATAGGCTACCGCAGATACCACGGACAACAAAAAGTCGATGCGCCCGGCCACAAAGCCCGTCTCTTCCGTCAGTTCCCTGGCTGCCGCCTCCCTGGTCGGCTCCCCCGGTCCTTCCAGCCCGCCGGCCGGGATCTCCAGCGTAAAACGATCCAGCGCGTTTCTGTACTGCCGCACCAGCAGCAGTTTTCCGTCCTCCGTTACCGGCAGCACCGCCGCCGCGCCCTGATGTCCCAGAAAGTCAAACTCGCAGACATGCCCGTTTGGAATGCGCACCGTATCATGATAATAGGTTAGGATCGTCCCTTTGGCGATCTGCGTGCGTTTCAGCCTCTCCACCTTCATATTCTCCAAAGCATCCTGTACCAGGATCTCCCTGCCCATGCCATCCATCCTCCTTATTTTTCAGTCTGCCTGCGTCAGTCCCACGATCCCCGGTTTTACGACCATGGAATAATTCGTATAATATACCACAAAGCCCGGCGCTGCCCCTGCTGGCTTTTTTACCTCCTTACGCTTTACATAGTCCACTTCCGCCTTCTCCTGATCCGCCGCTTTGGAATAATACGCCGCCAGAGCCGCCGCCTGCTCAAACACCCGGTCCGGCAGTTCCCGCCCTTCGGTACGCACCACCACATGGGAACCGGGCAGTTTCCTGGCGTGGAACCACCAGTCCCCGCCGTTTGCGAGCTGAAAGGTCACTTCTTCATTCTGGTAATTATTCTTGCCCACATAGATATGGAAACCGTCTTCGGTCACAAAATGCAGCGGCCTGCTGGTCACTTTTTCCTTCTTTGCACCGCTCTTTTTCCGGATAAAGCCGCAGTCCGTCAACTCCTGCCGGATCTGCAGCAGGTCTTCCTCCTTACGCGCGATGTCCAGTGCCACCTGTATGCTCTCGAGATGCGCCAGTTCCGCCTTTGTCTCTTCCACAAATCTGCTCAGCGCCTCACAGGTACGCTTCTGCTTGCCGTATTTTTCAAAATATTTTTTGGCATTTTCCGATGCGCTCAGTGTTTCGTCCAGCGGTATTTTTACAGTGGTATTGTCATGATAATTCAGCGCCTCATATTCCTTTACACCCGCCGGGATCTGATAACCGTATGCGTTTAACAGTTCCCCGTACAGGCGCATCTTTTCCCGCTTCTGCGTATCCTTTAACTGCTTCTCCTGCAGTTCGAGTTTCTTTGCATTCCGCTCCACGGCTGTCTGCACGATGCGGCGCAGATCCGTGGAACGCTGCCGGATCCGGACCACCGCCTCTTTTTCCGCATAGTAATTCTGCAGGAGCGCCGAGATACTGTCATAGGCTTTCTTTTGCGCATACATCTGTGTATCGATCGCCGCAAACTCCAGCGGGATCTCATTTTCATAATAGATGCACGGGCTGTATTCGCCGCATTTCACGCGTTTCATGATATCCGCAAAGGAGTGCCATACCTTCTGCAGCGCTTCCGGCTCCGCGAGCAGCGCCTTGGCATCCATGCGGCTGTCCACACCGGACAGACGCAGCATCTCCGATGCCATCTGCGGGGAAATCCCCATATAGCAGGTCATGATCGCTTTATCCACCGGCATGTTTCTACCCTGCAGACCGCCCAAAAACTCCTCCTGCACCACCAGCAGGGGATCTGCCTTTTCCGTTGTCTGCGGCACAAAATACGGCCGTCCCGGCAGCACCTCCCGCACGGAACTCACCATACCGGAGATTCGCTTGATACTGTCCACGATCTTTTCCTCGCTGTCTGTCAGGATGATATTGCTGTGCTTGCCCATGATCTCGGTCACCAGCGTCTTCCGGCACAGATCCCCCATCTCGTCAAGATGCTCTACCTCCATACGGATGATGCGTTCCAGTCCCGGCTGTGAAAAGCCCAGGATCCTGGCATTCTGCAGATGCTTACGCATGACCATGCAGAAATTCGGTGCCGTCATGGGGCTTGGCTTATTGCTGTCCGTCAGATATACCAGCGGCAGCGATGCATCGGCCGAGAGCAGCAAACGGTACTGCCCGTGCGCGGTTTTTACCGTCAGCAGCAGCGCATCCGCCTCCGGCTGGGCGATCTTGTACACCCGCCCGCCGCTTAATTTTTCATTCAGTTCCTTCGTGACCGCAGCCACGGTAATGCCGTCAAATGCCATTGTTTTTCTATATCCTGTTCCTTTCAGCCGTTGCCGTGATGCCGCATCCGCTTCCTTAATACCGTTCCGAAAGCCGCTGCCTGCATCCCTGTAGATGAAAGCCGCTTCCCTACAGGTTTCTGTCCTGCTTTTTCTTTAACAGCGCCGAAGTATCCAGCGTTCCCAGATCCGGCACATCCGAAGGCTTCGCTTTCTTCTCCTTCTTTAACTTCTTTGTTTTCGTTTCGGCTGCTACCACGGCCTGCGCAGATACCGGCTCCTCTACGGGCTGCTGTATCCCGCTTTCCGCTGCCGCAGGCACTTTTTTCTTCCGCTTCTTCCATACCGGATCATAGCCGAAACGCCGTCCCGCGATATCCGCCAAAAACAGCAGTATCGTCAGGATCAGGAACAGATTGGACAGATCAAAACTGCCGCTGCGGCTGCTGCTCACCGGCCGCCATACCGGCGTATCCAGATCGATCCAGTTTCCAAAGCGGTCGATAAAACCGCGGTACTTATCCTCCGTTACATCAAAGCGGTACTCATCACTGTACTGCACGACCGTTGCCGTGGTAAAGGCACCGGTCACTTCCTCATCATCACTGCGGCGCACATTGAGATTGTACAGCCCGGTTTCCATACTGTCGATCTGCGCCGTAAACACACCGGGTTCAGATGTGGTAAACTCCACCTCCCCCGATCCGCCATCCGGCGACGTATAGATCCCGCTGATCCCGGTCCCGTCGGTATAATCATCCGTATGGTAGGTCAGCGTGGTATGGCCGTCCTTACTTTCCACCTCCAGGTAATCCTCACCGATATTGGGCGTGCCGGCCACAAAATCCACGATGCGCTTCCATAGTTCCGCATAATTATCCTCGCCTGAATAAGCCCCGCTCCAGCCGCCGTCCACATCCGTGTTCCATGCAGCCGTTTTGCCCAGACCGTACTGCCATACCGTCAGGATCGGATCATCCTGTCCGCTGACCAGCAGCTGCGTGGCACCGGTCTTTGGCGAAGCGGCGATATAGCCCAGCACATTGTACCACCCCTGCGTAAACAGCCCCTGGGTGATCTCGTGGCTGATGCGCGGATACACCGCATAATCACCGTTCTTGATATAGGTATCGCCTCCCAGATACACCTCCTGCGCAAAGATCCTGGGGATATCCGTATCCGTATCCGCAAAGTAATAGCGTCCGCCGCAGGACTTCGCCAGATCCTCCATCAGTTTGGTATCCGAATATGCCCCCACTGCTACCGTGGATAAGGTGATGCCGTCCCGGTTGATCTTGTCCGTTACCGGCGAAAAATCATAGGTTTCCCCCATACCGTCCGTCAGCAGTATGATGTGCTTTACCTGCGCACTGCAGCCTGCCAGCGCAGAGCGTGCTTCCTCCAGCGCCGGCAGGATGGTGGTGCCGCCGCCCTCCGTGATCGTCTCGATATCGTCCTTGATGGCCTCCTTATCCGTCGCATAAGAGATCTCATGGCTCCAGTGATAACGGTCATCAAACGCCAGGATGCCTACCTGATCGGACTCCCGCAGGTTATCCACGCCGCGCTTTGCCGCCTCCACCGCCACATCCAGATAGGTAAGGCCGTTTCCGGCATAGGTCACCATGGAACCGGAATGGTCAATGACCATAACGATCGCAGTCGAAGGGATCTGCAGCGTGCCGCGCAGTTCCATATTGACCGGCAGCACGGTTTCGATCGGGCTGTCATTGTAGCCGCCCAGCATAAAACTGTCTTCGCCGCCGCAGGCCACGAAGCCGCCGCCGTAATCTTTCACATACGTTTCCAGATTGTCCACAAACTCTTCCGGCAGTTCATCCATATAGACATTTTCCAGGATGACCGCCTTATACCCCAGCAGATCGTGCAAATTTTTGGGCGCACGGGAAGGCCTGGCAAATTCGGCATTCACATGTGCCGCGGAAAGCACATTCTCAAAGGCATTTCCGCCATCTCCTTCACCCTTCAGCACCAGGATCTTCGGTGCATCCTCTACTCTTGCATAGGCACTGTATGTATTGTTTTCCTCGCAGGTATCCCCTGCCGCTTCCACATGCACTTCATAACTTTCCACATCGTCCGCGGTCACGGTTTCCTCAAAGACAAACTCGTTACTGCCTTTCTGCAGCCGCACCGTCTCCCTGGCAACCTCCCGGCCGCCGCTCGTCAGCACCACATCCGCGGTTGTCTCATAATTGCTCTCCACGGAAACCGTCAGGAAATAACTCTCCCCCGCATGCAGCGTCTCCGGCATATCCACGGACTTTACATAAGCGTCTTCATTGACCACCGCCGGGATCAGCACTGATTCCAGCACGATCTCGTCCGACAAAAACAGGGATGCCGTATTCTCGATATTTCCGGCCGTCTGCCTGCCGTCCGTCAGCACCAGGATACGCCCTGCGCCGTCCGAAGGCAGCATGGCCGCCGCCCGCTGCAGCGCGGCTTCATAATTTGTCGCCGTATCATCGGTCTTTGCACCCAGCCCCATGTACATATCCTGGTCCGTTACAAACTGCTCTACGATCGCATTCCGGCCAAAGGTCACGATCGCATAGCGGTTGTTCCGCGGCAGATCCTCCAGCGCATCATCGATATACCGGTCAAATGCCTCGATGTTCTCCTTGTCACTGACAGACATATCCACCAGAAATACCGTTGTCACCGTATTTGACCGCTTGGGCAGGCGCAGTCCCAAAAGCGCCAGCACCACCAGAGCCAGCAATACCGTCCGCAGCAGCAGATAGAACTTCCGCTTATAGTTCATCTTCCTTACATAGAGCACCCACTCCAATACCAGCAAAAGCAGCGCCAGCACCAGCAGGATATTACGCACGCTGCGCTTTGCCCGCACCGCGTTCACGCTGCCGCTGTTTCGGATATCTTCTGCCGTGAGCCTGCCGTCATGCCCGGCAGAAGCCGCCCGGATGGTCAGATACTCCGTGCGCTCCCCGGCCGTGATCCGGTACAGTCCGGCATGTGAGGTATCTGCCGCCATCGCCTGTACGCCCTGCGCCCCCTCTTCCGCCGGCACCGGATACAGCAGGATATCCTCTGCCGCCACTTCCGCAGAGGGATTAAAGATCAGTGCCTCCCCGGCATCATACGCATCCTTTGCCAGAAGGCTGCGGTTGGACAGATACCCCATGGCTCCCGCCATAAACACCGGAAATTCCGCCTTGACGGCAAAATCCGTCTCCCGCAGGTCAAAACCGACCACCACTTCCTTGTGGCCGCCGTTGATCCCATAATAGCCGACACATTTTCCGTCCGCTTCCATAAAGGACGCCGCCCACTCCGGCACATCAAACGTACATACCGCATTTGCGCCCAGCGTAAACTCCGCTAAGCCTTCGGTCACTTCCGATTCCTTGACGTTTACCACCACATGATCCAGGCTGCCGCTGCCGCCATGGTTCACGAAACGAAGCTGATCCGGCATGCCGTCGGTCTCTTTATCCGCAGCCCCGCTCCCAGTCCCGGCCGGCTCATACCCGGCGTCATAGATCACCACATTATAATTTCCCGCTGACACAGCACTGTCCGTCTGCGTCTTGGTCAGATCCGTGCCCGTCACCGCAAAATAAGCACGCTCGATAAAGGTATTGCCCTGGCTGATCAGGATACCGTTGGTCTCTCCGGCACGCTTGGTCAGGGCATAGGCACCATTATCCAAAGCCATGCTGTCGCCCGCCTCACCGCCAAAACGGATCGCGGAAAGTT
>JAFUUX010000268.1 GCA_017471325.1 Lachnospiraceae bacterium | reverse complement strand
AACTGGGAAAGAAGGTATCGAATGCGGATAATTCCGCTGAAGATAAAGGCAACTGAAAACAGAAAGGAGCATACCCACATGTCATGACACCATGAATGCCAACTCAACTTTACTTTGTCCTTGACATGGGGTACAGATTAGTTCTATGGGGATTCTTATGTAATATAAATATAAGGGGGTACACAATGTTCGGAAAACCAAAGATCAATCCGTATGAAGAAGATCTGAAGCAACTGATCGCATGCATGAAGGAGGCAACCAGCGGGAAAAACGCGCCGGTAGATGTTTCACTGTTTCATGACGCACAGGTGGGCGAGGCCTTCAATGCCCTGATCCGCAGCAATTTCACATCCAATAACGTATTTGTCATGCGCATGAATGATGCCATGAAGGAGATCGGCGATTCTTCCGTAGTGAAAAACATGATCGAAGAAGTCAATTCCCAGGCAGGCGTCGTGGGAAGCATCCACTCTTCCGGGGAGGATCTGGAACGGTCCATTACCAATGTGCAGTATGCCGTACAGAACATCCAGAAGAATTCCCGTGACCTGACCACGACCACACAGGACTGCGCCTCCGAGATCAATGAAAGCATCCTTACAATAGAAGAATCCTCCCGTGAAGTCAACGAGATCAATACCAAACTGCTCGATTTCCGCGAAAATGCCGCAAACATCACCAAGATCATCGACCAGATCAAGGATCTGGCTGATAATTCCTCCCTGCTGGCGCTTAATGCTTCCATCGAAGCCGCCAGAGCCGGGGAAGCCGGACGCGGCTTTGCCATCGTGGCACAGCAGATGGGTGAACTTTCCAAAAATACCACCGGCTGCGCGGATTCCGTAGTCAATTATATAAATGAACTCTTAAGCAACCTGGATATCCTGGCCGGCTCCGTAAAGGAAACCACCAGGCATCTGCAGCAGGGCACGGACAATGTAAGCCAGTCCGTGAAAAATATGGATAAGATGGCAGCAAAGATCGACGATATGAATGCCAACGTGGATGCTATTTTTGAGGAGATCAACACGCAGTCTGCACTTACAGAGGAATTTATCGCGCTGGGCAATACTGTTGCCGGCGGCTTTGACCGCCTGAACGCAGAATGCTTCACCACCGGCGAGCACCTTTTCAAGATCTCCCGCCGCGTGGACGGTGTGCGTTCCGATATGGCCCGCGGACGTGCGGAACTCCTGCCGCTCGACTGGATCACCGTGTTTGAGGTAGACCACCTGATCTTTACCTGGCGCCAGTACAACAACCTGGTAGGCTTTGAGCACTTAAAGATCGAGCAGGTCAACAATCCGAAAGGCTGTAAACTGGGTAAATGGCTGGCAGCGCAGACAGATAAACGCATCACAGGCTCTGCCGCCTTTAAGCAGACCTATGATCGCCACAATGACCTGCACCGCCACGCCGTCAACTGTTTCAATGCCTCTGCAAAGGGCGATCGCGAAGAGGCACTCGCACACTTTGAACGCGCTTACGATTCCTACAAACAGCTGATGGGCGCTCTGGGCGACCTGCGCAGAGTCATGCGCTCTGCCGGCTATACCGAAGAGACCAATATCAGTAAATAAGGACACGATATGGACAGACAGACGCTGCAGGAATACCTGTCAAAAATGAATATCGTACTGAATGAGCGGCAGGCGGAACAGTTTCTGTTATACAATGATCTGCTTTTGGAATGGAATTCCTTTATGAACCTGACGGCCATTACCGCGCCGGACGATGTGCTGAAGAAACACTTTGCGGACAGTCTGGCACTGTACCTGCTGCCGGACAATCCGCTGACAGACAGGCTGCGCAGGGGCGCTTCTTTCTCCCTGATCGATATCGGCACCGGCGCCGGGTTCCCTGCGATCCCCTTAAAGATCGCGTTTCCGCAATTGCAGATCACTATGCTGGATTCCCTGCATAAGCGGATCGGCTTTCTAAATGAGGTGATCTCCCGCCTTGGCCTGGAAGGGATCTCCGCGATCCACGGCCGCGCGGAAGACTATGCAAAACCGGCGCAGTTACGCGGATCTTTTGACATGACCGTATCACGCGCCGTAGCCAATATGTCCACCCTGTCCGAGTACTGCCTGCCCTATGTCAGAAAAGACGGCTATTTCATTGCTTACAAGGCTGCGGAATTTGCCGCCGGCTCCCCGCCGGATGGCAGCGGATCTGCGGAAAAAGAAGCCGCTGCCGGTGCGCTCCGGATACTGGGCGGCACGCTGGAGAAGGTATTTGAATACACCCTGCCGGAAACGGATTACTACCGCTGCCTGGCTGTCGTGCGTAAAACAGCACCCACTCCAAAGAAATATCCCAGAAAAGCCGGCCTGCCGGCGAAAGAGCCAATCATCGAGTAGGGAAGACAAAGTAGCACCCAACTCGATCGCGAGCCGCCGGTCAACTTTAACCGACATATTCCTCCCGACGGCTCTGCGATAAAAAACCAGCCGCCTGTCAGGCGGCTGATTCTTATTTCTTCTCTGTTGTTTCGTTTAATGACGGATTCTGGTATAGTTTTCTTTCAACATACTTCTTTTCTTTTGCTATTGCCTTTAATATCCTTTCATTCTTTTCTTCTATCGCGATTTCCTCTATCCGTTCCAATGCTGCCAATTGATCAAATAAATAACCATTGTACTCTTTCTCATTTGTCAGCATATGATCACCTCCTTTGTATGTTTCATTATAACATAACAGGCCTTCTGTTTTCAATCACATTTGATGCTTCACGATCTGGTACTCGTCCCCCTGCTGGAAGAATGGGCATCCCTTCGCATTTCCGGTCAGGAACCGGTACATATCGTCTTCATCCAGCCCGGCATCACATTCATAGTTGTCATATTCCTCGTCATATTCATAATGCATACACAGTTCACACGGATCTGTCATATTTCCCTCCCGTCACACCCGGCCTTTTTTAAAAACTGCCGGAGCACATTTACGCCCCGGCAGCCCTTTTTTCAATTTCACTGTACTGATCTTTCATTTTAACTGTTCTGCGCCTTACGGATCAGTTCCTCGCGGGTTCTCATGTAATTATCCGTCTGATCCAACAGTTTAAAACTGTCTTTTTTCAGATATTCCGAAGCCTGGTTCTTCACGCTGGCCACCATGGCCGCCTTTGCGGAGGACAGGGAAATGGCTGCCACGATCAGGCCGATCACAACCGATGCGATGATCCCGCTTCCTCCGGCATCCAGAAAAATATAACTGATCAGACCGCAGATCACCGCCGTGATCACTGCCGTGATAATGAACAGCCTGGCGCTCTTGCCGGAATCTATGGGCAGATCGCCTACCACCTTGCCGGTCTGGCCATTCATGGCAAAACTGTATACGTTCCCGTTCCAGACCGTCGAAAGCATCCACACCGGCAGCATGCAATAGCGGATACGGCCATCGTTGATGTCGATCTTCGATCCCACCTCGGAAACGCTGTCATAACCGTTTACCGTCTTACGGATCTCCGATTCCACGGTCGAGCGGATACGTCTGTCCACGCGCTCCTTGACCTCATTGGCATCTTCATCATACTTGCTGGCCACATAACCGGACATGTAGGCCGGATTATAGTCCGTGATCTTTGAAAAGTCATACGGCTCCAGGGAATCCATATAGGCATCCTTCATCTCTTT
>JAFUUX010000267.1 GCA_017471325.1 Lachnospiraceae bacterium | reverse complement strand
TTTTCCTGTATATTATTAATATTATGAATACAACACAAATCATTCAATCCATTGTTTTATTGATTCTGCTTTTGTTATCGGCCTTTTTTTCCTCCTCGGAAACCGCGTTTACCACCGTAAAACGCATGCGTCTGCAAATATTGCTGGAAGAAGGAAATAAGCGTGCCGCCCTTGTTCTGAAAATCCTGGAAAACTACAATAAAATGCTTTCCACGATCCTGATCGGCAACAATATCGTCAATATTTCCGCCTCGGCGTTATCCACGGTACTGGCGACCGACCTCTTCGGCAGCCTGGCTGTCGGTTTCGCTACCGGTATACTGACGGTACTGGTGCTGCTCTTTGGCGAGATCATCCCCAAAACACTGGCGCTCCGCAATAATGAAAAGTATGCCCTGGCCTTTGCACCCGCCATCCACGCACTGTCCGCGCTTCTCACCCCTGTCATCTTTATCGTGGATAAACTTTCCAATGCCGTCCTGCGTCTCCTGGGCGTAGATCCCGACAAGAAAGTCATCAGTATCACGGAAAGCGAACTGCTGGGCTACATCGATGCCGGTCATGAAGAGGGTGTCTTTGAGGCTGAAGAAAAAGAAATGATCCACAACATGTTCGCCTTTACGGATGCCGTTGCCAAAGACATTATGATCCCCCGTCTCAACATCACCATGGTGGATATCCACGCCGATTACGATGATGTGCTCACGCTGTTCCGGGAACATATGTATACCCGCCTGCCGGTCTACGAAGACAGTCCGGACAATATCGTGGGCGTGATCAATGTAAAGGATTTTCTCTTTCTGGAATCTCCTGAAAAATTTCATATGCAGAAACTCCTGCGGGATGTGTATTATACCTATGAATACAAAAAGGTTCCCGATCTGCTGAATGAAATGCGTGAAAAGAATATGGCCGTGACCATCGTGCTGAGCGAATACGGCACTGCCGAGGGCATGATCACTATGGAAGACCTGCTGGAAGAGGTATTTGGCCAGATCCGTGACGAATACGATGCCGACGAAGCCGAACTCATCAAAAAAACCGGTGAACGGGAATACCTGGTAGACGGCACCATGAAACTGGATGACATCAATGAAAGCCTGAATACCGCTTATGAAAGTGAAGACTATGATTCCATCAGCGGCCTCATCATCGAACAATTGGATAACAGGCTCCCGGTGGGCGGTGAAACCGTCCTTTTAAAAGACGGCACTGTCTTAAAAGCCGAGACCGTGGAAAACAACCGTATCCTGCTGGTACGGCTGGTACTGCCTAAGCCACAGACCGAAACCGCCGCAGAACCCGCAGAAACTCCCTGAATCACTGCTGCATTCTCTGGCGCACGATCTCATAAGCCAGCACGCCCGCTGCCACCGATGCATTCAGCGAATCCAGTTTCCCCTCCATGGGGATGGATACGCGAAAATCGCACTTCTCTTTCACCAGCCGGCTGACGCCCTCGCCCTCACTGCCGATCACCAGCCCTATAGGCCCCGTAAGATTTGCGCGGTACATCACTTCCCCCTGCATATCAGCGCAGGCAAACCAGATGCCCCTTTCCTTGAGGCTTTCTATCGTCTGGGAAAGATTCGTCACTTTCGCTACCGGCAGGTAATTCAGCGCCCCCGCCGATGTGCGTGCCACGGTAGCCGTCAGCCCTACTGCCCGGTTTTTGGGAATGATCACGCCATGCGCTCCTGACTGGTACGCGGTACGGATAATGGCCCCCAGATTGTGCGGGTCTTCGATCCCATCCAGCAGGAACAGAAACGGCGGCCTGCCGCTCTTCTGTGCCGCGTCCAGGATGTCTTCCAGTTCCGCATATTCATAGGCTGCCGCCACCGCGATCACGCCCTGGTGTTTTCCGGTCTGCGAAAGCTGGTCCAGCCGCTCTTTCGCCACATACTTGATCAGGCAGTCGCTCTTGCGTGCTTCCCGCTTGATCGTCATGACCGGTCCGTCCTGGCATCCGTCAAGAATATATATTTTATCAATGCTTTTTCCGGCCCGCAGTGCTTCGATGACTGCATTGCGCCCTTCGATCTGTGATTCTGTATAAGACATTTGTTATCCTTTCCGCCTGTACCTGCTCCGCCGGTATCACTGCGCTTTCCGGTACGCTTCTTCCAGATAGGCGACCGCCCGCTCCATCAGTTCTCTTGCCCGCTCATCCTCCCCTTTTAGGGACAAATATCCCAGCAGCGCTTCAAAACCTGTTGCCCTGCGGTAATCTGCCGGGTCCGCATTTTTCGGGATCGTATGAGACTTGGCATTCCTCCCCCGCCGGAACACATCCTGCTCTTCTTCAGTCCAGAGTGCCATCTGTGCCTCTGCTGCCGCTGCCTGGGCGGCCGCCTTGACAAAATGCGTGGCTGCACGGTGCAGTTTTTCTACCGGCTGGTTGCCTTTTGCCTGCAAAAGGTGATCCCGCACATGCAGTTCATACACCGCGTCCCCGATATAGGCCAGTACCAGCGGGGAATACCTGTTCAGATCTTCTTCCACTTGGTTCCCTCTCTGGTATCTTCGATGGCGATACCTCTTTCCTTCAATTCCTCGCGGATCGCATCTGCCTGTGCAAAATCCTTTGCTTTCTTGGCTGCCTTTCTGGCTTCGATACGCTCATTGATCCAGGCTTCCAGTTCTGCATCCACGCTCTGCGCTTCCTCCGCTTTCTGATAGCCTTTCAGCAGATCCAGGGAAAGCACCTCATCAAAACTTTCCACAAGTTTCCGCTTGGTCGTATCCGAGATATCCGCTTTCAGCACATCATAAAGCACCGTAAATGCCATGGAAGTGTTTAAGTCGTCCGTCAGTGCCTCCGTAAATCTGGTCCGGTACTCCGCATATGCCGCCTCATCAACAGTACCGTCCTCAGACAGTTCACCGATGCGTTTTAACAGTTTTTTATAGGACGCACTCATCTGATCCAGTACCGCATAGGAAAACTCCAAGGGTTTGCGGTAATGGGACTGCAGGCAGAAAAATCGGTACGCCAGCGGATCATAGCCTTTCTCCTGCAGCACGGATACGGTCAGGAATTCCCCGCTGGACTTGCTCATCTTGCCGCCTTTTTCCTCTACCAGATGGTGCACGTGAAACCAGTACTTGCACCAGGGATGTCCCAAAAACGCTTCACTCTGGGCGATCTCGTTGGTGTGGTGCGGAAAGATATTGTCCACACCGCCGCAATGGATATCCATATACTCTCCAAGATGCTTGATGCCGATGCTGGAACACTCGATGTGCCACCCCGGATAACCGCGCCCCCAGGGGCTCTCCCACTTCAGTTCCTGATCATCAAACTTGGACTTGGTGAACCACAGCACAAAGTCCGTCTTGTTCCGCTTGTTGGTATCCTCATCCACATCCTCCCGCACACCGACGCGCAGTTCGTCTTCGTTATGATTGGAAAGCGTATAATACTTTTTCAGTTTGGAAGTGTCAAAATAAACATTTTCCCCTGCCTGGTATGCATATCCCTTTTCCAGCAGTGTCTCGATCATATGGATGAATTCCGGAATACAGTGCGTTGCCGGCTCCACCACATCCGGCATGCGGATATGCAGTTTTCCGAAATCCTCAAAAAATGCTTTTGTGTAATAATCTGCGATCTCCAGCACGCTCTTGTGTTCGCGCTTCGCGCCCTTGAGCATCTTATCCTCGCCGGTATCCGCGTCACTGGACAGATGCCCCACATCCGTGATGTTCATGACACGCTTCACTTCATAGCCTGCGTAAGCCAGGGTTTTTACCAGCACGTCCTCGCAGATATAACTGCGCAGATTGCCGATGTGCGCAAAATGATAGACCGTAGGGCCGCAGGTATAGACCTTTGCCTTTCCTTCTTCATGCGGCCTGAATTCCTCCACCAGTCTGCTGCTTGTGTTATAGAGTCTCATCTTTCCTTTCCCCTTTGCAATAAATTGGTATCTGTATCTGATCTTTTGCGGTCCCGGCTCATTTCCCGCTATTCTGCCTGCCGGGACAGTTTGCACAGCCTCCGGCCATCACGTCCCTGGAATATAATTCCCTGGCACCGGTGAGCAGGCATACCGCCTGTGCCGCGATCCCCTCCTGCCGTCCGGTAAAGCCTAAATGCTCCTCCGTGGTCGCCTTGATATTCACCTGATCCTCCTCCAGTTCCAGCGTCTCGCAGAAACGTTTCCGCATGGCATCGATATAAGGGCGCATTTTGGGTGCCTGCGCAATGATCGTGGCATCGATATTCTCGATCAGGAATGCTTTTTCTTCCAGCAATTCCTTTACTTTTTCCAGCAAAACAAAACTGTCGATATTTTTGTAACTGCCGTCCGTATCCGGAAAATGCAGCCCGATATCTCCCAGGGCCGCCGCCCCCAGCAGTGCATCCATCACGGCATGTGTCAGCACGTCCGCGTCCGAATGCCCCACCAGCCCCTTATGATACGGTATCTTTACGCCGCCGATGATCAGGTCGCGGTCCTCTCCCAGCCTGTGTACATCATATCCCATTCCTATCCGCATTTTCTCAACCTCTGTCTTGTATTTTATATATATTTCCGATAAGTCCCCTGCGGACGCACGGTCACGCCGTCCCTGCCCCCTGCCTGCTCACCGCGCAAAAGCCTTCCGCGCTGTGCATCATCCGGCTTGACCAGCCTGCCTCTGCGGTCATAAGCGGTCAGGATCGAAGTGTTTCTGGCCGGCTTTCTTTGATTGCCCCGCGTCAGGATATCCATAAAGCCTTTCTGATCCTTCTGCGCCAGTTTCTCACGGATGCGTTCCTCTTCAGACCGCGGATCTGCAGATTCCTCACCCGCAGATGCCTCTTTTTCCGGCTTCTGCAGCAATTCCTTCTGTATTGGCGCATCTGCCCCGGTCTCCGCCGTCCGATCCGCCGCACCCTCTTTTCCTGCCGTCTCCTCCTTATCGCTGCTGTACCAGACCAGCTGCAGGAAACCATGTACCACCCCGCGCAATCCCTGCAAAATGCTCTGCAGCAAATGCCCTTTCGGTGCAGTGTCCTGTTCCCGTGCTTCCCTGTCAGCCTCCTTTACACTGCTGCGGGGTGCCTTCCTCTTTTGCTTCTCTTCCTGCTGTTTCGGTGCTGCGCTGTCCTTCGGGATCTGACCTTTTGGGGTATCCTGGCTGCGTTCCCAAATGACACCTTTTTCATCATAATCCAGCAAAAAAGCCGGCGCGTCAGCATCTACGCGCGCCGCTTTCCCGCTTCTGCGTTCATAAGGATTCGTATAGTTGTGCTGACCGTCGACTCTGTTTACCATGTTTTATCAATTTCTATTCCGGAACTGCTGCACCATTGCTCATACATCTGTATCAAACATGCACCTCTCTGTGCAGAAATCTGCAAACAGTTCCTTGACAGATCACATGTCACTGATTCCCATACGGATTGCCGCCCGGATTTGCTCCCTGCGACGCTGCCGGCTGACCATAAGCAGGTACGCCGTTTTGCTGTACCGGCTGATACCCTGATACTACCGGCTGGCCATACGGCGATCCACCGGGCTGGCCATACAGACCGCTGGCTCCCCCTACCGGCTGATACGGCTGTGCCAGTAATGGCGAACCACCCGCAGGCTGCTGGCCATACAGACCGTTCCCGCTCCCCGCAGGCGGCTGGCCGTACAGACCGTTCCCACCTCCCGCAGGCTGCTGGCC
>JAFUUX010000266.1 GCA_017471325.1 Lachnospiraceae bacterium | reverse complement strand
TACTACCTGACGTCGCTAAACTCCTGCTTCGCCTTCGGCTCGCATTCGTTAAGCTCGTCAGGTAAGTGCGTACTAAATTCGCCCTTCGCCTTCGGCTCGTGCTCATTAAGTACTGCACTTACCTCTTCACTCTTGCGCCTGCACCACCCATGATGCCTTCCACTTCTTCTTTGCTTGCCATGGAAGTATCGCCCGGTGTGGTCATTGCCAGGGCGCCGTGTGCCGCACCATAGTTCACTGCCTTCTCCGCATCCTGTGTAGTCATCAGGCCGTATACCAGACCGGATGCGAAGGAATCGCCGCCGCCTACACGGTCCATGATCTCCAGACCGTTGTACTCTTTGCTCATGTAGATCTCGCCGTCTGCCCAGCAGATTGCCTTCCAGTCATTTACGGTAGCGGTGCGAACGGTACGCAGCGTAGTAGCCACTGCCTTGAAGTTCGGATATGTCTTTGCAGCTTCGCCGATCATCTTCCTGTAGCCGTCCAGATTCAACTCTTTTAAGTTCTCATCATTGCCTTCGATCTGGAAGCCCAGGCATGCTGTGAAATCTTCCTCATTGCCGATCATGACGTCTACATATTTCGCTACTTCTTTATTCACTTCCTGTGCCTTTGCCTGACCGCCGATCGCGCTCCACATGGAAGGACGATAGTTCAGGTCATAACTGATCACTGTACCGTATTTCTTTGCTGCCTTGCAAGCTGCGATCACCGTCTCGCATGCCTGCTCGGAAAGTGCCGCATAGATACCGCCCGTGTGCATCCAGCGTACACCCAGTTCGCCAAAGATATAATCAAAATCGAAATCCTCCGGCTTTGCCTGGCTGATCGCGGTATTTGCACGGTCAGAGCAGCCTACCGCACCGCGGATACCGAATCCGCGCTCTGTAAAATTCAGACCATTGCGGCAGATACGACCGATGCCATCGGTCTTCTTCCAATTGATCAGGGAAGTATCCACGCCGCCCTGCTCGATCAGGTCTTTCATTAATTTACCAACTTCATTATCCGCAAAAGAGGTGATCACTGCGGTGTTAAGTCCGAAACATTTGTGCAGGCCGCGGATCACGTTGTATTCGCCGCCGCCTTCCCATGCGGTAAACGATCTGGCCGTGCGGATCCTGCCTTCACCGGGATCCAGACGCAGCATGATCTCCCCCAATGATACCGCATCAAATTTACAGTCTTCTTTTTTTCTCAGATTTAAATCCATCTCACTTCCCCTTTCGTTTTTGATAAATACCTTCCTGTCTTTGTAAGCGCTTACATCGCGCATATTTTTATTATAGATTACTTTTCTTCTTTGTCAAGCATCTTTTGTAAAAATCCAGTAAAATCTGGTTACTATTCATAGTCGAATCGCGCACTTGCTGCGCGATTACGACCCAAATATTCCGAGCGAGATGGGTTTTGCCCATCGCCGCAGGCGATTTTCATTGGCAAAACCCGTTACTATCACAGCACGAAGGGCTGTGAATAGTAACAAAATCTGGCGGACCGCTGCAGGTCCTTTATCTGTCACGGAAAACCTTTTTCGCATTATATTTGGGAAATATTGAAAACCGGCCGAAGCCGGTCTAAACTGATGAGCCCACCTTATTGCGGCACCACATTTCCCTTTTCATCAAACTGCACATGATAGGCCGCGCTCAGATCGTTCAATTGCCTGATCACACGGTCATAGTCCGCACCATTTAACGGCACAGGGCAGTAATCGTTTAAGTCCTTCCGGGAAGATATGCTGTACGGCAGCACCCGCGCCTCGGAGGCACTTAACTGTCCGTTGGTAAAGATAAAATCCTGCCGCCAGATCATGGTGTCCTTATTCTTCGGGTTGGTATTGCCGCCAAAGCAGAAATTCCCCAGGCTGTATATGATGTACTTTCCATTATAACATTCCACCGACTGCAGCACATGCGGGTGGTGGCCGATCACCAGATCCACCCCGGCATCAATTGCGAAATGCCCCAGTTCCGTCTGCACATGATTGGGTACACGATCCAGTTCGATCCCCCAGTGGCAGTTGAGCAGGATCAGCTGCACATTCTCCGCCTTCAGTTCATCCACCTTGGTCTGGATCCGCTGCTTGAAATAACCCGCATTATCCCCCAAAAGTTTTAAAGACGCGATGCCCACGCGCACCCCGTTCACCTCCATGACGCACACATTGTCTTCCGAGGAATAGGGCAGACCATAGGCCTCCAGATTTTTCATCGTGTCCGTATAGCTGATCTCGCCGAAATCGCGGCAGTGGTTGTTTGCAAATGCCACCACATCTACCGAAGAGTGTGTGAGGATCTCGATATAGGAAGGATCGCTGCGGAAGCGCCATGCTTTTTGCTGCGCCGTTCCCATAGTCGTCAGCACCCCCTCCAGATTGGCGATGGTGATATCATCCGTATAAAAGACCGGACGGCAGTACTGCAGAAAATAGTCCGGCCCGTTTGCGTTATAGACCTTATGGAATGCATTGCCGCGGCTCTCCTGCGCGGGATCGTTCCCCAGGGTGCAGTCACCCACCGCGGATATGCTGATCTTTGTGACCGTCACGGCATCATCCCCCAGCGTGGCAGGCTCCGATACCGCTATCCTGCCTGCCAAGGTCTCCGCGCTTTCCGCTGCTGCCGCCTGTCCCTGTATACCGCTCCAGTTCAACATCCCCGCGGCCGCCAGCACAGCCAGTCCCGCAAACAGCCGGATTCTTTTTTTCATATGCCCATTCTCCCTGTCTTCATTTACCATACTCCTTTAAAAATGCAGATACTGTTCGCTCTTCTCATATCCAGCTGTAATCCCCGCCGGTCAGAGCCAGGCTCAGCAGCATGTCATATTTCTCCACCTCTTCGCCCTCCAGCATCTTCTGCAGTTTTGCGCTCTCCTTCCCCTTAGGCATCTCATCATCCGGCCCGATCTCCATATCCGGCTCCTCGCCGCAATAGGGGCAGACGATCGCCGGGGCGATCCGGATATCCAGAAAGCGGTTTCCGCAGTCCCCGCATTCATAAAACCCACAGCGCTCCGTTCCATCCGGTACATAAAACATCTTCTGACACCTCTTTCCAACAGTCTTTATCATTTACGAAGGATTATATCACGGAATCCGCCCTAAATACAACAACACAGCGCCGTCCCCGCGGATAAAATCTCCCGGCAGCGCAAGCGCCTGTTTAAACTCAGAGGGGCGTGCTCGCCGAAACATCGGCAAACCGCCCCTCTGAATATGGGTTCGCGGGCTTTCATACTTCCTGCCCTGCGATAAATCCTATGAACTTGTTGTAGATTTTGACTTCCTGAACCTTCTCGCCATCCACCTCTTTCGCTTCCCCGACAGTGATCTTGTCGATCAGTGTGTTAAGAAGGATCGAAATATTTCTGCCGCCATTTTGTGTAATCAGAAATCAAGACTACCCATTCGCCGCTTCTATTATTACCTTTGCGTTCTATAACTTTATTTTTACTCAGATTACGGACATAATATTTTACAGTATTTATATCTATTCCAAACTGTGCTGCCAGCTGGCTTTGAGTAATTTTGCTGTTTTCCTTCATAGCATCGACTATG
>JAFUUX010000265.1 GCA_017471325.1 Lachnospiraceae bacterium | reverse complement strand
TACATTCCGATAGTATGGTTTTATCGGCAGCAGGAAGCTGGCGTGAGCGCAGAAGCGCCTTTTATCGGTTTTTGAGAACAGGACAGGGGGCTGTCAGGAAGGCATGCCGCATCCCGGCAAGGGACGGTGTGTTTTTTATTTTTCGTTTCATCAATGTGGAAATATTGAAAACAGAAGGAGGATTTGTTATGGCTTGTTTTTTAGTACCTGCGACAGAAGCGATCGTAGTGGCGGCAGCGGGAAAGAGGATGAAAAAGGATCACCCCTTTACCGGGAAAGTGAAATGGCTGGGAACCATGCTGGGCGGCGGTTCGGCGCTTTTGGCATTTGAGCATGTATGGCATGGGGAGGTAGTGCCCTGGTTTCCGTTCCTCACAGCAGCAGCGGATCCCGCAGATACGGCAGAAATGCTGCATGAGATGTCTACCGTGGGTGTAGGCATGACAGTCGTGGTGACCATGACCTGGCTCGCGATGGTAGGTATTTCCAATTACCTGGAAAAGCTTCCAAAGCAGCCTGAAAAAATGACAAAAGCATAAGGAGAAGAAAAATGACATTGCTGATCACTTTATTTGCCGCCGTGACCGCGACGGTAGTCTGGTATGCACGGCTTGGGCGGACAGATTATAAGCTGGGGACGCTGGCACTGATGTACTGGGGCGCCTCTCTGATGTGGATGGTAGATGCGGTAGCGGAATATATCGAACTGCAGGCAGAGTATTTCACACCGGCCGTAGAGGATTTGATCAATGATGCATATTTGGGAATGTCCGTTGTGGCATTGGGGCTGGTGATCTGGCTGGTGATCCTGTTTGTAAAGGATCCGGAGGGAAAACTGCGCACTGCGCTGCATGCACGGAAGGCGGTATAAGGAATGAGTTCGTCCCGGATAAAAAAAATGGTTCTGGCCGGCATGTTTCTGGCGTTGGGGCTGGTGCTTCCCTTTCTGACAGGGCAGATTCCGGAGATCGGAAAGAAATTATCGCCCATGCATATCCCGGTGCTGCTCTGCGGCTTTATCTGCGGCTGGCAGTACGGGTTGATCGTCGGAGTGATCACGCCGGTCTTGCGTTCGCTGATGTTTGGCATGCCGGCGCTGTTTCCGCAGGCGGTGGGCATGGCTTTTGAACTGGGGGCGTATGGCCTGAGCAGTGCGCTGTTGTACCGCTTCTTTAAGCAATGGAAGGTGGCAGGCATTTATATCACATTGGTACTTTCCATGCTGATCGGGCGTATCGTATGGGGGCTGGCCAGCGTGGTGCTGTACAGCGTGGGCGTACCGGAGCAGGACTTCACATTTCAGATGTTTTTGGCGGGAGGTTTTATCAATGCAGTGCCGGGCATCGTCCTGCACCTGATCCTGATCCCGGTAATCCTGATCGGGCTGAAGCGGGCCGGTGTGATGCGCGGATTGGAGGAGGATTGACAGAATATGAAGACTTTGTATCTGGAATGCGGTATGGGGGCTGCAGGGGATATGCTTACGGCGGCGCTTCTGGAACTGCTGCCGGATGCGGGAGCATTTGTGGAGAAGTTTAACCGCATCGGGATCCCCGGTGTGGAACTGGTCAGGGAAGACGCAGAGAAATGTGGCATCCACGGGACGCATGTGCGCATGCTGGTAAATGGTACGGAAGAAGATGAGGATATGCATGGTCATGATGATGAAGAAGCAGATCATGATCATCATCATGACCACTATCATGACGATGACCACGGGCATGCTCATGACCACCATCACCACCATAGTTCGATGCATGAGATCGGACACATCATCAGCCACCTGCAGATCCCGGAGGAGGTGCGGAAAGATATCCTGGCGGTCTATCAGCTGATCGCGGAAGCGGAATCCCATGCGCATCACTGCCCGGTGGAGGAGATCCACTTCCATGAAGTGGGCACCATGGATGCCGTGGCGGATATCTCGGCGGTGTGTATGCTGCTGCATGAGATCGCGCCGGACCGTATCCTTGCATCACCGGTGCATGTGGGCTGCGGTACGGTACGCTGCGCGCACGGGATACTGCCGGTTCCGGCACCGGCCACCGCGTTTATCTTAAAGAATATCCCCATGTACGGCGGTAAGATACAGGGGGAACTCTGCACGCCGACCGGTGCGGCACTGCTGAAGCATTTCGTGAACGCTTTCGGGGATATGCCCATCATGCAGACGGCCGGGATCGGCTATGGCATGGGGAAAAAAGACTTTCCGGCGGCAAACTGCATCCGTGCATTTCTGGGAGAAAGCGCGGATACCCCGGATGAGATCATGGAACTGTCCTGCAATATCGATGATATGACAGCCGAGGAGATCGCCTTTGCGTGCGAGCGGCTGTTAGAACATGGCGCCAGGGATGTCTATACCGTTGCGGCAGGGATGAAGAAAGGACGCCCCGGCACATTGCTGAATGTGATCACGGATGAAGACACCTGTGAAGAACTGGTGGCGCAGATCTTTAAACACACGACCACTTTGGGCATACGGAAAAATACCATGCAGCGCTATATCCTGCAGCGGGAGATCCGGGAAGTACGGAGCGGTTTTGGGGCGGTGCATTACAAGACGGCAGCAGGGTACGGGACAAAAACGGAGAAGATCGAGTATGAAGATCTGGCGGTCATTGCGCGCGGGCGGGACATCAGCCTGCGGGAAGCGCGGAAAGTGCTGCAGGCGGAGATGGGCCAAAACAGACAGTGATTGTCAGAACCCGGGGGCGAAACAGTTACGGTTGATACGGGTGGGATGCGCACTTCTTCACTGCGTTACGCATAGTGATTTTCTAAAGAACTGTTCATAAATTACTTGTACAGATGGCGCAGGACAGGTGTTCGTCTGCAAGAAGGAAAATGCAGCCGTAGCGGGGTGCATGGCATCCGGGGGATGCCAGTTTTGCACCGACCGGAGCGAAGCGTAGACCGGCGAGGCTTTCCGACGCAGCAGACGGACACATGGACAAGTCAGATGTGTAAGTAATTATGTAACAGTTCCTAAAGGCTAATGCATAACCTTACAATAGGGCAGGTGGGGAAATATCCAAAGAGTATAATATATCTTTCAATCAATCGATAATTATCGTATGAACTGAAAGTAAAAAGGCATCTGAGAAGATCTGTTGATACGGATCCACGAAGATGCCTTTTACTATGTGGAAATGTGGATAAGTGGTATGCCGGACATACCCGAGAGGGAGCCTTCCCTTCCCTGCCTTCCTTCTTCCTCTTCCCCCTTAGAAAGAAAAACGAAAAGAAAGAAGCAAAGAAAAGATAAAAGAAAGATATACCCCTATTATCATCATCCATCCTATCCCATCCGTCCGTCTCCCGTCGGG
>JAFUUX010000264.1 GCA_017471325.1 Lachnospiraceae bacterium | reverse complement strand
AGCGCAATAAATAATTGCGCTTACTATAACGCTCCGCGAGGATGCGCACGGATTTTGTAAGGAAATATGCCGCTTTCAGCGGCCAAAATCCGGCGCAGTAAACGACAAAACGAAAATAGTTTTGTCGTTTACTATAAAAATAAGAAGATCAAAGGAGGATGCGGATGACATATCACAAGACGATCATGGAGTATGCGGAAAGGCAGGTGGATGCCTGCATTGAGCACGATACGATCTCAGACAAGCTGTTTGCCAAATATGATGTGAAGCGCGGACTGCGCGATGTCAACGGAAAGGGTGTGTTGACAGGCCTGACGAACATATCGAAGATCGTTTCATTTAAGGAAGGAGTGCCATGTGATGGGGAACTGTGGTACCGCGGCTATAATGTGCGGGATCTGGTAAAACTCATGGCAGGCAGGCGCTTTGGCTTTGAAAAGACGGCATATCTGCTGTTGTTTGGCGAACTGCCGTCCGAGGAAGAGGCGGTTGATTTTATCCGGCATCTGGCAAAGAGCCGTTCCCTGCCGACCAATTTTACACGTGATGTGATCATGAAAGCACCCGGTAAAGATATCATGAACAGCATGGCCAGGAGCATCCTGACTCTGGCCAGTTACGATCCGCAGGCCTTATCGGGGGAACTGGCGGACAATCTGCGGCAGTGCATCATGCTGATCGCGACCTTTCCGATGCTGGCGGTTTATGGTTACCATGCTTATAATCATTATGAAAATAATGAGAGCATGTACATCCATCATCCGCTGCCAAGGAAATCCACGGCAGAAAACATCCTGCGCATGCTGCGGCCGGACGGGCATTATACCCAGGTAGAAGCAGATGTACTGGATGTGGCGCTGATGCTGCATATGGAGCACGGCGGCGGTAACAATTCCTCTTTTACAACGCGTGTGGTCACTTCTTCCGGATCGGACACCTATGCGACCATGGCAGCGGCCATGTCGTCCTTAAAGGGACCAAGGCACGGCGGCGCCAATATCAAGGTCATGGAAATGATGGGGGATATCCGCGCGCATATCAAGCATTACGACGATGAGGAGGAGATCCGAAAATACCTGACAAAGATGATCAAAGGGAAGGTCTTTGACAAAAAGGGACTGATCTATGGCATGGGGCATGCGGTGTATTCGATCTCAGATCCCAGAGAGCAGATATTTAAGAGTTTTGTGGAAAAACTGGCAGTGGAAAAGGGGTGTGAAGAGGAACTGATGCTCTATAACAATATTGAAAAGATCGCACCCGAAGTGATCGCGGCAGAGCGGCATATCTATAAAGGGGTAAGCCCGAATGTGGATTTTTACAGCGGCTTTGTCTACAATATGCTGGGGATCCCCATGGAATTATATACGCCGCTGTTTGCAATCGCGCGCATCGCCGGCTGGAGCGCGCACCGGATCGAGGAACTGGTGGGCAGCAGCAAGATCATCCGTCCGGCTTATATGAGTATCATGAAGGAGAGGAAACTGGATGTTTAAGGCAGCGATATTTGATATGGACGGCACGATCTTAAACACGCTGGAGGATCTGGCAGACAGCGTAAATCACGCGCTGCAGGCATGCGGCTATCCGAAAAGGTCTCTTGCAGAGGTGCGTTCCTTTCTGGGAAGCGGCATGAATGTGCTGGTGCATCTGAGCGTGCCGGAGGGAACATCAGCAGAGGATGAGGCGAAGGTGCTGGCGCTGCACCGGGATTATTATCCGCTGCACTGTGCGGAAAAGACCAGGTCATATGACGGCGTTACGGATCTGCTAAAGAAACTGCGTGCGGCAGGGCTTAGGACCGCCGTGGTTTCCAATAAAGCAGATGCCAATGTGCAGGCATTGGTGCGGGATTATTTTGACGGGCTGTTTGATGTGGCGATCGGAGCGCAGCAGGGGATGGAGCGCAAGCCTGCACCGGATATGGTGGAAGAGGCGCTGCGTCGGCTGCAGGTTTCCGGGCAGGAGGCAGTATATATCGGGGACAGTGATGTGGATGTTTCTACGGCAAAGAATGCCGGATTGTCTATGGTGACAGTGCTTTGGGGATTCCGGGACAGGGATATGCTGGAAAAGGTCGGAGCAGATAATTTTGCGGAAAATACGGATACCGTGTACCGGCTGCTCTGCGGATCGGAAAGTATCGGATGAGGACAGGGAAAAGAGATGGCAGGCAGACTGGTCTGGTTTTATCATGCCGTGCGTTATACGCTGCGGCAGAAGATACCGTTTATCGGAAAGCATACAAAACAGTGCAACAGGAGGATGCTGGGCCTGGAGGAAGGGAGCCGTGCCATTGAGGCGGCGATCCTTTCCGGGAAGCCCTTTATGGTGGGGCGCCTGGGCGGGTTTGAACTGGCGGTCATGCGTATGTATGAGTTTGGCATTCGTAAAAAATATGCGCTGACCATACATAATGCCTACATGTGTGCCGGTTTTTTTCCGGACGATCCGTCCTATGCGGGACAGTTTACGGAAACGATGCTGGAAGCATACAGGAATGCGGATATTTTTGCGTGCTGCGGTCAGTTCATGGAAACTTATTTTATCAACCGTTATGTCCCGAAAACATCGCCGGCAATAGAAAATCTGGGTGTATTTGATGTGTTCAGCCTGGAGCATCACTGGACCAGAGCGCTGGCGGGAAAGAAAGTGCTGGTAGTCACTTCCTTTCCGGATTCCGTAAAACAGCAGTATGCGAAACGGGAACATATCTATCCGGGGACGGATATCCTGCCGGAGTTTGAACTGCAGGTGTACCGGTCGGTTTTGACGATCGGCGATCTGAAGGATGAGCGTTTTGCAACCTGGTTTGAAGCACTGGATTTTATGAAAAAAGAGATCCTGGAAATGGATTTTGATATCGCGTTGCTCAGCTGCGGCGCTTACGGTTTTCCTCTGGCGGCGGAGATCAAAAAGGCCGGAAAGCAGGCGATCTATATGGGCGGCGTGCTGCAGATCCTGTTCGGCATCATGGGCAGACGCTGGGACGGCTCGCGCTTTGGCGGATTGGATCACATGCCGGAAAAACTAAAGCTCTATTACAGCGATGCCTGGACCTATCCGATAGAAGAACGGCCGGCAGCGGCTGATGGTGTGGAATACGGCCCGTACTGGAAGTAAGGCGGGCGGCAGGCGATATGCTTGTGCCGGCCGGGAAGCCGGGAGTATAAGAATATTTGTGAAGTTTCACAAATAAATATCGTCAAAGCATGTTTTTTATGTTATAATGGAGTAACTATTCAGAAGGTACCGCGAGGGCTCCCGAAGCGTAGCGCAGGATGCCCGAGTTTAACGGCATTTCCGCCATCGAGCGAAGCGAGATTATGCATGGCGGAAATGCGTAACTGTCAGAACCCAGGGGGTTCTGAACAGTTACTAATGGATAAGAATGCAGATTTGTGCATATTTATGGATAGAGACCGGGAGGAATCCTGCTCATCATAAC
Source organism: Lachnospiraceae bacterium (assembly GCA_017471325.1). Classification (GTDB taxonomy): domain Bacteria; phylum Bacillota; class Clostridia; order Lachnospirales; family Lachnospiraceae; genus NK4A136. The sequence goes on along the minus strand of JAFUUX010000264.1, from coordinate 2,857 downwards.
GCAAAGGAGGATAGTTATGCTTGCAACATTGATCCCTTTATTTGACCATACAATGACCGTTTGTGCTTATTCGGTTTTCGCGCAGAAGGAGAATTATCTGTTAAATCCTCGGATGCTCGGTGTTGGCCGATATGATGGCGCAGCCAGCATTGTCGGATTTGAGATCATAGAAAACATGGGGCTGGAAACGGTAGCGGGAGACAAGACGGTTTTCATTGAGATCAATAATATTTCCCTGTTTTCCGATATCGCGGAGCAGTGCAATGCACCGCATGACAAGATCGTGCTGCTGCTGGACCATGAACTGCCTTCGGAAGAACGTTATATCGAGCGCATCCGTGAGTTGAAGGCGCAGGGGTATAAGTTTGCGATCCGTAAACTGGCAGTGAGCCAGTTTGAAGCATACCGCCAGGTGCTGAACCAGATGGACTATATCATGCTGAATCATAAAAAGATCGATATCAGCAAAGCAAAAGTATATTTTTCCAAGGTTTACCCGCAGATCAAACTCGTTGCGGTCAATGTGGATACGCAGGAGGATTATGACCGTCTGAAGGAAGGCGGCGGGTATGATCTGTATGAAGGTGAATTTTTCCGTATGCCCGTGAAGAAAGGAACGGAGGATATCGCGCCGCTGAAGGTCAATTACCTGGAACTGATCAAGGTAGTAAATGATGTAGATTTTGACCTGACCGATGCGGCGGCAGTCATTGAGCGTGACCCGGCGCTGGTGCTTTCCATGCTGGAGATGGTAAACCGTATGACGGTCAATTCCGGGATCAAGGACGTAAAGCACGCAGCGGCCATGCTGGGACAGCGGGAGTTGAAGCGCTGGATCAATACGGCGGCGACCAAGGAGTTGTGTATGGACCGGCCGAGCGAGATCATGCGCATGTCCATGATCCGTGCCCGCTTTGCGGAAAACCTGGCACCGATCTTCAATATTGCCAGCCAGTCCTCGGAACTGTTTTTGATGGGATTGTTTTCCGTATTGGATGTCATCATCGAAAAGCCGATGGCAGAAGCGCTGGATATGGTAAGGGTTTCAAGGGAGATCCGTTCGGCACTGCTGGATAAGACGGGACCGTTTGCAGCGGTATATGATTTCATGCTGCAGTATGAAGATGCTTCCTGGCAGGAGGTATCCCGCCAGATGGTAGTAGGCGGGATCGATATGGATCCGGTATACCAGGCTTATGTGGAAGCTCTGAAGTGGTTCCGGGATCTGTTTGCAAAATAATAAGCAGGCGTAAACGGATAGGGAAGATAAGGACTGCCGCAGCCCGATGGGAGCGGCAGTTTTATTTCTTTATAGGAAATTCCTCTGGAATTTCCTATAAAGCAAAAAGCCCTCCGGGCGGGATGCTTTGTTCCTGGGAACCGGCATATTTTTTTGATGCTGCTAAAAACTCTGGTATAAAGAACCGGAGCCGTTCAGGCTCCGGCAGGTATTGTTCCGGTCTGCTTTTATCGTTTGATATCGTAGTTCATGTTCATCAGGTTCCGTATGCTGCTGACATCATCCGTGATATTGGCATCCCCGCGTATCGTGTGCTTGATGGCGCTGCTGGCCACGGCAAAGTTGACCGTATCCATGGGCTTGAAATCGTGCATCATCGCGTAGATCAGGCCGCTGGCAAAAGCATCACCGCCGCCGACGCGATCCAGGATCGTAAAGGTAAACAGTTTGCTCTCAAAGGTATGATCCCCGTACCATAGGAAGGCTTTTAAACTGTTTTCGCTGCCGCTGTGCGCATAACGTACATGGCGGGCAATGCACTTTAAGTTGGGATAACGCTGTACAAAGGCACGGTTGATCTCGTCCTGCTGTTCGTAACTGGGCTGCAGGGGGATGCCGTCTTTGACATCGCCTTTTTCGTGATCTTCTTCGTCGCGCCAAAGGTGATAGGGCTCGATGCCGAGCAGTACATCCACATAAGGCAGGCATTGCGTACAGAAATCACGTGCTTCTTCCCAGGTCCATAATTTGGAACGGAAATTGCCGTCAAAACTGACGGTCAGCCCCATCTCCTTCGCAGTTTTGATTACGCGCATGGTGAGGTCGGCGCAGTTTGGACCCAGTGCCGGCGTGATGCCGCTCATGTGGAGCCAGGTAAAGCCGGTGAGCAGTTTTTCCAGGTCCACTTTGGAAAAATCATATTCGGTGATGGCACTGTGCTTGCGGTCATAGGTGACTTTGCTGGGCCGGATGCCGTAGCCGGTTTCCAGATAATAACTGCCTAAACGGTGTGTCGGTGTTTCTTCCGGTGTGCTGAGGATCATGGGTGAGCAATGTACATCATTGCTGCGCAGCATCCTGACGGCGCTTTTTCCCAGGGAATTGTTTGGCACAACGGAGAAGAAAGAACTGTCGACGCCCAGATTGGCCAGAGCCAGTGCAATATTGGCCTCGCTGCCGCCGTAACTGGCTTCAAATTCGGATGTCATGCGGATCTTTACATAATTGGGCGGTGTCAGCCGCAGCATGATCTCGCCGATCGTGATAAATTTATGTTCCATCTTGTGGCCCCCTTTTCGTCATTGCTGATATCAGCCAAATATGTTTCATTATAACATATTCAAAAGAATGGTAAAAGATGGAAAATGAGAACTTTGAAGTTACTGTCACAGCACGAAGGGCTGTGAATAGTAACACATTGAGAAGACATCCGCGGCCGAAAAGGATTGAGAAGCAGCGGAAGAAATGGTATAGTAATAAATATAGTAAGCGCAATAAATAATTGCGCTTACTATAACGCTCCGCGAGGATGCGCACGGATTTTGTAAGGAAATATGCCGCTTTCAGCGGCCAAAATCCGGCGCAGTAAACGACAAAACGAAAATAGTTTTGTCGTTT
>JAFUUX010000263.1 GCA_017471325.1 Lachnospiraceae bacterium | reverse complement strand
TATATATTAGCCTTTATCAAACAAAAAATGATCAAAAATTATAAAATACAACAAAGACTAGGCATTGGCAGTTATGGAACAGTTTATCAAGTTATTAATATTAATACAAACAAAAAATTTGTTATAAAACAAATATCATTAAATGACCTTAGTCAAGAAGAAATATCAAATGTTAAATTAGAAGCAAAAATATTATCATCAATAAATTCAAAATATGTTGTGAAATATTATGATTCCTTTGAAGAAAATAATAATTTGAATATAGTCATGGAATATTGCGATGGAGGGGATTTAGGACAATTTATAATTTCAAAAAAGGAAAAAAATGAAAAAATTAATGAAGATTTAATTTGGTTATTTTTTATAAAAATAACTTTAGGTTTAGCAGCTATTCATAAATTAAAAATATTACATAGGGATTTAAAAACATTAAATATATTTTTATCCGAAAAATCAGAAGTTAAAATTGGGGATTTAGGCGTTGCCAAAATTTTAAATAATTCAGGATGTTTTGCAAAAACCTTGATTGGAACGCCTTATTATTTATCTCCAGAATTATGCGGAGAAAAACCTTATAATAATAAAAGTGATATTTGGGCCTTGGGATGTATTTTATATGAGTTATGTACTTTTGAACATGCGTTTAGAGCTAAAAGTCAAGCGGGCCTTATACTTAAAATTCTTAAAGAAAATCCTGAACCTATTGGGAATGAATATAGTTTAGATTTACAAAATTTAATACATAAAATTTTTGATAAAAATATGGAGAAACGCCCTTCTTGTTTTGATATATTAACAAGTGAGATTATTATAAACAAAGCAAAAATTTATGGATTATTTGGAGAAATAGAAAAATTATATCCAGAATATTCTGGATTTAATGCTATAGATAATAATGGAAATAATAAGAGGGCTGCCAGTGCCAGCAGACAGTAATAGAGGCACCATAAAATAGACAGACCGATGTAATATCCGGCAATGATCACGGTAAGGAGCAGCGCAGGCAGTGTGATGAGCAGGCTGACAAAGGCTTTGGCGTACATCTGGGTTTCGTAAGGAACCGGAATGTATTTGATGATATCCACATGGCTGCCTTCCCGTGTAAAGGCAGTAGAGGATAAACTGTTCAGCGCGGAGGAGATAAAGGAGACCAGGATGACGATCAGCAGCAGGATCAGGGCAGCACGGGGATAACCTTCGCGATAAAGCTGCAGAAACCGCTGGATATTTTCATTGTTTTTTCCAAGTGAAAACAGGATCAGGATGCCGACGGGCCAGAGCAGGTTGATATAAAAACAATTAGAGGCGTAAGCCCTGGTACGGATTAATACCTTTAGTTCTTTTTTCAGATATGAGAGGAAAATGGAAGTTGAATTTAATTTTAACTTATCTGCATCTGTTTTCTTCTTGGTGGTTCCTAACGCGCCGGCAGTATACAGGCCTTCCTGATAGAGCAGCCGGCCCAATAACAGCATGATGGCTGTGACGGCTGCGTTGCCGAGCAGATAGAGCAGCAGGGAAAGCAGGTTTTGCGACCGGATGGCTTCACCGAGCAGTGGGACGGTAAAGAACAGGATATTGCAGATCCGCAGGAACAGGTTATCGCCGTTGGATAGAGAGTCCATATAATTGTTGACGGTGATGCCGCCCATGCCCCGGAAAGAAAGCAGGAAAAGTGCGACAAAAAGCAGGAGCAGAAGGGTGGACACATGATAGAACACTTTGATATTGCGGACTTTTTTTAGGGCTGCCATTAAAATAAGGCTTAATATAGCGCAGTATGCCAATGGCAGCAGGGGCGTAACCATGGTGCCGATGAGTGCGGAAACGATCCCGATGGGGCCAAGCACCGGCCAGGGACCATAATTTTCCGCAGCGGCCGCGAAATGGCCGATGAACATGGAGAAAAGGATCATAAATTCCATGATGCTCTCGGCAACATAGGTATGCCAGAATTTTGCGGCGAGCAGCTGCAGATGGGACATGGGCAGTGTCACCATATATTCCCGGTCGGAGGAAAAAAAGAGCACATTGAATACGACCAGCATGCTGAAGATCATGGAAAAGGCGGAGATGATATGCAACTCGGCGAGCAAGGCATTCATGGTGTTGCTTTCCACCATCAGTGCCATGGACATGATATATGTCATGTAACCGACGATCAGGCAGCAGGGCAGCATGATACAGAAAACGGCGATCAGGCCGAAGGACAGATAAACACTGCCTTTCAGCCCCTTTTTGGGAGTGGGCATTTCGGCATTTGCCTGATAAACATGGAATAATGTGCGGACTGTATTCATCGTTTTATGCCTCCGCCTTTTTGTAACTGATCATATCCAGAAAGATTTCTTCCAGATCCTGGCCCGGATGTGCAGCGGACAGGTTTTCCACTGTTCCCTGGTATAAGGACTGCCCATGGTTCATGATGATGATATGGTCGCAGAGTTTCTCGGCCACTTCCAGTACGTGGGTAGAAAACAGTACACAATTTCCCTTAGCAGCGTGCTCGCGCATCATCTGCTTTAATTCGTAAGCGGCAGAAGGATCCAGCCCCGTCATGGGCTCATCGAGGATCCAGGCCGGGGGATTGTGTGTCAGCGCGGCAATGACCATGAGTTTCTGGCGCATGCCGTGTGAGTATTCCCGCATGGGGGTATCCAGAGCATCCAGCATGCCGAAGCGTTCTGCCAGTGTTTTGACTCTGGGGGCGCGCTCTTCTCCGGATATCTTATAGATGTCTGCGATAAAGTTGATATATTCCAGACCGGTCAACTGCAGCAGCACATCGGGGTTGTCCGCGACATAGGCGAAAGACTGCTTGGCGATCAGCGGTTCCCTGACGATATCGTGCCCGGCGATGAACGCCCGGCCCTCTGCAGGGCGGAGGATCCCGGTGAGCATTTTGATCACGGTGGTCTTTCCGGCACCGTTAGGTCCGGCAAATCCCACGATCTCGCCGGCTTTTATCTCAAAAGACATATCGTCTACTGCTTTGTGGTCGCTGCCATAAATCATGCTCAAGTGCTCGGCACGGATCAATGTGTTTTCCATAAGTTTTCCTTTCGTATTTCATAATGACCGGAAGTCTTTTTGGCTGCCTGCAAAAACCGGGCATCCTGCTTTATTATAAAGTATCTGCCTTCTTTTGTCAGTATTTTTTGCGCGTTTCACAGCATGGATATGGCATGCCGAAGTTTCTGCATGGTTTTTTGCGGTGGTGTCTTGTAGGAACTGGATAAATCGGATATAATGAAACGAAACGGTTTGGAGGAAAGGAGAGCGGTTATGGCAGTGCAAAAAAAAATGTTCGTTGCATTGAAGAAAATCGTTCCGTCGGAGATGGAATATTATCTGGAAGAGTTGAATTCGGAAGGGCTGGAACTGCTTCCTTTGGGGGAGGCGGGGCTGTTCCGTTTCCTTTTCACCGAAAAAAAACCGGAAAAGACGAAATATGTAGTGGACTGTACGGAGATGAATAAAGTATCTTACATGCAGACCGCGATCGACAAGGGCTGGGAACTGACCGGCAAAAGTTTTAACTGCTATATCTGGCGAAAAAAATATGAAGGGCAGGACCGGCCGGAGGATTTTTCGGACAAGCAGGGGCTGTACAAGCACTGCCTGCGGCAGGGACTGGTGATGACGGTGATGGCGTTTATCATATTGGCGCTGATCGTCGGACTGGTTTACTTTATCCGTCTGGAAAGGTCTTACGGCGTGCAGCAGCATACCATAGCCTATACCGTCATGCTGGTGACGCAGATCCCGTTTTTGCTTTACTTTGCCTGGGCGGGACGGAAACTGCTTTTTGAGGCAAAACGGCTGAAAGAAGTGATCGCCAGAGGGATATATACGAAAAGGCGGCCGGGGAGCGGCGAATAGGGGGATGTGCGAAAGGCCGGTTTATCAGGCCGGGATGTGTAACGGGAAAACGATCATGATTTATGGACAGGTGCCTTCATACGGGCACCTGTTTTCTTTACTTTACAGAAAATTCCCTTGGAATTTCCATAAAACAAAGAACCCTCCGGGCGGGCAGGGGGTGACTTCGTCTTCCATGCCTGATCGGATATAAAACATGATGCGCAAGATAAAACGGATTACATAAACTACTGAAAAATAGCAACCCATAGGCATAACAGTTAACATAATACAAGCAACCATAATTTATATAATTTATATTAGACAAAATGAAAAGCGGTTGTATTTACATGGAATTATATAATTGACCAGATCGTTTGGATAACATAATAAATAAAATCAGAATAAAAAATCATTTACATAATCTGTCAGGTGAAGGGGGAAGAAAAGAGCGGGAATTGACATAATCCGGATGCTTCTGAAAGTGAGGGAAGAGAAGCCGGTGGTTTTCTTTGCGGGGACGGGAAGCGTTGAAGAGTCGTAATTATCTTATGTAAAGTGTTAAATGCTTGAAACATATGTTCTGTTATGATATGATAAAAAAATGGAACTGTCAGAGGGTGCAAAAACAGAACAGAAGCCTTCGTTCGTGATCCGTTTGTCCGTGAGACAGCTGGTTGAGTTTATGCTGCGGTCGGGGGATATCGACAACCGGCGCAGTGCGTCACCGGAAAAGGCCATGCAGGAGGGGAGCCGGCTGCATAGGATGATCCAGCGCAGCCAGGGCGTGGAGTACAGCGCCGAAGTGCTGCTGCGCTATGAATATGTGACGGAAAACTATGTGATATGGATAGAAGGACGTGCAGACGGCATTATCAATGAGAGTATAAGCAAGCCGAAGGAGCCATCGATCACCGCGAATCAGATATCGATAAATCAATATTTAATAAATGAGGAATTTGACCAGATCACGGTGGATGAGATCAAATGTGTCAACCGCAAACTGGAATATGTCAGGGAACCGGAACCCGTGCATCTGGCGCAGGCGAAGGTTTATGCGTATATCTATGCCCTGCAGAACAAACTGCCGCTGATACGGGTGCGGATGACATACTGCAATATCGAAACCGAGGAACTGAAATATTTCTTTGAGGAGTACAGTTGGACGGAAATACGGGAGTGGTTTGAGGCGTTGATGCAGGGTTACCGGAAATGGGCGGATTTTGCCTTTGCATGGAGGGAGACGCGTCAGGCTTCGATCGGCGGTGTGGAATTCCCGTTTGCATACAGGGAGGGCCAGCGCCAGCTGGCGGTGTACGTGTATCAGACCATCCGGGAGAAGAAAAAACTCTATCTGGAGGCACCTACGGGAGTCGGGAAAACGGTTACGACACTTTTTCCGGCGATCAAGGCCATGGGAGAGTGTCTGGCGGATAAGATCTTTTACCTGACAGCCAAGACCATCACCAGAACGGTGGCAAATGATACTTTGGAACTGCTGCGCAGGCAGGGACTGCGCTTAAAGAGCGTGGAGATCACGGCAAAGGAAAAAATCTGTCCGCTGGAAAAAGCGGAATGCAATCCGGAAAAATGCCCCTATGCGACCGGTCATTTTGACCGTATCAATGATGCGATCTATGACTGCATTACCACGAAGGACTGCATGGATCGGGCTGGTGTGAAAGAGATTTCAGAGAAACACTGTGTCTGCCCGTTTGAATTAAGTCTGGATTTAAGCCTGTTTGCCGATGCGATCATCTGTGATTACAATTATGCATTTGATCCGCATGTGGCGCTGAAAAGGTACTTTGGAGACGGCGGCGGCGGGGAGTATATCTTTCTGATCGATGAGGCGCACAACCTGGTGGAACGCGGCAGGGAAATGTACAGTGCAGAATTATTTAAAGAAGATTTCCTTGCGATCAAAAGAAAACTGAATGAAGTGACTGAAAAAGCCGCAAAAAATGAATTTACGGGAAAGAAAAAAAGCCGTGGGATCCCGCTTTTGTTTAAACTGATCCGCGGGGTGGATAAATGTAACCGGGAGATGCAGCGCATGAAGAGAGAGTGCGAAAAAGTGAAAGTGCTGGAGGAGATCGACACTTTTGCGGGATTTGTGCAGGGACTGAGTACATCTGTCGCGCAGTTTTTGGAAGAGGAAGAAAATACCGGCGTCAAGGAGGAGGTTCTGGAGTTCTATTTCCTGATCAGCCATTTCCTGACCATCTATGAGCGCCTGGATGAAAATTACCGCATCTATACCGAACTTTCGGAGGATGGTAAATTTATGTTAAAGCTGCTGTGCGTCAACCCCAGAAAGAATCTGGCGGAATGCATGGAGCGGGGAAGAAGCAGTATCCTGTTTTCGGCGACACTGCTGCCGATCCAGTATTATAAAAACCTGCTGGGCGGTGAAAAGACGGATTATGAAGTGTATGCCAAATCGTCATTTGACAACAGTAAACTGGGCGTATTTATCGGAAGGGATGTGACCAGCAGATATACAAGGCGCAATGCGGATACTTATTTCCGGATCGCCCGGCACATCTCTGAGATCATCGGCAGCCGGGAAGGAAACTATATGGTATTCTTTCCGTCCTTCGCTTTTATGAAAGAGGTGCAGCAGTCGTTTCAGCAATACTTTTACGATGAAAAAGAAATGGAATGCATTGCGCAAAGGGAAAGGATGACGGAAGCGGAAAGAGAGGACTTCCTTGGCAGGTTTTCCAGAACCGGGCTGGTCCCGGCGGGAGAAGAGGGCGGTCCCGGACCGAAACCGACCTTGCTGGCGTTCTGTGTCCTGGGCGGGATCTTTTCGGAGGGGATAGACTTAAAGGAAGATTTACTGATCGGCAGCATCATTGTGGGCGTTGGGTTTCCGCAGATATGCAGCGAGCGGGAGATCATCAAGGAGTTTTTTGCGGAAAAAGGCTTTGACTACGCGTACCGCTATCCGGGCATGAACAAAGTGCTGCAGGCCGCCGGCCGGGTGATCCGCACGGAAAAAGATGTGGGCGTGGTGGCGCTTCTGGATGAGCGTTTTCTGGATTATTCCTATCAGCGCATGTTTCCGAGGGAGTGGCAGGGATTTTCCGTGACGACGGTGAAAGGGATCGGGACAGCCATGGATGCCTTCTGGGCGCGGCAGGAGGATAAGGGATGGGGAGGATGTGAAAACTGCTTACCTTGATTTGAAAGAAACCGCACAAAGGCAAGAGTGTGTCGCAGATCGTGGACGAACTGGAGGAGAACGAAATCAGGATACATGAGTTCTGTGATAGGACAGGCTTTCCATCATGTAAAAAAAGCGTGCAGTTTCCGGCAGAATATGATATGATTACGAAAGTGTTTATGGATTTTGGAATCGGATACCGTTAGCGGTCGTATTTTGACCGGTTACGGTATCGGCATTCGGACGTAGTCAGATATTAAAAACTGTGTCTGTATTTAGGAGGAGAGCATTATGTGGGCATACGAAAGCGTATTTTATCAGATCTATCCTTTGGGATTCTGCGGGGCGCCGTATGAAAATGACGGTGTGGCGCAGTCCCGTATCTTAAAGGTGCTGGACTGGATACCGCATATCAGGAAACTGGGCTGTAATGCCATTTATTTTTCACCGGTATTTGAATCGGATACCCATGGATATAATACCCGTGACTACACCCGTCTGGATACCCGGCTGGGAACAAATGAGGATTTTGCGAAAGTATGCAGGGCATTGCATGAAGAAGGCATCCGTGTAGTGCTGGATGGGGTATTTAACCATGTGGGGCGCGGTTTCTGGGCATTTCAGGATGTGCTGAAGAACCGTGAGGCATCCCCGTATGTGAACTGGTTTCACCGCATTGATTTCGGCGGTAATTCCAATTATAATGACGGTCTGTGGTACGAAGGCTGGGAAGGTAATTATGATCTGGTGAAACTGAACCTTCGGAATGAAGATGTGATACAGCATATCTTTCATGCGGTAGAGGGCTGGATCAATGAATTTGATATCGACGGGATCCGTCTGGATGTGGCTTATTGTCTGGATCATGAATTTCTGCGCCGCCTGCGTGAATTTACGGACAGCAAAAAACAGGATTTCTTCTTATTGGGAGAGGTGCTGCACGGGGAATACGGACGCATGCTGAATGAGATGCATATCCATTCGCTGACGAATTATCAGTGCTATAAGGGGATCCATTCCGGTTTTAATTCAGCCAATATGTTTGAAATCATCCATTCCCTGCTGCGCCTGTTTGAGGATCAGCAGTGGGCGGTATGCCGGGGAGGGCATCTGCTCTCGTTTGCGGACAATCATGATGTGTCCCGCATCGCTACACTGATCCGGGATCCGAACTGTCTGCCGCTGGTCTATGCCATGGTCTTTGGCATGCCGGGCATTCCCTGCGTATATTATGGAAGTGAGTGGGGCACCAAGGCGGATAAATCCCAGGGCGATCCGGCGCTGCGCCCGTGTTTTGAAAAGCCGGAGTGGAACGCGCTGACAGACTTTATCGCAAAACTGGCAGAGGCAAAGAAGAACAGCAGAGCATTGAACTATGGCGGCATGCGCAGTGTGCTGCTGCAGAACAAACAGTGCATCTTTGAACGTAAGACAGATACGGAGCGCGTACTGGTAGCCATCAATATGGACAGCAACCCGTACGTGGCGCATTTTGATGCAGGCTGCGGCCAGGCGACAGACCTGATCACGGGAAAACTGCATGATTTTGGCGGCGGCAGCGAACTTCCGCCGTACAGTGCGGCGTTCTGGCTGATGGAAAGGTAAGATATTTGTAACTATTCAGAAGGTAACTGTTCAGAACCCAGGGGGTTCTGAACAGTTACAGATATTTTATATAAGATAAAAGGAGCAGCATCATGGGAAAAGAATTGGCCAAGACCTATGATCCCAGTGGGATCGAAGACCGGCTGTATCAGAAATGGCTGGATAAGAAGTATTTTCATGCGGAGGTGGATGAGAGCAAAAAGCCTTTCACGATCGTGATCCCACCGCCAAATATCACCGGACAGCTGCATATGGGACATGCGCTGGACAATACATTGCAGGATATCCTGATCCGCTTCAAAAGGATGCAGGGATACAATACGCTGTGGCAGCCGGGCACGGATCATGCGTCCATAGCGACCGAAGTCAAGATCATCGAGAAACTGAAAGAGGAAGGCATCAAAAAGGAGGACCTGGGGCGTGAAGGTTTTTTGGAGCGGGCCTGGGCATGGAGAAAAGAATACGGCGGGCGCATCGTATCGCAGCTGAAGAAAATGGGTTCTTCCTGTGACTGGGACAGGGAACGGTTTACCATGGACGAGGGCTGCAACAAAGCGGTCAATGAAGTATTTGTAAAAATGTACAATAAGGGCTGGATCTATAAAGGTTCCCGCATCATCAACTGGTGCCCGGTTTGTAATACTTCCATCTCTGATGCCGAGGTAGAGTATGAGGAGCAGCCCGGTCATTTCTGGCATATCAAGTATCCGATCTTAAATGAGGATGATACCGAGAGCGGGGAGTATCTGGTCTTTGCGACCACCCGTCCGGAGACGATGCTGGGCGATACTGCGGTAGCAGTGCATCCGGAGGATGAACGTTATCAGCATCTGATCGGCAAAAACCTGATGCTGCCGCTGATGAACCGTAAGATCCCGGTAGTGGCGGATACGTATGTAGACAGGGAGTTTGGAACCGGTGTGGTAAAGATCACGCCGGGACACGATCCGAATGACTTTGAGGTAGGAAAACGCCATGATCTGCCTATCATCAATATCTTAAATGATGATGCAACGATCAATGCAAACGGCGGCAAATACGAGGGGATGGACCGTTATGAGGCCAGAGCCGCGATCGTAAAGGAACTGGACGAGATGGGGCTGCTGGTCAAGATCGAGGATCATACGCATAACGTAGGAACCCATGACCGCTGCGGTACTACCATTGAGCCGATGGTGAAGGCGCAGTGGTTTGTGAAGATGGACGAATTGATCAAACCGGCGCAGAAGGCGGTGCGGGAAGGCGAGATCCGTCTGGTGCCGGAGACCATGCAGAAGACCTATTTTAACTGGACAGACAATATCCGTGACTGGTGTATCTCCAGACAGCTCTGGTGGGGGCACCGCATACCGGCCTATTATTGTAAAGACTGCGGGGAAACCGTGGTGGCAAAGGCCATGCCTGAGAAGTGTCCGGGATGCGGTGGCACACATTTTGAGCAGGATCCGGATACGTTGGATACCTGGTTTAGTTCCGCATTGTGGCCGTTTTCCACATTGGGTTGGCCGGAGCAGACCAAAGAACTGAAATACTTCTATCCGACAGATGTGCTGGTAACAGGCTATGACATCATCTTTTTCTGGGTGATCCGGATGATCTTTTCCGGATACGAGCAGATGGGCGAGAAGCCGTTTAAGACCGTGCTGTTCCACGGACTGGTGCGTGACGGTAAGGGACGCAAGATGAGCAAGTCCCTGGGCAACGGGATCGATCCGCTGGAGATCATCCGCCAGTATGGTGCCGATGCGCTGCGCCTGACACTGGTGACCGGAAATGCGCCTGGCAATGATATGCGTTTCTACTATGAAAAAGTGGAAGCAAACCGTAACTTTGCGAACAAGATCTGGAACGCGTCCCGTTTGATAATGAGGAATATGGACGATACGCAGCCCGCAAAGCCGGCAGACGGAGATCTGAAGCGGTCAGACCGCTGGATCATCTCAAGAGTGAACCGTCTGATCAAAGATGTGACCGAGAATATGGAGAAGTATGAACTGGGCGTAGCGGTACAGAAGATCTATGATTTCATCTGGGATGAGTTCTGCGACTGGTATATCGAGATGGTGAAGCCGCGTCTGTACGCAAAGGATGATGCAGCATCCCGCAATGCGGCTCTGTATACCTTAAAGACGGTGCTGATCGATGCGCTGAAACTGCTGCATCCGTATATGCCGTTTGTAACAGAGGAGATCTTCTGTACGCTGCAGGAGGAAGAGGAATCCATCATGATCTCATCCTGGCCGGTATATGATGAGACACGGGATTTTGCAAAAGAGGAGCGGGAGATCGAGACGATCAAAGAGGCGATCCGCGGGATCCGTAATGCGCGTACCGGCATGAACGTACCGCCTTCCAAAAAAGCGCAGGTTTATGTGGTATCCGAATCCGAAGAAAAGCGCGCGGTATTTGAAAGCAACAGGGATTTCTTTAAAGTGCTGGCCTATGCTTCCGAGGTGATCGTGCAGGCTGATAAGAGCGGCATTGCAGAGGATGCGGTGTCGGTCGTGATCGCGCATGTCAATATCTATATGCCGCTGGGGGATCTGGTGGATCTGAAGAAGGAACTGGAGCGCCTGCAAAAAGAGGAACAGCGGCTGGAGGGTGAGTTGAAGCGTGTAAACGGTATGCTTTCCAATGAAAAGTTTGTTTCCAAGGCACCGGAGGCAAAGATCGCAGAAGAAAAAGCGAAACTTGAAAAGTACACCAAAATGATGGAGCAGGTGAAAGCGCAGATCGCAAATCTTTCCAAATAAGCATTTTGTTGTGAAATTAGGAACTTGTATGCGCGATTACGCCCCAAATATTCCGAGCGGGATGGGTTTTGCCCATCGCCGCAGGCGATTTTCATTGGCAAAACCCGTTACTATCACAGCACGAAGGGCTGTGAATAGTAACGATAGAAACAATGGGCGGGTAAATTGATGTATTTAGGCATTGATTTTTCCCGCTTTATTATGTATATTATACTAGAAGTTCTTAATATCCGTACTTTGGATATTCAGAACTTCTGCATATGACGCGTGGTAAAACATACCGGTATCCACTTATTTATTCGCGTGGGTATGAGTGTGTATTCGTAAAAGGGATGAAAAAATATAAGTGGAGTAACGGAAGTTGATCATCTTTGAGGAAGAACTGAAAAAATTCAATAGAAGTCTGGAAATCGCAGATACTGAGGATGCGGTTTACAGTGAAGATCTGACGGATATGATGGATATTTTCATCAATCTGGCCAATCATTATGATGAAACGGTAATAGATACGACGGTTGAAAATAACGAATAGGAGATAAAGGGATGGAGTGTTTTAATTGCGGTTTCCCTTTATCGGAGTTGGGATATTGCACCAGTTGCGGTGCGGATGTACGGAAATACAAAAAAATCATGTATACCGCAAACCGTCTGTATAATGACGGACTGGACAGAGCCGGGGTACGGGATCTGTCAGGCGCGGTCCGTTCTTTGCGGGGAGCCCTGCGCTGCAATAAGAATCATATAGAAGCGCGCAATCTTCTGGGGCTGGTATACTATGAGATGGGGGAGGCAGTAGCCGCCTTTGTAGAGTGGGTGATCAGCAAAAACATACGGCCGGAAAAGAACCTGGCGGATGAGTACATCAATATGGTACAATCCGATAAAGGCCGGCTGGAAACCATCGGCGCTACCTTAAAAAAATACAATGTCGCCTTGGAATTGTGCAATCAGGGGGATCGCAGTTATGATCTGGCGATCATCCAACTGAAAAAGGTCTTAAGCCTGAATCCGAAATTTGTCAAAGCCCGCAAACTGCTGGCACTGCTGTATCTGCAGAAAGGGGAATGGGACAAGGCAAAGAAGGGGCTGGAGGCCTGCCGCGCGATCGACTGCGGTGATGTGGATACTTTAAGATACCTGCAGGAGGCCGAGATCGGTTTTTACGGCGGGGATCTGCCGGAAGGCAGAAAAAAGAAGATCACGAAAGATAACGAGGCTTCCGTGATCTGGAACAATGGGAATGAGACCATCATTCAGCCTTTGCGGAAGAAAGAAAATATCGGATTGACGGTATTTTTACAGATCGGTCTGGGGATACTGGTGGGCGCTTTGGTCGGGTATTTCCTGCTGGTGCCGGCAAGGGAAACGGCGGTGCGTTCGGAAAGCAATGCCAAACAGGTGGAACTGGGAGAGCAGATCGATTCCAAAAACGCGGAGATTTCGGATCTGAATTCCAGGATCAGGGAACTGGAACAGAACATTGCGGATCAGCGTTCCGAACTGGAGGATTATACAGGCGCAAACGGTGTTTTGACAGCCAATGACCATTTACAGGCGGCGGCCTATGCATATCTGGACAAGGAACAGAGTGTAATGACCGTGGAACAGTATCTGGGAATGATACCGGAGACATATCTTGAAAATGCCTCGCCTGAGTTTCAGGAACTGTATACGTATCTGAAGACGGAGATAGGGGATTCCGTGGCGGAGAGTTATTATGAGTCCGGGCTGGCGGCATACCGGCAGCAGGATTACGCGGTAGCGATCGCGGATCTGGAAAAAGCGGTTTTGTATGATCCGTCCAATGATGACGCATTATATTATCTTGGTGTTTCCTATTATGACAGCGGAAATGTCAGCACCGCTGCAGAGAAGTTTAACCAGTTGATCAGCGTTTTTCCGGAAAGCGCGCAGGCAGACAAGGCCAGACAGCGGCTGGAGGAAATCGGGGAATGAGCATAGATCCTGAAGAGTCAGATATTAAAAGGCAGTTAATAAAGGAGGAATAAAAATGCAGACAGTGAGGGTAAAACAAAAGAGAACGGATGAGAAGAAGGATATCGCCGGGCGTATTGTTGGTATTATCTTTTTGACGATGGTCATCGCAGTAGGTTATTATATGTATGATATGTTCCGGGCACGGCCGATCACATCCGGTCAGATCGCCGGAGACTGGCATCATACCGCGGAAATGAATGAAAAAAATACGGATCACTGGGTTTTTAATTCCGATGGTACCGCGATGAGTTATGTCCTGAATAATGATACCAAGGAGCAGACGGAACAGAAGACATATACCTATACGATCCGGATCTCTCAGGAGTTATTTCAGCAGTATATCGATGAGGGGATCTTAAAAAAATCAGTCAAAGGCGGGTATGAGGACAGCAACGGTGTATCATACAGTACGCTGGATGAAGGCAAGACGCAGGCAGAACTTGTAGTTACAACTTCAAACGTAAGGAAGTCCGAACAGGAAACCTATGCGATCCGTGTGACACTTTTAAGTAAAGTGGAAATGGATATCATTTATATCTACGATCGTTTTACAACGGATACAACGCGTCTGACCAAAAATCTGTTCTGATCGTATTGCGCGATGAAACTTTAACATCTGCGCAGAGTATGAGGATCAGGACGGAAGGATAAAGATTAAAGATACCCATGCAGATATGGTCGGCTTGAAACGGCCGGACATCACGCAGGGGTATTTTTATGGCAGTCACATCACAAAAGATCACGGCAGGAATGGCGGCATGAGAGGGATAAAACCGGCGGGGCAAGAGGAACCGCAGCAGAAAACAAGGCCTGATACAAGGCGGTATCAGTTTAAGGAAGGCTTAAGGGATGGCATGCCCATAGCACTGGGATATTTGGCGGTATCCTTTACGCTGGGGATCCAGGCAAAAGAAGCCGGGATGGGGATCTGGGAAGCAACGGTCATGTCGCTGGTAAATCTGACCTCTGCAGGCGAGTTTGCCGCATTGACGATCATCAGTACCGCTTCGTCTTATCTGGAGATGGCCATATCCCAGCTGGTGATCAACCTGCGCTATATGCTGATGAGTTTTGCGCTGTCTCAGAAGGTGGCACCGGAACTGTCCGTGCCGCACCGCATGGGCATGGCCTTTGGCGTGACGGACGAGATCTTCGGCATTTCCGTCGGCAGGGAGGGAAAACTGGATCCTTTCTATAACTATGGCGCGATGAGCGTGGCAGTGCCCGGCTGGACGATCGGAACCTTATTGGGGGTTGTGATGGGAAATGTATTGCCGGACAGCGTGGTGAGCGCTCTGAGCCTGGCATTGTACGGGATGTTTCTGGCGATCATCATACCAAAGTCCGGAGAGGATAAGCATGTGCTGGTCGCAGTGATCGTGGCAATGACTGCGAGCTGGCTCTGCAGCAGGCTGCCGGTGCTGCGGGATATTTCTGCCGGCACGCGGATCATAGCGCTTACGGTGGTGATCGCCTTTCTGGCGGCCGTGGCTTTTCCGGTGGGGGAAGAAGAGGAGGCGCATCATGAACAGTAGCGGGTTTATGTTATTGGCGGCGCAGGAGCATGGCCTGCTGCACAACGTATGGATCTATATCGCGATCATGGCGCTCGTTACTTACCTGATCCGTATGCTGCCGTTGACCTTGCTGCGCAAAGAGATCAAAAACAGGATACTGAAGTCCTTTTTGTATTACGTGCCGTATGTGACGCTGTCCGTGATGACATTTCCGGCAATACTGCACGCAACGCAGAGTATTTATTCCGGGGCAGCCGGATTCTTTACGGCGCTGCTGCTGGCATATAAAAAACAGAGCCTGCCGGTAGTGGCGGTATTTTCCTGCCTGGTGGTGTTTTTGCTGGAACTGGTCATATAGGTTTTGAGTGCGTTATTGTGTATTGCTGCGTATATTTTCCGGACAGAGATCAACTTGCCGAAATGCAGTTTTCATGTCATCACCGGCGGCTGGTGTCCGGCGTGCGGCAATACACGATGTGTCAGATACCTGCTGCAGGGGGATTTTTTCATGGCTTTAAGGCACAATATTACGATCCCTTTTCTGGGAGTGCTGCTGCTTCTTCTGTATCTGGAAAATCTGGCGGCTATTTCCGGGCGGGATGCAAAATTTTACAGGAAATGATTGGTCTTCTTACAGTTTGTGCGGCCTAAAAGATAGTCTACCGAGCAGTGATAATAATCGGCCAGGGCGATCAGTATTTCCGTGGGGATGTCGCGGCGGCCGATCTCATAATAAGAATACGCAACCTGTGAGCAATTGAGTATTTTTGCGAGATCGCTCTGGCTCAAATCGGCATCTTCCCGTAAATTGCGGATATGTGGGTATTTTGGCATATTATCGACACTCGATCTTTTCATGAGATTATAATATATAAAACAATTTGTTATATTGACTTTTAAAACAAAACGTTTTAAAAATTATACAGTCAAAATTCCACGGGCGCTGTTCCGCTTTATAAAGAAAAAACGCTGGTCACGGGAGCGATAAGCATGATCGAAAAAGGATTGCCCGACCGAACGGGATCTGTAAAAAAAACCGCTCTGAACAGGATCAGAGCGGTTTCTTGTTTCATGAGAAAGTCCTTACTGCGGACCGATGTACTGTGAATCACCGAAAGCAAGGATCAGCCATGTGATATTCGGGAAGAATATCGACAGGATGAAGAAGCCGATGCCCTGCCCGAAGGCTTTCACCAGTTTATAGTTCATGATGATCATAAATACCGAGCCTACACAAGGGACCAGCAGCAGAAGCGCCAGCCAACCGTTACCCCATGCAATCTTGAACATGATGTAAAGGTTGTAGAACGGGATCAGGCTCTTCCAGCCAGCCTCACCTGCCTTTTCAAAAATCTTCCAGTCTGCGATGATCGTCAGCACGGCCACAATCAGACCGCCGATCACATACGCGCCGGCCATACCGGCAGCTACGCCGTCCGCTACGGAATTGTAATCACTGTAACTCATAGTTCCCCTCCTTTTGTTTGTGTTGATATTTAAAACAAGCATATCATACAGGAATAACCGTGGTTTAAGTGGATATAAAACAATATGTTATAAAAAAAGAGGGAGTATGCATGAGAAAGAAATGGTTACTATTCACAGTCGAATCGCGCACTTGCTACTAACGTATGCAGTCCTGCTAAGTTCGCTACACTCTCTAAGCAGGAACTTGTATGCGCGATTACGACCCAAAACATTCCGGGAGAGAGGGGGTTTGCCCATCGCCGCAGGCGATTTTCATTGGCAAAACCCGTTACTATCACAGCCTGAAGGGCTGTGAATAGTAACAAGAAATGTTGTCTAAAGTGATCCGGGCACTTGAAAAAAAACGTCAAGTGTGGTATAAAAGATGTATTTTGTGGGGAGTCAGATACCGTTAGCGACATATGAGCGTTACGGCAGCGGCTCCGGGCAGTGTTGGTCAGAATACAAAACTGCGTTATCAGAGGAGAAAGAGAATCGAGTAGTTGAGACGTGGAAGATAAGAAACAGATCTATCATGTCGGGCTGGATATCGGCTCGACAACAGTAAAAGCAATCGCCATCGATCCGGAAGGAAAGGTGGCTTATTCGGCATACAGAAGACACCATGCGGAAGTGCGTGCCGTGCTGGAACAATTATTGGAAGAATTGCTGGATACCATCGGGGATGCGCAGTGCACCATAGAGATCACCGGCAGCGGCGGGCTGCAGCTTGCGGAGCGGCTGCAGATACCGTTTGTACAGGAGGTGGTGGCAGTTGTCGGGGCTGTACGGCAGTTGTATCCGCAGACGGACGTGATCATAGAACTGGGCGGCGAGGATGCCAAACTGGTCTATCTGACCGGTGGTGTGGAACAGCGCATGAACGGGATCTGTGCCGGCGGCACGGGGGCGTTTATCGATCAGATGGCATCCCTTTTGCAGACGGATGCGGCCGGTCTGGATGTCCTGGCGAAGGATGCCCATACCAAATACCCGATCGCAGCGCGCTGCGGCGTTTTTGCGAAGACCGATATCCAGCCGCTGATCAATGACGGTGTGGCCAGGGAAGACCTGGCGATCAGCATTTTTCAGGCGGTGGTGGATCAGACCATATCCGGCCTGGCCTGTGGACGGCGCATCAAAGGGAAGGTAGCCTTTTTGGGCGGGCCGCTGCACTTTTTGCCAAGACTGCGGGAGCGCTTTGCGGATACCCTGCACCTGACGCCGGAAGAAACGATCGTGCCGGAAAATGCACATTTATTTGCTGCAAGAGGAGCGGCGATCCATGGCATGAAAGGGGATGCGGTTTCCTTAAAGGAACTGCGTGCCGGCCTGGCCAATGTGGGTACCGGCATGGAACTGGAGCATCTGCCCTGCCTGTTTGAGACGGAAGCGGATCTGGAAGCCTTTCGGGAACGGCAGCGCAGCAACAGAGTACCCCGTAAGGAATTATCGGAATTTCACGGGAACTGTTTCCTGGGGATCGACGGAGGTTCCACGACCACCAAAATGACGCTTTTGTCGGAAGACGGGGAACTGCTGTATTCTTATTATGGAAATAACAAGGGGGATCCGGTAGGCTGTGTCAAAGAAGCAATGCGCGGCTTAAGCAGGGTGATGCCCAAAGACGCAAAGATCGTGCATGCCTGCTCTACCGGTTACGGAGAGAAACTTTTAAAAGAGGCATTTGGCCTGGACGAGGGCGAGGTAGAGACCATTGCCCATTATTACGCGGCTCGCTTTGTGGAGCCGAAGGCAGATTGCATCATCGATATCGGCGGACAGGACATGAAATGCATCCGCATCAAGAACGGCAGTGTAGACTCGATCCTTTTGAACGAAGCGTGCTCATCCGGCTGCGGTTCCTTTATAGAGAATTTTGCGGATTCCCTGGGATACACGGCGGAAAGTTTTTCGGAACTGGCGCTGAAGGCACGCATGCCGCTGGATCTGGGCACTCGCTGTACCATATTCATGAATTCCAATGTAAAGCAGGCGCAGAAGGAAGGCGCTGCGGTGGAAGATATCGCGGCCGGCCTGGCATATTCCGTGGTAAAGAATGCGCTTTTTAAAGTGATCCGTATGACCGATCCTGCCATGCTGGGTGAACACATCATTGCGCAGGGTGGTACTTTCTTAAGTGACGCGATCCTGCGCTGTTTTGAACTGGTATCCGGCAGAGAGGTGGTGCGTCCCGCAGAGGCGGGGCTGATGGGAGCGCTGGGCGCGGCGCTGATCGCAAAAGAACGATGGAACGGCGGCGCATCCACGATGCTTTCTTTTGAAGAGATTGAGGAACTGACTTTTACAACGACACAGTCCAGATGCCAGGGCTGCCAGAACCGCTGCAGGCTGACGGTAGGACATTTTTCCAACGGACACCGTTATATCACGGGCAACCGCTGTGAACGTGTCGTGGGCGGGGGCGGCAAAGCCAATCCGGCACCGAACCTGTTTGAGTACAAGCGCAAGCGAATGTTTGCATATCCGCCGTTAGAACCGGTAGAGGCAAAACGCGGCGTGATCGGCATCCCGCGCGTGCTGAATATGTATGAGAACTATCCGTTCTGGGCGGTGTTCTTTAAAAGACTTGGATTCCGGGTGGTGCTGTCACCGTTTTCGGATCAGAAACTGTACCGTCTGGGTATGGATTCCATTCCCAGTGAATCCGAGTGCTATCCGGCCAAGATGGTGCACGGGCATATCGCCTGGCTGGTAGAACAGGGGGTGGAGCAGATTTTTTACCCCTGCGTCTTTTATGAGCGGAAGGAGACGGCATCGGCGCAGAACCATTATAACTGTCCGATGGTCATTTCCTATCCGGAAAATATCCGGAATAATATGCAGGTACTGTCGGAACGGCAGGTGAAACTGTATACGCCGTTTATTGCATTTACGGACGAGCATGTGCTGGCAAAGTGCCTGGAAGGCGTGATGCAGGAGCACTTTGCTATAGGAAAAAAGGAAACCAGGAAAGCGGTGCGCGCAGCCTGGGCGGAACTGCTTGCCTGCAAGGCGGATGTGCTGGAGGAAGGGCGCAAAACGGTAGCGTGGCTGAAAGAGCATGATGCGCACGGGCTGGTGCTGGCCGGCAGACCGTATCATCTGGATCCGGAGATCAACCACGGGATCCCGGAAATGGTGCATAGCCTGGGCTTTGCGGTGCTGACGGAAGACAGCGTGGCAGGGCTGGGAGAGTTAAAGAGCGGTCTGCGCGTGACAAACCAGTGGATGTATCATGCCAGACTCTATGCGGCAGCAGAGTATGTGGCCGGCGAGGATCACCTGGATCTGATCCAGTTCAATTCCTTTGGCTGCGGATTGGATGCCATTACGGCGGATCAGGTGCGTGATCTGCTGGAACAGCGGGATAAACTGTATGCGCTGCTAAAGATCGACGAGGTAAGCAATCTGGGCGCGGCCAGGATACGCGTGCGTTCCATGGCGGCAGCGATCCGCGCAAGAAAAGGCAATGCGAAAAAACAGGCGGCAGCGCCGCTGGAATATAAGCGGGTAGAGTATACCAGGGAAATGAATGAAGCGGGCTACACCATTTTATGCCCGGAGATGTCGCCGCATCATTTTGAACTGGCAAAAGAAGCGTTCCGGGTATGCGGATACCGGCTGGAACTGATGAAAAATGAAAACCGCAACGTGATCGACATGGGACAGCGTTATGTCAATCATGACGCCTGCTATCCGGCGATGATCGTGACCGGCCAGATCATGGATGCGGTATCGTCCGGAAATTATGATACAAAACGGCTGGCAGTGCTGATGGTACAGACCGGCGGCGGCTGCCGTGCCTCCAACTATGTGGGCTTTATCCGCAAGGCGCTGAAGGAAGGCGGTTACGGACATATCCCGGTGATCTCACTGAATGTGAACGGCATGGAGACCAATTCCGGCTTTTCACCGACCGCAAAACTGCTTTATCTGGTCATGCAGGCGGCAATGTACGGGGATCTGCTGACCAATCTGCTGTATCATGCCAGACCGTATGAGCCGGAAGAGGGGATCGCGGAGAAACTGTACCGGAAATGGCAGGGCATCTGCAAACAGTCCATTGCGTCAGGCAAAGGCGGCATGTCTGCGTTTTATAAAAACTGCAGGCAGATGGTGCAGGAGTTTGACCGATTGGAACTGCGGGAAGATATCAGGCGGCCCAGGGTAGGCATCGTGGGTGAAGTGCTGGTGAAATACATGCCGCTGGCCAATGAGCATCTGGCGGATCAGCTGGAAAAAGAAGGCGCTGAAGTCGTTATGCCGGAGATCGTGACTTTCCTGGAGTATTGTTTTTCCGGCGCGATCTACCGGGGAAAGAGGCTGGGGAAGAGCAGGAAAGCGGCTATGGCCGCAAGGCTGGGCCTGGGACTGGTGGACAGCATCAAGAAAAAGGTGGATAAGATACTGGAGCAGAGCAGGCACTTTACACCGGCAGCAAGGCTTTCACAGATCAGGGAATACGCGCTGGAGATCCTGCAGCAGGGCAACCAGACCGGGGAAGGCTGGTTTTTGCCGGGTGAGATGATCGAACTGATCCACCAGGGGGTAAACAATATCGTATGCGTGCAGCCGTTTGGCTGCCTGCCGAACCATATCGTGGGCAAGGGCGTGACGAAGAAGATCAAGGAGAAATATCCGCAGGCCAATATCGTGGCCATTGATTATGATCCGTCCGCCAGCAAGGTGAACCAGTTAAACCGCCTGCGGCTGATGCTGGAAGTGGCAGAGGAACAGTTGCAGAAGGAAGTAGGGTAAACGGTCATGGTTTCGCAGCATCCGGAGAAGGACTGCGGAAATGACCGAAAGTGTTTTCATAACAGAAAGGAGATGAACTGTTTGAGCAAACAGCAGAGAAGAAACATTTTGATCGTGGCAGGCCTGTTTCTGATCGCTATCATTGCAGGGATCGTGATGCTGCCACAGCCGGAAAAGCATGAGTCCATCAAGGCAGCCATGCGAGATGCCGTGCTGCATGATGAAAACAAGATCAATTTCTTTGGTTTTGCGGTGGATCCGTCGCTGGTATCCGGTTATATCGTGACGGCGGTGCTGCTGCTGAGCGCATTGCTGCTCAGGATCTTTGCCATCCCGAAGTTTCAGATGGTGCCCGGAAAACTGCAGTTTCTGATTGAGCAGTGGGTGGGGATCTTTGACAGCCTGGCAAAGACCAATTCGCCTCACAAAAACGGAGCGCTTGGGGCTTACATCTTTGGTGCGGGTACTTATATCTTTGCGGGAACCATGTTTGAACTCTTCGGTTTTCAGGCATTGACGACAGAGGGACATTCGATCTCGCTGCCGGCGCCGCTGGCAAACATCAACGGAGCGCTCTGTATGGGAGTGCTGTCCTATCTCTTCATTTTATCGGGCGGCATCCTGGTAAACAAAATAAAAGGCGTGGGAAAGACGCTCAAGGAGTTTTCCCTGCCGGTATCCATGACCTTCCGTCTCTTTGGCGCGCTGCTTTCGGGCATGCTGACGACGGAACTGGTCTATTACTACATCACTTTGAGTTTTGTGCTGCCGGTGATCGTAGGTGTGCTCTTTACGGTACTGCACGCGCTCATCCAGGCCTATGTCCTGACGATGCTCACCAGCGTTTATTACGGGGAAGTGACGGAAGTATCGGAGAAAAAGCCAAAGAAGGCAAAGGAACAGTTGCCTGCGGAAGAAGCGGCATAAAAAACAAAAAAAACTATTGTTGGATCAGCTGGGGTTCCCACATGAAGGAGGAAAAAATGAAACACATGAAGAAAATTGCGGTAATGTTGGCAGTCGTGATCGTATTGATGAGCGCGGGCATGTTTGCCGGTGCGATCAGGGCAAATGCAGCGTCGGATGCGCCTGCGGCGGCAGCAGAGGCGGAAGCAGGCGGCGGCGACATCGGCTTAAAGGCAGTCGGAGCGGCGATCGCTATCGGTCTGGCAGGCCTGGGCGGCACCATCGGCATGGGTATGGCCATCGCGAAATCCAATGAAGGCGTGGCACGCCAGCCGGAAGCATCCGGAAAGATCCAGACACAGCTCATGCTTGGCCTCGTATTTATCGAGACGGTCGTTATCTACGCATTGATCGTGGCGATCCTGATCGTATTCGTGTTATAAAGTTGTGCAAGGATAGCGGGCAGGGGACTGCAGGTGTTATACTCGCGCGAACAAACAGATGGGATTCTGCATGTTGCACCGCGCGGTATATGCAGAAGTTCCCAATATCCCGAATATGGATATTAAGAACTTCCAGTATATCAAAGGAGGGTAGTTATGCCATTAGGAATTGACTTTACACAGATCTTGCTGCATTTCTTTAATGTGATCATCCTGTTTGTAGGGCTGTATGTGCTGCTCTATGCGCCGGTGAAGAAGTTTATGGCAAAACGCAGTGATTATTATGCGGATCTGGACAGCAAAACAAAGCAGGCGCTGGAAGAAGCCGAAGCAAAGAAGGCGGCCTATGATGAGAAACTGGCAGCGGCGGAGAAAGAGATCGAGGAACAGCGCAAAGCAGCAAATGACGAGATCAGCGCACTGAAGAAAGAACAGACCGAGGCTGCCAGAGCAGAGGCAAAGAAGATCGTAGCGGATGCGCGCGAAAAAGCGGAGAAACAACGTGCGCTTATCGTGAGCGGGGCGAAAGAGGATATTTCCCGGATGATCGAGACCGCGGCACGCAAGGTGATGGCTGGAGAGGCATCCGGGGATCCGTACGAGGATTTTATCCGGGATGCGGAAAGGAGCCGTGCGAATGGCCACAGTTAAAATGCCCAAAGCATATCTCTATGCGGCAGAGGAACCCAATGCGGCACAGCGGGAGAAACTGGGGGCTTTCTTAAAAAACAGATATTCGGCAGAGTATGAACTGGTATGGCGTGAAGATGCAACGACCGGAAAAGGCTTCCGTCTGGTGGTCGGAGATGAGGTATATGACTATACCAAAGAGGGACGTTTCTACCAGTTAAAAGAACTGCTGGGCGAACTGGTGCAGAAGGAAGAGGCGGGAGATGATGTGATCTCCCTGTTTAAGTCTTCCATCGACAGCTGGAATGTGGAGACAGTGCCGGAAGAAGAAGGGACAGTATTGTCCGTAGGCGACGGCATTGTATTTATTGATGGCCTGGGCGGTGCGGAATACGGCGAGATCGTGGTGTTTGAATCCGGTGTCAAGGGCATGTTCCAGGACATCCGGCAGGATTCCATGGGCGTGATCCTGTTTGGAGATGACAGTGATGTGACCGTAGGCAGCAGGGTACGCCGTACCAAAAAGACGGCAGGCATCCCGGTAGGAGAGGGGTTTCTGGGGCGTGTGGTCAACGCATTGGGGGAGCCGATCGACGGGCTGGGTCCCATTGCTGCAGAGGATTACCGTATCATGGAATCACCCGCTGCCAGCATCATTGAGCGGCAGGCAGTGGATACCCCCATGTATACAGGGCTTTTGACCATTGATTCCATGTTCCCGATCGGCCGGGGACAGCGTGAACTTATCATCGGCGACCGTCAGACGGGCAAGACGGCGATCGCTTTGGATACGATCCTGAACCAGAAGGGCAGGGATGTGATCTGTATCTATGTCGCGATCGGCCAGAAGGCATCCAGCATTGCCCAACTGGTGGGAAATCTGAAACGGAAAGGCGCCATGGATTACACCATCGTGGTGAGCGCCACGGCAAGCGAGCCGGCGCCCATTCAGTATATCGCGCCTTATGCCGGTACGTCTCTGGGAGAGCATTTTATGTATCATGGCAAGGATGTACTGATCATATATGATGATCTGTCCAAGCATGCCATTGCTTACCGTGCGCTTTCCTTATTGCTGGATCGTTCCCCGGGACGTGAGGCTTATCCGGGTGATGTATTTTACCTGCATTCCAGGCTGTTAGAGCGCTCTGCGCATCTGTCGGATGCACTGGGCGGCGGCAGTATGACGGCGCTGCCTATCGTAGAGACACAGGCCGGAGATGTATCCGCCTATATCCCTACCAATATCATTTCGATCACGGATGGGCAGATCTTTCTGGAAAGCGATCTGTTCTTTTCAGGACAGAGACCTGCAGTCAATGTAGGCCTTTCCGTATCCCGTGTGGGTGGTGCGGCACAGACCAGGGCAATGAAAAAAGCGGCAGGTTCCATCCGTCTGGATCTGGCACAGTACCGTGAGATGGAGATATTTACGCAGTTTTCCAGTGACCTGGACGATACCACGAAGCGGCAGTTGGTATATGGTCAGGGACTGATGCAGCTTTTGCGGCAGCCGCAGGGACATCCGTTTTCGCTGCATGAGCAGGTGGTGATGCTGGTGTCGGCCACGGCACATGTGATGCAGGATGTGGAAACCGCAAAGGTACAGGCATTCCGGAACGGGCTGCTGGCTTATTTTGAACAGAAAAGATCTGCGCTGATGCAGCAGATCGACCGGGAAGGCACGCTTTCCGATGAGCAGAAGACAGAGATCATTGAAACGGCAAGGGAGTATCTGGAACTTTGGCAAACATCAAAGAACTGAAAAACCGGATCGTCAGCGTCCGTAATACCAGGAAGATCACCAATGCGATGTATCTGATCTCATCCGCGAAACTGCGCAAGGCAAAAGAGGAACTGGCAAAGACCAGACCGTATTTTGAGTGCACGGAGCATGAGATCAAGCGGATCTTTCAGAGCACGACAGAGACAAAGTCGCATTATTTCTATCCGCCGACCGGCCGAAAGCCGGCAGAAACTTATGCTTATCTGGTGATCACGGCGGATAAGGGGCTGGCAGGTGCTTATAATCATAATGTGATCAAGCGGGCAGAGGCAGAGATGCGCAAGCATAAGAAGGTGCGGCTTTATGTGATCGGTGAGTACGGGCGCCGGTATTTTAAGGCGC
This sequence comes from Lachnospiraceae bacterium, assembly GCA_017471325.1. Taxonomy (GTDB): domain Bacteria; phylum Bacillota; class Clostridia; order Lachnospirales; family Lachnospiraceae; genus NK4A136. The sequence goes on along the minus strand of JAFUUX010000263.1, from coordinate 1,723 downwards.
ATCATGGTCCGGTGGAGGAAACCTTCTTTTATACGGCGCAGGACCCGACTTTCCGCAGGGCGAGGGAGATCAGTATCCGGCTGTTGGAGGAATACAACAGCGGCCGTGTGGATGAGATCCGCGTGATCTACAGTGATATGGAAAATGAAATGACTTCTACGGTGAAGCGGGTAAGGGTGCTGCCGTTTGAGCGCAAGGCGTTTCTTTCCGAAGAGGAGCAGGCGCACTGTTCGGATCAGATGTATAAATTTGAACCTTCGCCGTCTGTCGTGCTGGATCAGATGATCCCGTCCTATGTGGCAGGTTTTATCTACGGCGCTATGGTAGACAGTTTTTCGGCAGAGCAGAATGCGCGCATGACGGCAATGAGTTCCGCAAACAAAAACGCAGAGGAACTGTTAGGGGAACTGCAGATCGAGTATAACCGTGTGCGGCAGTCGGCGATCACGCAGGAGATCACGGAGGTAGCTTCCGGAGCCCGGGCACAGAAGAAAAAAAAGAAAAAAACATCCGCGCAGGATACATAGCATAAATAGGAAAACAGCCGTTTTATGGACGGCCGGCATTTGGAGGAAAAGGTGTTGCATACAGGAAAGATCGTACAGGTATCGGGACCTGTGGTAGATGTAAAATTTGCAAAGGGGCAGGTGCCCCGGCTGCGTGAGGCGCTGCGCGTGGAAACCGCACACGGCGTGCGTGTCATGGAGACAGCGCAGCTGATGGAGGACAATGTAGTGCGCTGCATCATGCTTTCCCAAAGCGAAGGTCTGCGCAGGGATATGGAAGTCATGGCGACCGGCGAAAGCATCCAGGTACCGGTGGGGGATGTGACCATCGGAAGAATGTTTAATGTGCTGGGACAGCCGATCGACGGCGGAGAGGCGATCCCGGAGGAAGCGGAGCGCTGGAGCATCCACCGCCCGGCACCGTCTTTTGCGGAGCAGAATGTCAGTGTGGAGATCCTGGAAACGGGCATCAAGGTGATCGATCTGCTGGAGCCGTATGCGAGAGGCGGCAAGATCGGCCTGTTTGGCGGTGCCGGTGTAGGAAAGACCGTGCTGATCCAGGAACTGATCCACAATGTGGCGATGGAGCACGGCGGTTATTCGATCTTTACGGGCGTAGGAGAGCGCAGCCGTGAAGGAAATGACTTATGGAATGAAATGAAAGAGAGCGGCACGATCGACAAGACGGCTATGGTTTTCGGACAGATGAACGAGTCGCCGGGCGTGCGTATGCGTGTGGCGCTGACCGGTCTGACCATGGCAGAGTATTTCCGTGATGTACAGCATCGGGATGTGCTTCTGTTTATTGACAATATCTTCCGTTTTGTGCAGGCAGGTTCGGAAGTTTCCACACTGCTGGGGCGTATGCCTTCCGCGGTAGGTTACCAGCCTACGCTGGCCCAGGAGATGGGGCAGCTGCAGGAGCGCATCACGTCTACCAGGGATGGTTCCGTGACTTCCGTACAGGCGGTTTACGTACCGGCAGATGACCTGACAGATCCGGCGCCGTCCACAACGTTTACCCACCTGGATGCGACTACGGTGCTTTCCAGAAAGATATCTGAGCAGGGCATCTATCCGGCGGTAGATCCGCTGGCATCCACGTCCCGTATCCTGGAAGCGGATATCGTGGGACAGGCGCATTACGAGACGGCACGTGCGGTACAGGAGTATCTGCAGAAATATAATGACCTGCAGGATATCATTGCGATCCTGGG
>JAFUUX010000262.1 GCA_017471325.1 Lachnospiraceae bacterium | reverse complement strand
GCTCCTGCCCAAAACGTTCCAGTTCCGCTCTGGACATCGGCCTGGAAAAATAATATCCCTGCAGGTAATCCACGCCCAGATCCTCCAGCAGCGCGACCTGCGCCTCATTCTCAACGCCCTCTACCAGTATCTTACGTTTTAATTCACGTATCATCCGGATGGAATTCAGCAGGATGATACGTCCGAATTCGGATTCTGCCGCCGCCCAGAGTACGGATTTATCCACTTTTACCACATCAAAGTCCAATGCGAACACGGATTCCACATTAGAATAGCCTGCCCCGAAATCTTCCATGGAAAACTGGAAACCGCGTTTTTTCAGTTCGCCGACCACATGCTCCAGCACATCGTAATCCGTTCTGGTCAGCGGCTTGGTGATCTCGAAATTGATCATGGCCGGCGGTACATGATAACTTTCCAATATCTGCATCACATGCTCTGCAAAATCCGGCTGCATGCACTGCACAAAAGCCAGATTGACATTGATGCATTGCAGACCCAGCTGATCCGGGATGCCGCTGCGGATCAGGTCGCAGACCTGTTCCAGCGCCAGCATGCCGATACGGTGGATCTGTCCGGTACGTTCCGCGATGGGGATAAATTCCCCCGGCATCAGATCGCCGAGCAAAGGATCCGATAAGCGCAGAAGCGCCTTGACCGCATAAAGCTTTAAGCCATCCAGTTCATGCACGGTCTGGAAATAAAGCTGAAAACGCCGCTCAAGTATCCCGCGCTCGATCGCATTTTCCACATCCGTGCTCCGTGTCAGATAAGAAAGCTGCTCCCCGCATAAAAAATCCTTCTCATATGCCTTAGGCAGCGGCACATCGCTCATCTGCATCACATCAGCCGGCCGCGTCAGTTCCTCCGGCACATGCGCCAGCAGAACCGTGGCACTGATCGGCGTGTCCGTCCCCTGCACGTACAGGCCGTCCGCAAAATCCTGCCGGATGCGCTCTGCCAGGACATAAGCCTGCTCTTTTTCTTCTGTTTTCACCAGCATGAATACCGCAGGCGCGGCATGATACAGTTCATACCAGGGACAGATGCCTTTTAAGTATTCGCATACCCTCCTGCAAAGGATCTCCATGCCGTTTGCACCGATCAGGCGCATAAGCAGTTCGTGATTGGTCAGCCGTATGCATACCGCGCTGTAAGACCGGTGCATGTGGAAATAATTCTCCAGATCGGTTTTTAAGGCAGACCTGTTATAGATACCGCATATCGCATCCATCCGGCCGTCTTCTTTTTCGATAAAAAGCATGATCCCGATCAGTGCCAGCGCCTCAGCCAGCAGTTCGCTCTTGATGCTGGCATTGAGCATCTGGATCACCATGCCGATGAGCATGATCCCAAAATAAATGAAAAGAGTATGGCGCCTTTTCCCGGTCAGGGCGCTGATATGCAGCAGCAGGCTGCAGAAAGCAAAGAAGATATAGCCAAAAGACACTGCATAGATGATCCATTCCAGATGGTTATGCACCAAAAGCATACGCGCGTCATAGGAATAGATGCCATGATGCCAGGGATTTGTCAGGATCAGCATTTCGACCGCCGCGCAGGGAAGGGCATAGAGCAGGCAGAGCCTTGCGTCCATGCGCAGACCGGAATTTCCTACGGTGATGATGTAAAATCCAAACCCTGCCGCCAGCAGATTATGCAGCATATAGTATACAATATGCGAAACCTGGACGATCAGCGTGGCAGCCGGCTCTGCGGGTGCATACATACCGGCAAAATAACGAATGATATTGCAGACGGCCGCCAGCAGGATATTCAGTGTCAGCGCGATAAACACTTTATTCTGCTGCTTGCCGGTGCGGCCCTGCATCAGCGTATAGATCAGCGCCGTTACTGATACCAGTACCGCACCTGACAGCATAGCCGTTTGATTGATCACTTCATAGATCATCTGCATATTCTCCGGTCAATTCAGAAATACTTTGCTTTCCGGCAGATATTTCCGCAGCAGTTCTGCCAGTTTACCGCTGTCCACGGGCTTTTCCAGATAATCGTTAAAGCCCAGTTTCTGTTCCGCATCCGCAATGCCCGCATAGGAAACTGCGGTCATGGAAATCACCGGGGAACGATGGCTGGCAGCCTCACGGTTGCTGCGCAGTGCCTTCAGCGTCTCCGTACCGTCCATCCCCGGCATTTTCTTATCCAGAAAGATCATGTCATAATACCGCTCCTGCGCCAGACGCAGCCCCTCGCTGCCGGATAGCGCCGTGTCGATCTGTACATGGCTCGATTTCAGCAGTTGCTTCATCACGGTATGGTTTAACGGCGTATCGTCTATGATCAGTATCTTGGCATCCGGCGCCTGGAAGTCCCCGGCACCGCGCCAGCCGTTATAAATGGCTTTGAGTTCCTCTGCCCGGAAAGGACGTATCCGCATCTGCGTGGCGATCTTCTGTATGAGCTGTACCCTAAAGGTCGAGCCTACGCCATACATGCTGTCTACCGAGATCTCTCCCTGCATCATCTGCAGCAGTTGGTAACTGATCGCAAGCCCCAGGCCGCTTCCCTCGATGGTACGGTTTCTCTCCATATCCAGCCGCTGAAACATCTCATACAGTTTGCTCTGATCCTCTTCCCGGATGCCGCAGCCGGTATCCTCCACGCTGATCTGCAGAAGCAGCTCGTCCTCCGAATAACGCTCGCCCTCCACCGTCAGCCGTACTCCACCCTCTTTTGTATATTTGACGGCATTGTTCAGCAGATTGGTCAGGATCTGCTTCAGGCGGAATTCATCCCCGTAAAGCCTGGCCGGCAGTTCCTCCGAGATAAACACGCGGAACGTCAGGTGTTTTGTCCTGGTTTTTTTATACATGGAACGGATCACATCCCCCAGCGCGTTTTTCAGATCGTATTCGGCCTCTACGATCTCCATCTCTCCGGCTTCGATCTTGGAATAATCCAATATGTTATTGACCAGGGAAAGCAGATTCCGCCCCGCGGTTTCGATCTCCTTGGCATACGCCATGATCTGCGGCTCATCGCATTCCCGCTGGATCATTTCATTCATGCCGAGCACTGCGTTGATGGGCGTGCGGATTTCATGGGACATATTTGCCAGAAAGCCGGATTTTGCCTCACTGGCCGCATTGGCACGGCGTTCCTCCATACGTGCCAGTTCCGTAACGCGCAGGATGCCCAGAAGTTCGTTTTTCGTCATGGGTTTTGAGGAATAATACCCCTGTACATAATCCACATCCAGTTTTTTCAGCAGGTCGATCTGCTCCTTTGTCTCTACACCCTCCACTAAGATACGCCGTTTCATCTCACGGATCATGCGCACGCAGTTTTCCAGGATGATGCGCCCCACACGGCTCTCTGCCCGGTTTAAGACGCTGCGGTCGATCTTGATCACATCAAAATTCAGCGTGTACAGGGACTGCATATCGGAAAAACCGGTGCCGAAACGGTCCATGGAAAAACGGAAGCCATATTCCCGCAGTTCCCGTATCACATGCAGCAAGACGTCGATATCCTCCACTGCTGCGGATTCCTTGATCTCAAAACTGATCAGGGATGGCGCGATATCATAGCGCTGCGTGAGTTCCTTTGCCAGATCCGCAAAACCGCTGCGCATGCACTGCACCAGGGATAAGTTTACGCTGATGTATTCGATCCCCATCTGCTCCGGCAGACCGCTTCCCAGAAACATGCAGGCTTCCTCCAGCACAAATGCGCCGATCTCATCGATCATTCCGTCATTTTCCGCGATGGGAATGAATTCCGACGGCGGGATATCCCCCAGTTTGTCATCATGCAGACGCAGCAGCGCCTCCGCCGCGTGGATGCTCATATTCTCCAGCGCATAGATCGGCTGATAATACACTTCATAAAAGTGCTCCTCAAAGCCGCGCCGCAGCGCCTTGGAAATCTCCGCACTGCGCGAAAGATAGGAGAGTTTTTCGCCGCGCAGCACCGCCCCCGTCAGTTCCGCCTCCCCGGCGGTATCCAGCATGCGGAATACTTCATCCATACCGTTTATGTCTGCGGGATAGTCCGCCTGCATGATCTGGGCCTGCAGATGCAGCACCACCCCTTCACATTCCCAGCTGTCTTCAAAGCGCCTGCAGATCTGCTCCGCCGTTTCACCGGAAACAGACGCCGTGTGCTGAAATCCCAGCAGCGCAAAACAGTTATTGGATACTCGGTAGATCTCGCAGACATTCTGAAAGCCGCACAGATACGCTCCGATCTGCCCCATCAGTTCATCCTCCGAGTTAATGCCGGTATGCCGCTGCAGTGTTTCCGGATGCAATATGTGGATCACGATCAGCGAAAACTCCTGTTTCATGTGCAGCAGAATGTGCAGTTCCTGCCGAAGTGCGTTGCGGTTATACAGTTCCGTAGCGGTGTCCAGCAACTCGTCGTCATCTTCCATAAACAGCATGACGCAGAGCAGTGCCACACTTTCCGCAAAGATCTCCACCACCAGGCGCGGATTGATCATCTGGATCAATATGCCCGGCAGCGTGATCCCCATCAGATAAAACAGGCCTTTGCGGTGTTTCTCGTCAGCCGCATGCCGGTAACGGATCATTTCCACGATCGCCATGCCAAAATACAGCGCCGAACCGATATAGATCATATACATGCCGTTATTCCTGTGATAAACATGCTCGGGCGTGATCTCATACAGCCAATGCGTGCTGAAATTCAAAAGCACCAGCAGCGCCATCACAAAATACGGCAGCATCAGCAGTCCAAAGCGGCTCTTTTTTCTGCGATGCCTGTATATGGAACCGGTCACATAGATGACATAGACATAAAACATGGGTGCCAGCGCCGCATGCGCGAAGAAATAAACAAATGCGGCAAACTGCTGCAGTCCCCTCAGAAAGACGGAATCGCCGGCGTGATAAGTCAGAAAGGTATTGATGCAGCAGGAAAGCGCACTGATCATAACATTCAGAAGGATCATCAGAAAAAAACGGTTGTGCTCCCGTCGCTGCCGGCCGCGCAGCAAAATATAGATCAGACAGCACAAACAGATGCAGAATCCTGTGATATAAAATGCAGATTCAAAAAAAGCTTGCAATCGCTCTCTAATCCCCCCATCGACAATCTACTGTTTCGATTGTATTATATATGCCGCCGTTTTATTTGGCAAGGTGCTACAGGCAGATTCCATGAAAATCCACATAATCCATCTGTTCCCGCGCCTTTAATTCCTCCCGCAGCTCGCGCACACGCTCCGGCTCATTTCGACAGATCCTCTCCACAACTGCCTTCACCCGCTTTAAGAGTTCCGCATCCGTATAAATATCCGCGATCTTAAAATACGGCAGCCCGGACTGGCGCAAGCCGAAAAAATCACCGGGGCCGCGCTGCTTCAGATCCTCCTCGGCGATCCGGAAGCCGTCATTGGTCTCATTCAGGATATGCAGCCGTTCCTGCGTGCGTTTGCTCATTTTTTTATCCTCTTCTCCGGCCACAAACATGCAATAGGACTGCCATTCCCCGCGCCCTACCCGGCCTCTTAACTGGTGCAGCTGCGCCAGGCCAAAGCGCTCCGCATTCTCGACCATCATCACGGTCGCATTCGGCACATTGACACCGACCTCTACCACCGTGGTCGAGATCAGCAGATCCGTCCCGCCTTCTGCGAAACGCTGCATCACCTCATTCTTCTCCTTTGGCTTCATGCGGCCGTGCAGCATATCGATCCTGATCTGCGGCGGAAACTTGGCACGCAGTTCTTCTGTGTAGTCCACCACATTCGCCAGCCCTGCCGTGCCCTCCTCGCCTTCCTCCACCATGGGGCAGATGATATAGGCCTGTCTGCCCTCACTGATGCGTTTTAAGATGAACTGATACAGTTTGGTGCGGTAAGAGCCGTCCACCACGGTATTTTTGATCGGCAGACGCTTCGCAGGCAGTTCGTCGATCAGCGAAACATCCAGATCCCCGTACAGGATCAGGCCAAGTGTTCTGGGGATGGGTGTCGCAGACATTACCAGCACATGCGGCTGCGCCCCCTTTCTTGCCAGGTCTATCCGCTGCCGCACGCCAAAACGGTGCTGTTCATCTGTGATGATCAGCGCCAGATCCTTCGCTTCCACATCCTCCTGGATCAGGGCATGCGTGCCGATCAGGAAATTCGCCTCCCCGGAACGGATGCGTTCCTTTGCCTCCCTTTTTTCCTTTGCCTTTAATGAGCCGCTTAACAGTACCGGCGTAAAAGGCAGGCCGTACTCCGCGCTCATCCTTAAGATATCGCTATAATGCTGCGCCGCAAGCACCTCGGTAGGCGCCATCAATGCCGCCTGCGCGCCGTGGCAGACAGCCACCAGAGCCGCGGTAAACGCAACGATGGTCTTGCCGCTTCCCACATCCCCCTGTACCAGCCGGTTCATGCAGAAACCGGAAGCCATGTCCTGCCGGATCTGCCGGATCGTGCGCTCCTGTGCACCGGTCAGCGGATAGGGCAGTTTTGCCAAAAACTCCTGTACCGCCGCTTCGGTATCCGCTATCGGATAAACATAGCCGCTTATCTCCTTCTCCGGCCCCTGTTTCAAAAGTTCCATCCGGGCAAGGAATAAAAAGAATTCGTCAAACGCCAGCCGCTTACGCGCCGCATAGACCTCCTCCATGCGCTCCGGAAAGTGCATGAGCCGTATGGCTTTGGGGATCGGCAGCAGATGTTCGTTTTCCAGGATATCTTCCGGCAGGTATTCCCGGATCTCTTCTGCAGCCGGCAGGGCTTCCGTCAGTGCCTTTCTGAGCCGCTGGTTTGTCAGTTCCCCGCGCAGGGGATAGACCGGCTGCAGCCGGTTTTGCAGCTGCGCATATTCCTCATCCGTCAGGAATTTCGGCTGGCTCATGAGCGCCTCCGTCCCCTTAAAGCTGCAGTTTCCGGAAAAAATACATTCCCGGCCCGGATAGATCTGTTTTTTCAGATAAGGCATGCCGAAAATACTGACCTTGAGCTGCCCGCTGCCGTCCCCGATCCGGAACGAAAGCGCGGCTTTGCCCCGGCTCCTGAATACGGCGGCCGGGGTAAGGATGCGGGCACGCACTGTATAACGGCCGGGCCTGCTGATCTCCCGGATCTGTACCATCTCCGGCATCGTCTCATAATTGCGCGGGAAATAATGCAGCAGGCCGTTTACCGTGTAAATGCCTGCCGCGCAGAATGCTTCAGCTGTTTTTTCACCTATGCCTTTCACGGCCGTGATGGGATCGTTTAACTGCATATAACGCTGCTCCTGTATCCTTAAGAAAAGCGGCGCCGCATCCAACACCGGCACCGCTTGTTCCCTGTACTTGCTCTGTTTCTTCTGAATCTGTTTGCAAATCGATCTCTGAACCGCCTAAAAGCAATACTCCGGTGGTTTTTACCCGATTTTCACCTGATCATCACTCTACGGAAAGGATATAATAATATACCGGCTGACCGCCTTTTTGGAATTCCACATCCAGACCGTTATAGGTTTCCGATATCTTTGCGCGCACCGATTCTGCCGCACTTTCCTCCACATCCGCACCGTAATAGATACTGATCAGTTCCGAGGAAGGACTTACCATTTTATCCAGCATGCCGATGATGACCTTCTCGATATCCCTGCCGTTGGAAAGAATGCCTTTATCCCCGATGCCCATATAGTCATCCTGATGGATCTCCACGCCATCGATGGATGTATCACGCACGGCATAAGTCACCTGCCCGGTCTGAACGCTGTTCATGGCTTCATTCATGCCTTCCTCGTTTTCTTTGACGCTGCTGTCCGGCATATACGCGATCATCGCGGAAATACACTGCGGCACGGTCTTGGACGGCATGACGATGATATCCTTATCCTTTGTCATATCCCTGGCCTGATTTGCTGCGAGGATAATGTTTTTATTATTCGGGAAGATAAAGATGTGATCCGCATTGACATACTCGATCGCATTGAGCATATCTTCCGTACTCGGATTCATGGTCTGTCCGCCTTCGATCAGATAGTCCACGCCAAGGTTCTTCAAGATCTCGCTGATGCCATCACCTGCAGACACCGCTATAAAGCCGACTTCCTTTTTCGGCTGCGGCACCGGTTTGGCTGCTGCATTTTGTGCTGCTCCTGCCGTATTGCCCTGCGCGGCTTCCTTTTGGGTGTGCTTGCGGTTGAGCACCTGCACATCGATCAGCTCACCGTATTTTAAAGCCTTTTGGATGGCCATGCCCGGATCGTTGGTATTTAAACTGACATTGACGATGCTCTCATCCACGGCAATCGCCACTTCATCCCCCACCGCTTCCAGATATTTGCGCACTTCATGCTCGCTCTGCATGCGGAATGCCTTATCCAGTTCCAGAGAGATCGTGGTATGGTACAGGAACTTGTACTCCGGTTTCTTCGGCTCCTCCTGATGCAGCAGCCGGATCTCACCTGCCGCCTGGGAAGTCGCCTCGTCCATGGTAAACTCGATGCCCTTGCCCAGAAAACCGTCATACATACCCTCCAGCACTGCGACCAGACCGGCGCCGCCGGAATCCACCACGCCGGCCTCTTTCAGTACCGGCAGCAGTTCCGGTGTCTCCTCCAGCACTTTTTTTGCATGGTCGATAATCTGTACCAGAAGCGCCTCTATGGAAGTTTCACCGCTTTCAAATACCTCATTGGCTTTCTCTGCGATCCCCTTCGCTACGGTCAGGATCGTACCTTCCTTTGGCTGCATGACTGCCTTGTATGCAGATTCCACGGCTTTGTCGCAGCCGGCGGATATCACGGCGATATCGATCTCATCATGGCTTTTGACAACCTTGTTGAAGCCTCTGAAGAGCTGACTTAAGATCACGCCGGAATTACCGCGCGCCCCGCGCAGGGAACCGGATGAGATGCTCTTGCACAAAGTCGCCATATCCGGATTTTTCAGGGAATATACATCCTTTGCCGCGGACATAATGGTCAGTGTCATGTTCGTACCGGTATCTCCATCCGGCACCGGAAACACATTCAGTTCATTGATGTGTTCTTTTTGTGCCTCCAGGTTCTTGGCGCCCGCCAAAAACATTTTAGCGATCATTTTTGCATCTAAAGTATTTAGTGCCACTTCCTGCTCCTCCTTAATCGATCACGCGCACGCCTTCGACGTAGACATTGATCTTTTCAACTTCCAGACCGGTATAGTTTTCCAGTTTATATTTGACATTGCTGATCAGATTTTCCGTTACTGCCAGAATGCTCACGCCGTAAGCCACGATCACATGAAAATCAAGGTGCAGTTTCCCGCCCTCATTGCGTATCGTAATGCCGTGATCCACGCTTTCCTTCTTTAATATCCGGACAAGACCTTCCTTGGCATTTACACTGGCCATGCCCACGATGCCAAAGCATTCATTCGCAACGGTGCCCGCGTATTGCGCAATGACGGATTTATCGATCTGAATGCTGCCCATATGTGTATCTACCGAACTCTTCATAGGATATCCTCCTTATTATGATCTGTATTGCAAAACAACATTCATATTATATATGATAAAAGAAAGGATTGCAATAAAAAAACCACCTTATCCCGGCTGATGCTTACAGGTCTAAAAGTGGTTTTTGCCTTTGATCATGACTAAATCACATTTATGCGCGCTCAACAGCCCCGGATTTCAGACATGTTGTGCATACATGCAATTTCTTCGGTGTACCGTTTACCGTACACTTCACATTCTTTATATTTGCATTCCAAACATGATTCGATCTTCTGTGAGAGTGGCTGACATTGTTTCCAAAATGTGCACCCTTTCCGCAAATATCACACCTTGCCATCTTCGACACCTCCTTCTTTAGAAAACCTTGGACGAAACCTGCTCATCCACAACGGTCTTATATTATCAGATTGTTTACAATAATGCAAGCATTTTTTTTTATTTATAGTAAACGACAAAACTATTTTCGTTTTGTCGTTTACTGCGCCGGATTTTGGCCGCTGAAAGCGGCATATTTCCTTACAAAATCCGTGCGCATCCTCGCGGAGCGTTATAGTAAGCGCAATTATTTATTGCGCTT